>CAYVWM010000032.1:0-19140 GCA_964455505.1 uncultured Anaerolineaceae bacterium
GGATATTCCCGAAACATCATGCGTCCCTTTTTGTTCTCATAGAACTGGCGGTGGTGGCTTTTGCGCATGTCCTCGTGCAGCCCTGCCTGCATAGAATCGCTCAGGTACATATACTTGTCAACAGCCACCTTGTCCAGGAATGGATCGTAAGTACTGACCGTGGCCTTGAGCATGTCTGAAGCTCCGCGTCTATCACCCCGACGTTCCAGTTTTAAAGCTTCATTCACCTTGTCAGCCATATCCACTTCAGCAAAACGCGCCATCAAATCCTTGTCCGGGTTTTTTGCCTGCACAGCCGCACCAGGAAGGATGGCAAAGCTGAGCGTAGTGTGTTGTTCAACCTTCTGATTATCCTCATCCTTAGCCGTGATAGTGATGGGCAGTTCCACCTTTCCCCCAGACAGATGAGCGCCAGATTCCAGTATGAGATAAAACGCTTGGGCATTTTCCGCCACCAAACTGCCAGGCCGCAAGCGGAAGTGTCTGCCGTCTTGTTCCGTCAGCCAACCTCCCGGGCTGGAAGCCTGGATTCCTGCTGGCAAGATTACGTCTATAACCACATCAAACAACGTATAAGAAACAAGCGCCTGGAATTCGCGCTCAAAAACCAGGGGAATTGCCTGCAGCGTTTCCAAAAAATGGAAATTGCCGCCCCCGTTGCTGGCCATGTTCTCCAGGAGGAACTCGTCATAACCAAGCCCCACGCCAAAGCAGGACGTGGAAACACCCCTGGTAAATAATGCCCGGGCATGCATCGCCAATGCCTCAGGTGAACGTTCGCCCACGTTAGCCAGCCCATCGGTCAGAAGCAGGGTGCGGTTAAAGGTTTTTTCGGTTGCCACCTCCGCCACCATTTCACACCCGCGCAGCCAACCGCCAATCAGGAAGGTGCTGCCGCCGCTGTGGATAGATTCGATGTGCTGCTTTGCCAGAGCCTTATTGCCGGCAAGCATCTGGGTGGGGGGCAGGACTGTTTGAATAGTATCGTCATACGTGATGAGCGAAACCATATCCTTTTCTGCCAGCAGATCGATAACGTGAGCTGCCGCATTTTTTACATAGTGCAGTTTTTCCCCGTGCATCGATCCGCTGCGGTCCAGCACCAGGCTGATGTTCAGCGGCGCGCGTTCGTTGGTGTTTTTGCGGGCAGGCGCAGTAATGCGGACCTCCACGAAACGCTTGCCAGGGGAATCCCCCGGCAGGCAATCCTTATCACTGGTGATGGAAACTTGCATGGACTTATTGGTTTTCATTGCTCCTCCTCTGGTTTTTTCTTTATTTCCATATCAATTTGACGGCTTTTAAGAACTGGCTTATAGCCAATTCGTTTGCTTTATAACGATCTTCCCGGATATGCAATTCAACCCCATCGATAAGGGGAATGCGTTCCCACCGTTGGCGTGGGTTGGGTGCCTGGGCGCCGGGTGCACCCTGCTCAATAGTTTTTTCCGGGACTGGCCTTGTTGGGTTTTTAGCATAGACCTGAACGGAATCATCCACTTCGTCAAGATACCGGTAGGTTTTGTTCAGATTGCGGATGTAATCCAACGCCTGGTTCCCTTGTCTTACCACCTTTGAGTCTTCGGTTAGAATCATATCTTCCAGGTCTGACGTCAGTTCGCTGATCTCCGGACTGCTTTTCATCTCACGGATCTGGTCCGGCGTAAGCGTGTCGAGCAGATTCCTGATTTCCTTGAGCGGAATGCGCAGCGTTTTGAGGTGCAGAATCAGGGCAAGCCTATCAAGGTGCACATGGGAATAGCGCGCATATTTTCCCTGAGTATCCGGACCGGGCAGCAGCCCCTCCTGCATGTAATAACGCAGGGTGCGGGGGTTCAGCCCGCTCATGTTTGCCAACTCATCAAAGGTCAGATCCTGTTCTTCCAGCATAATTATGGCCTTTCCATGTCTAATTTACCAGTAACGCTGTAATTTTACAGTATTACTGTCAAATTGTCAAGGTTGAATTATTGTATTTGCAGAAAATAATGCCCCACAATGCCTGAGCCCCCTTATAACCGTTTTGCTATTAAAACCTTACCGTGTTTTACCCGAGCAAAGGCTTAACGAGCTGGTCCACAACCACATCTTCGTTGGTTTCCTTATCAGATATCTGCCCAAGCGAGAGACAGCCCAACGCATCCTTGATCCCCCCTCCGCTATGCGTGGCAACCAGGTGAATCCTTTCCTTGCCGGCCATAGCAATAAACGCCCTGCCCGCCGGCGCAAGTTTGCCTGCCCAGGTGGGAGCCACCAGCACATACTCCGCTTCCGGGTCGAGCTCTCCCTCCACGCTAATACGCACTTTTTTATCGATGGATGAATAAAAACCGCCTATAAAAAACCCCCAGAAGCCCTTCCAGCTGTGCCCATCTGAAATTGCCAGAACGTCGGCTGAAAGCCTGCTGGCAATCTTTTCTGCAATCCGTTTTGAGTTACCCGTGCGGGTAAAGTAAACAACCTGGTATGCCATTGCGGCTCCTTAGAGATAAATTTTTGGTTCTAAATTGGTACAGGTGCCAACAGGTCAGTCGGCGGTGCTTTGCTCCTGTGTCTGCGTTTCAGGATGGACGCCAGCCATCAGCAAGCCCACCGTTTCGCGGGTGGCAGAGCTGCGCGGCAGGATGTCCATAATCTTGCCCTCGTAAATAACCGCGATGCGGTCCGAAAGCGCAAAAATCTCGTCCAGGTCTTCCGAGATCAGCAGGGTAGCAGCGCCCTGCTTGCGCTGGTCCAGCAGCTGGGCATGCACATATTCGCTGGCACCAATGTCCAGCCCGCGGGTAGGTTGGGCTGCAATGATCGTGCGCGGACTGCGCGAAAGTTCGCGGGCAAGCAGCACCTTCTGGATATTGCCTCCTGAAAGGCTTTTGGCAAGCGTCTTTTGGGAGGGGGTTTTGATCTGGTATTGATCAATCAGCCTGGCAGTGTGGGCTTCAATGTCCTTCAGTTTCAGGAAGCCTCTTTGTGAGAACAGGGGCTTGGTATGCTCGCGCAGGATGAGGTTTTCTGAAACGCTAAACTCCTTGATCATCCCATCGCGCATGCGTTCTTCGGGGATATAGGAAAGCCGGCGTTCGGTAAGCGCTGCCGGAGAGTGCCCGGTTACGTCCTCTCCTTCCAGAAATATCTTGCCGCTGGTCACATGCCGCAGACCCGCCACTACCTCGGCAAGTTCGCGCTGTCCATTGCCAGAGACCCCTGCCAACCCGAGTATCTCTCCGGAAAACACTTCCAGGCTCACATTGCACAAGCCCTGCGTACCGCGGTCGCTCTCACAGCAAACGTCGTTTAGCGCAATTCTCACCTCGCCCTTCTCAACCTGGTTCGTGCTGGTGATGAATTCAATATCCCTGCCAACCATCCAGTTTGCCAGGGTTTGCTTGGTTACTTCGCTGGTAGGCCGGGTGCCAATTTTATGCCCGTTGCGCAGCACGGTCACCCGGTGGCTGATCTCCACAACCTCGTGGAGTTTATGAGATATGAAAACCAGCCCATACCCATCAGAAACCATCTGGTGCATGATCACAAAGAGCTCATCCACTTCTTGCGGGGTGAGCACAGCGGTCGGCTCGTCCAGCAGCAGCACTGCTGCCCCCCGGTAGAGTGCCTTGATAATCTCAACGCGCTGCTGCTGCCCAACCGATAGCTGCCAGATGTAGGCGCTGGGATCCAGGCGCAGCTTAAAACGGTCTCCGAGTGCCAGGATGCGTTCCGAAACCTGGTCGAGATCTGTAATGGGTCCGCGTGATGAGGGCAGCCCGAGGGCAACATTTTCAGCTACCGTGAGGGTGGGCACCAGCATAAAATGCTGGTGTATCATGCCAATGCCCAGCCGAATGGCATCGGTTGGGCGGTTGATGCTCACCGGGCGGCTGTTGATCAGGATGCTGCCCGTATCGGGGCGATACATCCCGTAAAGGATTTTCATCAGGGTGCTTTTTCCGGCGCCATTCTCGCCCAACAGGGCGTGCACTTCCCCGGAATGCACGTCAAAGTCGACGTTGCAATTGGCCAGCACACCGGGAAAACGCTTGGTGATGCCGGTCATTTCCAATGTTTCGATCTTGGGTAAGCTCTCCGGAATTTGGTTGGCTGCTGTCATGGTTTTCATTGTCCGAAAATCCGGATTTCGGAAGCCTTACTGGCCTCCGAAATCCGGTGAATGCCTGTGATTATGGCAGTGGAATGCTGATGGTGCCGTCGATGATGCCCTGGATCGTTTCTTCAGCCTTGGCTTTCACATCGGCTGGCAGATCGAAATCGGGGTTGAAGTGGATCACCTGTCCGCCGTTCTTCAGGCTGGCTGCAAAGGACTGCCCGCCTAATGTGCCATCCTTGCGCAGGGCGATAATTTCCTTGAGGATCACTTCCCAGTGATAAACCTGGCTGGCAACGACCGTCTTGGGTGAGAACGAGGCCTGATCGGCCTGGGTGCCGAACCACAGCGCACCGGCTTCTTCCGCCTTGCCGATCGCACCCACCACCATCTGGGCGGAGCCGGTCAGCACATCCGCGCCGGCCGCAATGTGGGTTGTGGCTGCTTCGGAAGCGAGGGCTACATCGGAGAAGGACCCAATGTAGGTCACGCGCACATCAATGGTCGGATCGACAGATTTTACACCCGCCACAAAGCCATCCACATACAGCTTGGCGTCTCCCGTTTCAATGGGGCCAACCACGCCAATGACCTTGCTCTTGGTCAGCATGCCGGCCATCACGCCGTTGACGTAGCCGCCCTCATGCGAGGCTGCTTCGTAAGCATAGATATTCTCAATGCCGAAGGTATCCACCGTGGTGCCCCAGGCAAAACTCTGCTCCGGAAAGTCCGGTGCAATTTCCTGGATGGATGATCCGTATTGGGAGCCGTGCCCGAGGATCAGGTCGTAGCCCTGGGAAGCATAGTCGCGCAGGGCAGAGGCGGCATCATCCACAACAAACATATTCTCAGAGTAAACAAACTCGATCGCCTCGGGTCCAAGCTCTTTTACGAGAGCGGTCATGGCGTCGTAAATACTCTGGGTAAAGGCCAGGTCGTTGATGCTGCTGGGTGAAACAATGGCCACTTTCAATGGTTATTCGGTGGGTTCTTCCACGACAGGGGCTTCAGTGGGTTCCGGCACCTCAACAGCCGGCTGCCCGCAGCCAGCCAACAACACAACCAAAACCAACAAAACAACAATAAATCTGGTCGTAATTTTCATCTTTTCTCTCCTTTTCTATTAAAAGCTATGGCTTCAATTTGGCAATTTGCTGTTTTTTTTGGATTTCTTTGCAACTTCCTCCTTCTCAGAACCAAAACTAACAAATGGTGCAAACAACACAATCAGCCTTCCCGTTCAAAGATCTTGGTCAGCGCAGAAGGTCCGCGCACCTTGGATACAGAAACTGTCAATACGAGAATGGTCAGAATATAAGGCATCATCACCGCAAACTCAGAGGGTATCGGGATGCCCAATACCTGGATCCAGAGTTGGAGCGCGTTCACCAGGCTGAAAAGCAGCGCCCCGCCTAAAACGCCCCAGGGGCGCCAACCGCCAAAATAGACCAGCGCCACGGCGATGAAACCCTGTCCGGCGGTCATGTTCTGCTGGAACACATTCAACAGGGCAATGGAAAGTGACGCCCCAGCAATACCCGAAAATATGCCGCCGGTGATGATGGTGAGGTAGCGCACCCGCGCCACACTGACGCCAAGGGAGTCGGCAGCTTCCGGGTTTTCGCCAACTGCCCTGATCTTGAGCCCCAGGGTCGTTTTGTAAAGCACAAACCAGGCAGCCGGCACCAGCAGAAAAGCCAGGTATACCAGCAAATTTTGGCTGAAAAAGATATCCCCGACAACCGGGATCTTGCTAAGCAGGGGGATGGGCACTTTCGGAAAACCTTGCACCGTTTCCACCGTGCCGATCATTTTCTGGAAGAGCAGGTTGCTCATGCCCAAACCGAACAGGTAAAACCCGATCCCGCTGATACCCTGCTTGGCCTGCAGGTTGACGGTCACAAATGCCATGGCCAATCCCATCAGGGCACCCACGCCCATGGCGGTCAGCACGCCCAACCACAGATTGCCGGTGTTGAGCGCTACGTAAAAAGCGGCAAAGGCGCCCAGCAGCATTTGCCCTTCCACCCCCAGGTTCAACACGCCGCTGCGCTGCCCAAACATTTCGCCGATGGAGGCGTACAGGTAAGGGGTTGCCAGGCGGATGCCCGAAGAAATGATCCCGATGATCACGGTTGCAGAGAACAAGGAACTGATCATGTCGCCTGCTCCGTTTCTGTGGGCAGGCTTTGCCCGCCCCCCGGCTCTGGCGGCGGCTGCTCTATCTCCACGGTCAGCCTGCGGCGTTGGCGCACCTTGCGCCAAATTTCACTGCTGACCACAAACACGACTACCAGCCCATTCAGGGCGGTGATGAGAGATGAGGGTACCTGCACAGCCCGCTGCATGGCGTTAGCGCCCACCAATAGCGACCCAAACAGGATCGATGCCGGAATAGTAGTAAGCGGGTGCAAGTCGCCAAACAAGGCCGCTACAATGCCGTTGAACCCGGCATTACCCGTAAAACCCGTGGCAGACCCATCCGTGATCATGCGGTAGTTTACACCGTAAACTTGCATTGCACCGGCCAGCCCGGCAAAAGCGCCGCTCAGCAGCAGCGCCAGCACGATATATACCCTGACGTTGATGGCGCCATACTTGGCCGCAGCCTGGTTTTGCCCCACAGCCCGGATGCGATAACCAAGCGTGGTGCGCCACAACAGGATGTACACCATGACTGCCAGGATAACGGCAATGAGCGAACCAAGGTGCAGGCGCGTAGGGGAAAGACGCGGAAGCCGGTAAGCTTCCAGCAAACGTGCAGTCTGTGGAATTTGGGAGGCTTTGGCTGCCTGTTCGGGGTCGATCAGCGGTCCGCGCAGCAGGTAATTCATGATCTGCACGGCAATCGCATTCATCATCACCGTGCTGAGTATTTCGTTGACGCTAAAGTAAGCCTTCAGCACGCCGGGAATACCGCCCCACACAGCGCCCCCCAACACGCCAGCCAGCATCCCGATCAGGATCATCAGCCAGCCCGGCAGATTGGTAAAGGTGAGTCCCGCCTAGGTTGCCAGAAGGGCACCCACAATCATTTGCCCCTCACCGCCAATGTTGATGACATTGCCGCGGTAAGCGATGCAAATACCCAACCCCACCAGCAGCAGGGAGGTAGCTTTTACCAGCGTCTCTGCGAAGGTGTTCATGCTGCCGAAGGCGCCTTCGATAAGGGCACCGTAGGCGCGAATGGGATTGGCGTCCAATGCCATGAGCATAAAAGCGCCGATCAGCAGGGCAGCCAGCGTGGCAAAAACAGGCGTGAGGGCATCGATCAGGGAATTGAGGCGGGTTTTCACAGTTTACCCGGTCCTTACACTGCGCAGGCGCATAGGCTTTACTCCAGTTTCAAGACGGTCAGTCACACAAGTCTGGATTTGAGGTAGGAACGGTAGAAAAAGTGGAAAGATAATCCTCAAAGACATCCTTGTGCGGATTATTGATACTAAATTTTACCAGAAATCGCCTGGTTAGCATGGATTTGGGCAATAAATTCGCCCGACTTCTACTCCGGTCGGTTAGAATTATCTTGCCCGCAGGTGCCAGGCCAACCCTACCTGCACAAAAGGAGAGACCGGATGAGCAGCAAAAAAATCGCGATTATCGGACTGGGCGGCATTGCCCGCAAAGCCTACCTGCCGGTTCTGGGAGCCCAAAAAGATATCGAATTCCTGCTGTACAACCGCTCCCTGGAACCTTTGCAGGACGTGCAGGCGCGCTACCGCTTTGCCAAGGGCTTTACGGACCTGGACGAACTGATCAGGAACGAACCAACAGCAGCCTTTGTACTGACCGCTCCGCAAACCCATTTTGATATTGTCAGCAAATTGCTGCGGAATGGGATCGATGTGCTGGTGGAAAAGCCTGCCACCCTGCATGCCGAGCAAACGCGCCAGCTGGCGGAACTGGCTGACGAACACCAGCGCATCCTGATGGTGGCTTTTAACCGCCGATATGCCCCGCTGCACGTAAAAGCCAAAGCGGTTTGGGCGGATACACCGATCACGATGGCGCTGTTCCAGAAGCACCGCCGCGAAGCCACGCTGCCCTCTCTGGCAGACCACATCATCGACGACACCATCCACCAGATTGACCTGCTGCGCTTCTATTGCGGAGAGGGGCAAGTGCTTTCCACCGCCCAGCGTTCTACCAGCACCCTCTTTCACGGCGCTGCCAGCGTGATCCAGCTGGATGGCGGCGGGCTTGCCATGGTGGCAACGGACCTGCACGCCGGCAGCTGGGAGGAACGTTACTCCCTGTTTGGCGGGCAGAAGAGCCTGCACATCGAAGCCTTCTACCAGGCAACCCTGGTGCAGGGTGCAGACCAGACCACCTGGAAAGAATCTTATGCCTCTGCCTGGGCACCCACGCTTTTCGGACGGGGGTTCGTGCAGGAGATAGAACACTTTTACGCGTGCATTGAGACCCGCCAGCAGCCGCTGACCTCCGCCTGGGATTCGGTTAATACCCAGCTGCTGGCAGAGGAACTGATCCGCATGGGTGAAAATAACTGAGCGATGCAGGCTGTGGAGCCGATGCCGGACCTGGCTCAAAGCGCTGGAGCTGCAAACTTCCCCAAATGCCTGCGGGAATGATGCCCGAGCCTGAAAGGAAATATAAAATGGACAATCACCTGATACTCAAAAACTGCGATGTGCTGACCTTTGAAGCACAAAAGCCCCGCTTTCTGACCGGGCAAGACATCCACATCAGCGGAAACAGCATTGCCGCGATTGCACCCCACTCTGATGACAGACTGCCTGAGGCAGAGTGCCTGGATGCCAGCGGCATGCTGGCGGTGCCCGGCATGATCAACACCCATGCCCACGTTCCCATGGTGCTTTTCCGCAACGCCGGACCGGACCTGAACGCTGATGACTGGTTCAACAAGGTGATCTTTCCACTGGAAGCTAACCTGACCGCGGACGATGTTTATTGGGGTGCTATGCTGGGCATTGCCGAGATGATCGAAGCTGGGATCACCTGCGTTGCCGACCACTATTTCTACATGGATTCGGTTGCCCAGGCGGTGGAAGAAACGGGCATGCGGGCAAACCTGGTCTGGGCGGTTTTCGGGCACCAGGGGTATGGCATGCTTGAGGAAACGCTGGCTTTTGTGGAACGCTGGCAGGGCAAGGCCGACGGCAGAATCACCACCTGGATCGGACCGCACTCCCCCTACCTGTGCGATCCGGACTTCTTACGGCGCTGTGCGCTGGAAGCCAAAAGGCTCGGCGTCGGCAACCACATCCACGTCTCCGAAACCAGCGACCAGGTGAAATTATCCTTTGAAAGGTACGGGAGATCCCCAGTGCAGTTGTTGGAAGACGTTGGCATGCTTGAGCAGCCCTGTATCTTTGCCCACTGCCTTTACCCCTCCGATGATGACCTGGACATCATGGCGGCCTACCCAACCGGCGTTGCCCAAGCGCCCAAGACCTATCTTTCATTGGCGATGGGGTTGGCAGACCTGCCCAAATACCTGCAGCGCAGCATACCGGTGGGTTTGGCAAGCGATGGCGCGGTCAGTTCCAGCAACCTGGACCTGTTCGAACAGATGCGCCTTACCGCTCTGACCCAAAAACACCTTCACATGGATGCTGAAGTGATGAACCTGGATGCTGTCCTGGACCTGGCTTTTCAGGGCGGCGCCAGGGTGCTGCGCGAACCAAGGCTAGGATCGCTTAAGGCGGGCAACCTGGCTGACATTGTGCTTTTACGGCAGGATCGTGCCAGTGCACAGCCGGTCATCAACCAGGCTGCCAACCTGGTTTATAACCTGGGCGCGGGCGACGTGGATACAGTTATCTGCAACGGCAAGGTGCTCTACCAAAACGGCAGGCACACCACCCTGAACAAGGCGGAGATTTTCGCCCAGGTGCAGGCGCGCTTGCCCAGGCTGCTCCAAAAGGATCTTAACAAAAAGGTGGCGGATTACCCTTCCTGAAATCCCATCGTATCACCCACCTCCGCTACAGCACCAGCGCTAATGGATTGGCTTCAGCGCCATGAACTTTCGGATCTTTGCCGGGCAACCCTACTATACCCAAGAGCCTGACCAAACCTCATGGCGGCATTCTGCCATCATTATTTTTTCTGGTTTTCGCACCAAATTCAAAATATTGTTGTTAATTCCACACAAAAAATGTATACTTTGAACAGAACCCTTATCTGTGTATAAACCCATTAATAAGCGAGGTGAACGTGAGCCTGAAAGCCCTGTTTCGTCTTCTTGGTATTGCAATCCTGACAGCCTTGCTGCTCTCTTCAGAACAGGTGCTGCAAGTGCGGGCGCTGGTGGGAGATTTGGATTTTTCCGGAGTTGTGGATGAGGCTGACCTTGCCATCATCGATGCCGCTTACCCTGATCAAGGAAACACCACACCAGATTCACCCAATTGGGATCCGCGCGCCGACCTCAATCACGATGAGTACATCAACCTTAAAGACCTCGCACTGGCAGGCCGCAGTTTTGGGGAAACCTTCAACTTTTATCCCTACCGGCGGGTCTCGAACGGCTACAACGCCAACCCAGACCTGACCAACCCCTACTGGTGCGATGCGGTCGCGGATGCCTTTGGACGGGTGCACGTCATCTGGGAGGAAAACCGCACCAGCCAGGATTATCTTTTTTACACCCAGTTGGATGCCGCCGGCAACGCCCTGATAGAGGATGTGCAAATATCCAACGACAGTCTCTATGCCCGGCTGGCTGTAGGACCGGACGGTTCCGCCCACATTGTCTACCAACGCCACTATTCTAACGTAGGCCTGTACTACACGCATCTCAACCCTGATGGCAGTTTTGTAGATGGGGGTTTTAAGATTCCGAATTCGGACAATTGCGCCAACCCCGCCATCGCAGTGGACCAATACAACCATGCCCACATTGCCTACACCCAATCCTACGATAAAGCCATGTACACCATCATTGGCGATAACGACCTGCTGCTGCCGACTGCCCAATTAAACCCAGGTTCCAAAGATCCCGCCTCATCCTTTGCCGTAGCCGTCAGCCCGGACGGAGCCCGCCACATCCTTTGGCGCCAGGCAACCGGCGTGGGCGGCGGGGAATTGCGCTACACGCGGATAGGCGCTGACGGTGTGCTGACCGCCAACAACCAAACCGCGGCCGTGCTGCAGGGCAATTACAACCCCCGGCATTACTATCTCTCAGCTGACTCTTTAAATGCTGTGCACCTGCTCTACTACGATTTTCGCGACGGGGAGCCCGGGATTTACTGGGCGCGCATAGACCCGGACGGAACCATGACGGCGGAAACGCTGATTACCTACGATGTGTACGCTTCAGCAACCAGCAGCATTATGTATACTATCGACTCAAGCGACAGGCTGCACCTGGTGGCTCCCTGGGATAATGCAGGTGGAAACGTGGGCTATGCCCTGCTCAACCGTGATGGTGAAATCCTGACCCCCTTCCAACGCGTTTTCTTTGAGTCAGAAACCTACAAGGCTTGTATTGTTATCAATCCAGAGGGGGAGGCAATGATCATTGCCCCTGCTTACTCCGGCAGCCCGGCTCCCCTTTTGATATCCTCTACGGTCACTGACCCAGCCGCTTACGACCCAACCCGGGCAGACCTGGTGCTGGACCGCGCGCATATGCTGGTGGCAGACCACCTGCTCAAGATCAATGAGTCGGCAGATATCACCCTGACCGTCACCAATGGCGGACCTGCCCCCGCAAGTGCTGTTTCGGTCACGTTTGCATATCCGGATATAGGCGGCGCAACGTCTGCGGTAAACGTTTCAACCGGGGATATTCCGGCTTTTAGCAGTGTGGAATTGCATCAATTAATCCCGGTGCCCGATTTTGAGGAAGTGGACGCCTGGGAGGTGACCGTCAGCGCCAGCACCTCCAGTTTGGAGACATCCAGCAGCAACAACAGTGTGAATGTGCCTTTTGGTGTGGTGCCCCCACCGCGCATGTTCAACCTGGAAGTGCTGCCCTACGATGAAACCAACAGCCCCACCAGCCAGGACCTGGCAGAACCGCTGCAAGGGGCTACCCTCTCCCTGAATTGCCCGGATACCGCTCACACCCAGACCATCGCCGACACGGACATTTTTAACATTTTCTGGGATATCCCGCTGGATCTCAAGCCGGCGTCTGCACCGCTTTACGCTACCGAATGCACGGTAACGCTGACCAAACCCGGCTTTTCCAGCGCAAGCACAACCGTGAGCGCCCAACGCTACTCCACCGAAAACCCCTATGCTATCCTTCTTTCAGTTAGACCGATAGAGTTGTACGTCAACACCTGGGGCAGTCTGCACGGCACGATTCGCGACAACAATGGGGACCCGATTATCGGGGCGATGCTCAAACTGGATTCGGGTCAGCAAACCACCACAGACAGCAGCGGCGCTTATGTTTTGGAAAAAATACCGGCAGGCGCCCACACCATGCGGATTTGGGCAGCCGGTTTTGAAGCCATTCCTGCCGCAGCGGTCAGCATAACCCAGGGCGTGGACACTCAGCGCAACCTGACCATGCAGCCAACGCAAAAAGCAGAAGTTTTCGGCGTGGTGCGCAATACCGCGGGACAGGCACTTTCGTATGCGCAGGTGAAATTTAAGAAGGATGGAAGCAATATCGCTTCCCTGACCACAGGGGACGGCGGAACTTTTGCATTTGCTACAGATCCGTACGAGGACACCAGCACCTATGCACTTGAAGTATCCCTGGAGCATTACCTGACTGTAACAGAAACCATCGCGCTTACGCCCGGGATACCGCTGGAATGGAATATCACCCTTGAATATGTCGACGATGGCGGCGATATGAGCGCCAGCGGCAGCATAACCTCCTGGGTGCAGGACGAACGCTGGTGCAAGGCCTATGGCGACGACGAAGACTTGCCCCTCAGGACAATAATCCTGCAGAAAATCGGCAGCAAATGGTGCCCAAGTTTCCAAACCGTGGTGAATTGGGGTGCCTTTGACTACGCGTTAGGTCTGAATTATCACGAAGACGTTTCTGGCAATACCGTGACGGAACTGTTGATCAACTTCACCAACCAGGAGTTCATTTCCTACGATGTCAGCAGCGGGCGCTGGCACGCTGGCGGGGAAACCCTGGCAGTGACAGCCCAGCGGATCGATTGGATCGAGTTGATCGCCCTGGACAGCGCCGGCAACCCGGTAGGGGAATATGCCTGGCATGATGAAGCGGTCAGGTACAGCAGCGCGCAAACTGACCCGGTAAACCCCACCTGGCGCGTACCGATCAACGCCCTGGCGCCCACCTGGAGCCAGGCTTACATTCGCATCTACTACACCGTAGGGCAGTACGACGCCATGGAAGAAAACCACTTCAGGGATTGGAATCCCCCGGCAGATCTTGGGTTGGCTGGCTCCGGATCCCCTTCCGGCGCTAACCGCCAGGTGATCACCTGGAAACTCAGTAACAACACCTCCTCGATGCGTTACTCCCTGGCGGATTATCAATCGGCTTACAACAACCTGGACAATACCGCTATGTGGGGGCTGCAAACAGCCTGCCCGGCACCAGGTTTGGATACCTACGGAATCCAGGCCTTTGGCACCATCTCCCTTGTGCCCCTTTCCACGAACCCTGCTATCTTGGGAGCGCCCTATTATGTGGACCTTGTTCTCAGCGAATTTGAGAGCCGCCCGGTGTACGCGCTGCAATTCAGCCTGTCTTTTGATGAGACCTACCTCTCGTTTGCAGGCTTTCAGCAAGCACCTGAATTTGGCGGCCCATTCGGGAGCTGGTTCAGGGAGTTGAACCTTCAGACGATAAATACCGAGGGTAAGATTGCCAATGCGGCGGTCGTCCGTCTGGCAGCGCCTGCAGGGCTGGCCAACGGCAGCGCAGTGCGCCTGGTGTTCGTACCAGTGCAAGAAACGCCTGAAGGAAAAACGACCAAGATTGACCTGAACGGCTTTGACCTGGCCGATAGCAACAGCAACCTGTTCGATCCGGCATCGTCCGTTGATTTATATCTGAAGGTGCAAAAACCCCTGATCTTTTTGCCGGCTGTACTCAGGTAGCGTGCAGCCGCGTGAGGAGTTGGGTTCATCTGGATAAGAACACTTGTGCTGCAGTTTGAGGGTGTAGGGTCAATTTTCTGCAACAAAACAAGCAACGCCGCCTGAGCAATTTGGCAGCGCCAGCCGCAAGATTAACTGAGCATCCGCACAGCAGCGGCATATGGAGAGAAAGGAAGGTTGCCATGCATCCCATTACCCGAAAAAGTATTCAAGCGCTGATGATCTGCCTCTGCATTCTGACCCTTGGGCAAGTGCCTTCGGGTGCTAGCCCTGCGTTGGATGCCTGGTCCCCCCCGGCAGCTGTTTCCGGCACAGCGGGCAGCTCTTACAGCCCGCACCTGGTTGCAGACAGCCAGGGCACCCTGCACCTGATCTGGTACGACTGGGTGGATCTGATTGCCCATCCGCCTTTCCTGCTGTATGCCAACAAACCCAAAGACGGAAGCTGGTCGGCATTTACCTACGTACCCGGCAGCCCGCTGACCATTTCCGCAGCGCTGGCAGTGGATTCTGACGATACCCTCCACCTGGTGTGGGAGTCCTTTACTGACGAAACGATCCAATACATCCCCCGCAGTGTTAGCGGGGTGTGGGGGAGCACGGAAACGGTTTCACCGCTGCAGGGCAGCAGCGCCCCGGATGTGGCTGTGTCTGGGGATGGAACTGTGCATGTTGTCTGGCGGTACGGCAACGTTTTTGACCAGGACAACCGCGGTATTTACCACGCCGCCAAAGCCCCCGGCGGGGGGTGGGGAGCTTCTACAGCCATTATGAAGGACCGCTACGCCCTGACCGCCCTAATTGAAACAGACGCAGACAACGGGGTGCACGTTGTGTTCGACCGCTACGACACCACATCGCGCAAAGCTTTTTACGCCAATAAAGAAGAGGGCGGGGCGTGGTCATCTGCCCAGGAACTGCCTTTTACACCATTTCTGGAAAGTGTTGAGCAAATAGCCAGCGATCCACAAGGCAACCTGCACCTGGTTTGGGGTGAGAACGATTACGCAACTACCTGCCGCCTGCTTTACAGCCGAAAAATGCCCGGAAAGGCCTGGAGCGCGCCCATCAATGCGGTTCAAGGCAATTGCAGCGATGTTTATGTCTACTTTCCATCAGTGGCTGTGAGCGCACAAGGCTGCCCTATTGCAGGATGGACTTCCCGGCTTTTCATCAACAATGCCACCTGTTACAGCGCCTGGTATGCGTTTGCCGGGGAGGACCAGACCTGGAGCCCGCCGCTGCTGATCGAGGATGACCTGGAGCTTGAGAACGCAACTTCCACTGCAATCGGCAGTGCTGGCGCCATCCATTTTGTGCGCGATTCCGGTCCAAGCCCGGCTTATGCTGGGGAGATATTCTATTCCTGGCTGGAAAAACTGCCGGAGCCTGTGTTAACCGCCCTCATCACCCCAACCAGCGGCGGAACCTTAAAAGCCCCAGCGGGCGGACTGCAGCTGACATTCCCGCCCGGCGCTGTGTCGGAAGATGTTATCGTTTCCTACGCCAAAGCTTCTCCCCAACCAGCTTTTGGTATGGCAGGGGCGGTGTTCTTTGATCTTTCAGCAAAAAAAGCAAGCGACAACAGCCCGGTTAGTGCTTTTCTGAAGCCATACAACCTTGTGCTTGACTATAGTACCTTCGGCTGCGGCGGCGCAGTCGAAGCTACCCTCAAACTGTACTTCTGGAATGGCAACCAGTGGGTTCCAGAGCCCAGCAGCATGCTGGATGTGGTGGGCAAGACCGTCACGGCTGCGCCAGACCACATGACCGTGTTTGCGCTTTTAGGCGAGACCCATCAGTTATTCCTGCCGATCCTGGTGCGTTGAAACGCATTGGGTGTGATTATTAATGGTGGGGATGGAAAATGTCGTTCTCCAGCTCAGGCTGGGGTGCAGATGTACCAGGCTGCGCGGGTTTCCACGTCGATAACCTGGACGTCTGAAAAACAGGCATTCAGTTCGTGCTCGCAGTTGGACATTTCACTTTCTGCGGTCTTGATAAAATTGAAGTAGTCCCCCCTTTCCACCCATTCGACAATGTTGGTGCCTAAAGCCCGATTCTGGTTATAGTCGTGGATGATGACCTTGTGCCTGGTCACGCGGCTCATTTCAGCATACATCTTTTTTCTCTCCTCTGGCTGCAGTCCGTGTGCAACGTAAGAGGCTATGGAAAGGTCGAAGTGTTTGTCGTCAAAAGGCAGGTTGTGGAGCACATCGGCATGCACGAAACGGATCGCTTTATTTTGTGCCTTTTTTGATGCCGCCCGCAGCATGGCGGCGGCTGGCTCCACTCCGGTTACGCGGAAGCCCTGTTCAGAGAGCACTGAGCCCAGTGCGCCAGTGCCGCAGCCCACGTCCAGGATGGACAGATAGCTGTGTAAATCCAGAACTTTTTCCACTCTGCCTAATACGCCGGTATAGGTTGCCCGCTGACGCTGGTAGAACAAGCCGTAAAACGGTGCGATTGCATTAAACAAAAAAGTGCTGAATTGTCTGCTCATATTTATTTAGCGTTCCTTACCATTACATCCACAGGCGGTGTATGTGACCTGCACACCTTTCTTTATGCACTCAGAAGTTGGTGACGACCCTGAAAATTTTATACCTTAACCAACTCTTGCGCAATAAACTTTTGTCCGGACGATGTGCCGCCGGGTTTTCCTGCCGATTTTTTGGCGCCGACAGCAAGCAGAAGCCTGAAAGCAAATCAGGCGGGGGATAACACCCTGCCTGATTTGCCTGTTTCAGCATTCGCATCTGCAGCGCAGCGGGTTTAGCTGGCTGCTGGATTACTCCACAACACTCAGCAGGTAGCCGTAACCAGCGGCTTCCATCTCCGCCAGCGGGATGAACCGCAGCGCAGCGCTGTTGATGCAGTAACGCGTGCCCGATGGCGAGCTGGGGTCGTTGTAAAACACATGCCCCAGGTGCGAATTGCCTGCCCGGCTGCGTACTTCTATCCGGACCATCCCATGCGAGGTGTCCTCGATATAACGAATGGTGTTCTCGTCGATGGCCTGGGTGAAACTCGGCCAGCCGGTACCGCTGTCGAATTTATCGCGGGACGAAAACAACGGTTCGCCAGTGACCACATCCACATACAGCCCCTCCGCGTGGTTATCCCAGTATTCATTCATGAAGGGTATTTCGGTATCGGCATTTTGGGTCACGTTGAACTGCAGGTCGGTCAGTTTCCGCTGAATTTCCTCGGCTGAGGGTCGGGGATACTTGCCCGGATCCACCAGCAGAACACCAGCCGCGCTCATTTCGTCTTTGGAAATGTGGCAGTAGCCGAGAGGATTCTTATCCAGGTAGTTCTGATGATATTCCTCTGCATCGTAAAAGCGCTCCAGCGCTTCAATCTCGACCACAAAGCGCGAACTGCGTTCTTTTTCAATCTGCGCGACGCGTTCCACAACCTGGCGGGCTGCTTCATCGGGGTAATAAACACCCGTCTGGTACTGGGTGCCGTAATCGTTGCCCTGCGCATTTTCAATGGTTGGGTCTATGACGTGGAAGTAGGTGAACAGCAGCGCATCCAGGCTGACCACCTGCGGATCGTACTCCACGCGCACCGTTTCGCGGTAACCGGTTTGCCCGGTAGAAACCCGCTGATAGGTCGGCACCACTTCAGCCGTGCCATTGGCATAGCCGCTGACCACATCCACGACCCCGGGGATGGACTGCATCAACTTTTCCAGCCCCCAAAAACACCCGCCAGCCAGGTAAATCACGTCAATACCTTCCTTTTTCTGGTAGGTCTGATCCATTATTGTTTGTCCCATTTCAACCTCATTTTCTTGTTCACCCTGGTTCGGCTCAACGGGCAGCGGCGTTTCTGCAACTCCGCAAGCGCCAATCAAGACCACAAGCACAGCCAGGATGATCAGTTTTTGAATTTTTTTAATCATTTTAATCACAATTTCCGTTCACTAGTGCTTTTGCTTCTTTTTTCAATTAAATAATGCCATTGTTACCCCTAAGGTTGGCCGCCGCTTTGGCTGACCTCTACTAATATTTCATTGCGGGCGAGGAACCACGGCACCCAGGGCGGATTGTAAGCAGCTACCACATTATCGCCTATGGGCGTCAGTCCCTGCGCCTTTAGCAGGGCGTACAGCTTGCTGGCTGCCTTTTTTACGCTGGCGCTGCGAAAATATCCGGGATAGCGCAGCGCTGCAACCACCCGGGCAGGCAGGCTGTTGAAGCGAATCCCGCTGTGTTTTGGCGTTGGCAGGCTTTCCAGGGTAAACTCCGCCGGCATAATGAATGCAACCGTGTAGGTGCCTTTGCCGCGCACAGTCACTGGACTGGTCATCGCAATTTTCTGAGACTGCCCCACCTGCACCGGGGACGTCATGGCAACCTGTTTTTGGGCTGTGTTTTCTCCAAAGATGTAGGCAGCCAAAACGCTAAAACCTTTATACGACGCATTGCGGTGGTTTTGCGCCTGCACATCCACTTCTGCCTGGATCATCGCTGGGTAACGGCGCAATTCCAGTTCGCCCTTCTTGCTGATTACGGTATATTTCGGTGTTTCCGTCATGTCTGCCTCTTGCGCCTAAACATACTACAAACACTTTACAAATTCAAATGGAAGGCTGTGCAAATACACAGCAAAATTGATGGAAATGCCTAGAAAGCGCTCCACATTGGCTGGGTCCCCTTGCCTCAACCCTGGATCAATCAAAATTCTACAAGAAAGCGCGGAGAAACCTATACCCCGCTCCTTCCCTGCAGCAATACAGTGTGCCTTGCGCTGCCGGCAATAAGCCTCAGGTGCACTTAATCCCTGCGCTTACCTGCAAATTACCCAGTGCTGCTATTGGCAAAAAAACAGGGCTGACCCTCACAGTCAGCCCTGTTGCCTGAAAAACTTTCCGCGCTACCTTGCACTGAGCGGCAGGAAAACCCACCACGGATAGAACAGAGTATCAGAAGTTGCTTCTACCTCCTGGATCATTTGCCCGCCGTCCACTCTCAGCACTTCAATCATGTAGACAT
>CAYVWM010000033.1:0-18605 GCA_964455505.1 uncultured Anaerolineaceae bacterium
CGGGAAGAGTGTCGATGATGCATCTTCTCAGAAACCTGGCGCAGGAACACGGCAAAGCGGTGCTTACCTCAACACACGATTTGGACCTGGCACTGCACAATGCGGATCGGGTATGGTTGATGCGGAAAGATGGCAGTATTTCGCAAGGTGCCCCTGAGGACCTGGTTTTGAGCGGGCAGTTCGGGCACACTTTTACTCAGGGCAGCATCACGTTTGATCCAACAACGGGCAGCTTTGGTTCGCTGGAAAAGCCAAAAAAGCAGGTCATTCTGCAGGCGCAGGGTTTGGCTCGAATCTGGACAGAACGCGCCCTCCAGCGCGGAGGCTTTAAAGTCTTAGTGGAAGGCAGTGAGACTGACCCGCGTGTTCAGGCGTATGGGGATGGTGAGCGCCTTCATTGGAGATTCATCCAGGATGATCTGGTCATGGAGTTTGATACTATTTATGCTCTGATGATGGCGCTGAACGAATAAAAGGAGTGCATCCCAAAATCATTACAATCTGCGCAATACCGGTTCAATCAACATCGCAACAGTCGCCATAAAAATTACCACAGTCAGCATTATGGACAGTATATTGACAACCCGGGAGTTGACCCATTTACCCATGATGGCATTGTCGTTGGCAAGGATGAGCACCAGAATCAGGAGCACAGGCAGTAGAATCGCATTCAAGGATTGTGAGAGCACCATAATTTGAAACAACGGCACATTTGGAAACAAGACCAATGCCATACTGAGCAGTGTGATCGCTGAAAACAAGGTGTAGAAGGTGGGAGCATCTTTAACGGAGCGATTTAAACCTCTTTCAAAACCAAAAGCTTCACACAGAGCGTAGGTCGTTGAAAGCGGCAGCACGGAAACTGCCAGCAAAGAAGCACCCAGCAATCCGACAGCAAAAAGAATACTTGAACCTGCACCTGCAAGAGGTTTGAGTGCCAGGGCGGCATCGGCTGCGCTTTCAACCGATATCCCTGCGATAAACAATGTGGCTGCTGTTGCAATGATGATAAATGCGGATATCACGTTGCCCCAGGCTGCACCAAAAATCACATCCAGTCTGGTGTGGACGTAATCCTTCAGGTCTGTTCCTTTGTCCGCAACGGATGCTTGCAGGTAAAAAATACCCCAGGGTGTGATGGTAGTTCCCACAACTGCCAGGACGGTAATGAGATAATTGGATGAAAACTCCAGATGGGGTCTGACAATACTGCTCAGCACATTTCCCCAGTCCGGCTTAATAATGAAAACAGTGATTACATAGCTCAGTGAGGAAAGGCACAGAAAAAGAAGGATCTTTTCCACAATTTTGTAGTTGCCGCGCAGAATCATTAAGCTGATAATCAAACCAGCAATCGGAACCAGAATGTACTTGCTGATCCCAAACAGTTCTCCTGCTGCTGCTACTCCGGCAAATTGGGCGATGGTTGTTCCCATGTTGGCGATAAGCAGACATAACATGGCGAATGCGGTAATTTTTACACCGAATCTCTCACGGATAAGGTCGGCGGTTCCTTTTCCCGTGACTGCGCCCATCCGTGAAGCCATTTCCTGAACAATCACTTCACCAATCGTGATAAGAAGAATGATCCACAAAAAGTTGTAACCATAGGTGGAACCAGCCACTGAATATGTGGCGATGCCAGGGGCGTCATTATCCGCGCTTGCCGTAATTAATCCGGGTCCGAGAATGGAAAAAATGATTCCGAATTTTGCGAACCAGAGTGGTAGTCTGATCTTGGTTTTCATTCTTGCGACCTATCTGATTGCAAAGCGCGGAAGTTTCTTCTTCCAGGCGGTGGGAAGGACGGTATCCAGGGCGTCATCGACGGTCACAATCCCAAGCATTTTTTCCGAGCCTTCTTCAAGTACAGGGATTGCCATCAAGTCATATTTTGCTACCAGGTAGGCGGCTTCTTCCTGAGGCGTCAGCGGGTTTACCGTAACCATGTCATCATCAAACCAATCGGAAAGCGGCGAATCAAGCGGAGCTGTGACCAGGTCACGCAGGCTAATCACCCCTTTTAAACGCTGTTGATCGTCGAGGATGTAGACATAAAACATGAACTCGTCTTGCAGGGCGTCTTCAGAGGAGCGCAGGTACTGCAAAGCCTGTTCGACCGTGAAGCCGTCTGGCACGTGGGCAAACTCGGTGGTCATGATGCCACCTGAGGAGGTTTCGGGATAGCCCAGCAGGCTGCGGACCTCTTCTGCATCGTCGTCTTCCATCAGGGTGAGCAGCTGTTCACTGGTCTGGTTGTCCATCTCTGCCAGGATGTCCGCAGCTTCATCCGGGTCCATTTCTTCCAGGATGTCGGCAGCTCTTTCAGGGTGGAGATGGGAAAGAACGGCCTGCTGGACTTCGAGTGAACTTTCTTCGAGTGTGTCGGCCAGGTCTTCGTCGGTGAAACCCTGCAGCAGGGCTTTGCTGGTGTGGTGATCGAGTTCGTCCAGAATAGAGGCAATATCGGCGGGCGGCATTTGCACCAATTTGGATTGGGAGACGCTCAGGCGCAGGGGGTCATCGTGTTCAATTGACGCCACAAACTCCCAGGGGATCACGTGGGTTTCGGCAGGTTTGTTCAACAACCTGGCGACGGACTTGCCGGCTTTTTCGATGCCCAAGCGCCTGAGCAGGCCGCTTCCGCTGGCATCCACCCCGGTCAGAAAGAAACTTTCGCCTTTGCGGGCAATTTGCAGGTCGTTCACCCGCACCAGGCGTTTGCCTTCAATATCCACAATTTGTTGGTCCAAAACGCGCTGCTTCAGAAGGAGTTCGTGTCCTCTGGGCGCGTAAGGCACCGTCTTGGAAATATCTGTTTTAAGTGTGATGCTGGGCCAAAGGCTGGCGATGGTTTGGGCATCGATCACAGATTTGCCTTCGGGTGCGTTTTTTAGCACAAGGGCGGAAAGAGGGGGCATGCTTTTTTCGGTGGCATTGACCATGATGTCATCAAGTTGACCGATGACATGCCCAAAGCCATCCCAGACTTTTTGGTTTAAAAGTTTGCTTAAATAGATCATGCCGCACCTCACCTATGCTTAGTTTTATTTATTTGACTGGAAGAAAATTACTCAGGGGCTGCTGTTCCTGTCCGGCACCCCTGGCCATGCTTGATTTACATGGCAGCGGTGAGTGGACGAGGAGACTGCCCCGTGGGACTTGCAGGACCCGATTGGTCGTCTGCAGAAGGTTCGCTTCCAGTTGACAATACAGTTTCCATCTCGCTCACATTCATGTCGCTAACAATACAATTATACACCAGGCAGGTCAAAATGGCTGAATTTGCCTGGCTGTTTGAGGAGAATTATTTAATTGAATTTAAAATAAATGGATCATTAGGGTCAATTGGCAGATTGTCTGCCATTACCAAAGAGAGTGTACAACCGCGGCACCTGTTCTGCCAGCACCTTTTCGTCGGTGCGCCAACCAAATACATCCCCTACGCCGCCATATTCGAAGGCTACCACTTCGGGTTCACGCCAAAAGCCCTGACAGATCTGGTCCCGAGCCCACTCCGCAGCCTGCCAGTCTTGCGGAAATAGCTCGAAATGGTCTGTGAGGTAGCTGCGGTATGGACGAATGCCGGTAATGTGCAGCTCGCGCAGCCGATCCACTGGCAGTTTGGCTATGCTCTCCTGGTAATCCCAACCCAGATACGCTGCGGAAATGCGCGCATGGGAGAGATCCAGCAGCAGATATGCGTCGGCTTTGAGGATGGCTTCGGTGATCAACTCAGGCATCGCACCGATGTGACTGCCCGGTATGTAAGGTGCATGGGGGAGGTTCTCTGCGACGATGGGGATATCAGGGACGCGGTCCCGCAACATGTGTATCTCTTCAACCCAGCTTTGCACCAGTTTTTTGCGGTCTGAGGAACTGTCTGCTTCGAAATGGGCAGGGGCGGAAAGATGGCAATTGAGATGGGAGGTTTGCGTATTAGAGAGCATGCGGGCAATCAGGTCGAAATCAAGTTGACCAACAGAACCCCTGCCCACCGCAATTTCAAAATGGACGCAGACAGGGCCTAACCTGGCTGCAGTATTAACAACCCCATCCCACTCAGGGCACTTCACCAGGTCTGATTGAATCAGACCCTGCTGGACCAATTTCTCGTAAGGAACTGAGTAATTAACAGCAAAATTCATGCAAGCGCCCTTACTGTTTTAGCCTTTCGTTTTCTTGCTTGAATGGGTCCATCTGGCTTTCCAGCTCATGCCGGAACTGCTGGGTGTAAAGGCGGTAATAGTGCCCCTTAAGACACATAAGCTTGTCGTGGCTGCCCTGTTCGGTAATGCGGCCGTTCTCGATCACCATGATCTGATCGGCGTGCTTGATGGTGGAGAGCCTGTGTGCGATGACAAAACTGGTTCTTCCGGTCATCAGCTTTTCCATGCCTTTTTGTATCAATGCTTCGGTCAGCGTGTCTACCGAACTGGTCGCTTCGTCCATTACGAAAACATCCGGATTAGCCAGGATAGCACGGGCAATGCTGATCAGTTGTTTCTGACCCACAGAGAGCAGGTTGCCGCCTTCGCCTACATTTTGTTGATATCCTTTTTCAAAACCCATGATGAAATCATGTGCGCCTGCAAGTTTTGCAGCGCTTTCGATCTCCTCATCGCTGGCGTCAAGCTTGCCGTAGCGGATGTTCTCCTGGATGCTTCCGGAGAATAGGTGCGGTGTTTGCAGCACGACACCGATCCGGGACTGGATGTCTTGCAGGGCA
This sequence comes from uncultured Anaerolineaceae bacterium, assembly GCA_964455505.1. Classification (GTDB taxonomy): domain Bacteria; phylum Chloroflexota; class Anaerolineae; order Anaerolineales; family Anaerolineaceae; genus Mesolinea. The sequence continues at coordinate 4,730 of CAYVWM010000033.1, forward strand.
AAGTTCAGGTAATCTTCACCGCCGATGCGGATGACGCCCTCGGTCGGTTCGTAGAAGCGGCAAAGCAGGTTTACGATGGTGGTTTTTCCCCCGCCGGTCGGTCCAACCAGGGCTATCGTTTGGCCTTGCGGAATGTGGAAGCTCAAATCGCGGATAACGGGTTCATCATCCTCGTAATGGAAACTGACATGCTCAAATTCCACATCGCCTGAGAGGGTGGTGGTGGGTATGAGGTTTTCCCGATTGCGGATGCCGGGTTTTGTGTCGATCAGTGAAAACACCCGTTCTGAGGAGGCAACCGCGTTCTGCATTTCTGCGTAGACCCGGGCAAGGTCCTGGATAGGCCAGAGGATCATCATGATATAGGAAATGAAAGCCTGAACACCGCCAATGGTAATGCTGCTGCTTTGAACCAAGACCCCACCGCGCCAGAGGATGAGACCCAAAGAAATAGCGCTGATGGTTTGGATGGTGGGCAGGAACAGGGCGGAGAGAAATGCCGCCCGGTAGCTTGAGCGGTACATGCCGGTTGAGAGGATTTTGAAATCGCTGAGGTTGCGGTCTTCGCGGCGCAGGGCTTTGACAATCCGGACGCCGGTGATATTTTCGTTCAGTGCGGCAGTCATTTTAGAATTGGCTTTGCGCGACTGGCGGTAGTGATAATAAATTTTGGATCGGAACCTGATAGCAACGATCAGCATAACGGGCAGCGAAAGCAGCACGATGACCGCCAGCTTCGCATTGATGTACACCATAAAGATGGCCGCAAATATAATGTTGACCGTTGCCCAGGTGGAATCGATGATGCCCCAGGTAAGCAGGTCGGCCATTTTTTCCGTGTCGGACGTGACGCGAGACATGATCCAGCCAAGCGGGGTCTTGCTGAAATAGGCCAGCGAGAGCTGCTGCAGGTGGTTGAAAAGCTGTTTGCGCAGGTCGTACCGCACGCGTTCGCCCTGCAGGCCAATGAGGTAAATAAAGAAGAATACCGAAACAACCTGGGCAAGGATCACCGCAGCGTAGTAACTAAACAGACGCGTAAGCGCGCTGCGATCGCCGAGCAAGATACCTTCGTCTATGATGCGTTTGTTGAGGAAGGTGAAATATGCATCCAGGACAGACACAACGATGATGGCCAGCATGGCACCAAACAGCGTCTTCCAGTGCGGTTTCACGATCGTCAGCAAGCGTTTGAGGATGCTGCCGCGGATGGCGACATTGTCGTCCAGTTCGTTTTCGTCATAATACGTGGACACGGTCAATTTCCTCTTGCAATGCGCTGTCGATCCGGGTTTGAATATCGTAAATACTGCGGTAGATGCCCGGTTGTTGGATTAATTCTTCGTGGACCCCCGACTGCACGATCTTACCGCGGTCAAATACCAGGATGCGGTCAGCGCTCATGATGCTTTGAATGCGGTGAGCGATAATAAAGGTGGTGCGGTTGACCATCAAGTTTTCAAGGGCTTGCCGGATTTGCACTTCGGTTTCCATGTCCACCGATGAGGTGGAATCGTCCAGAATCAGGATTCTGGGGTTGATGAGCAGGGTGCGGGCAATGGCGACCCTCTGCTTCTGCCCACCTGACAGGGTGACCCCGCGTTCACCGACGAGGGTATCGTAACCGTTGGCAAAGCCCAGGATCACATCGTGAATGGCGGCGTCCCGGGCAGCCTGCTCAATTTCCTGCTGGCTGACCTCCTGTCGGATGCCGTAGGTGATGTTATCCCGGATCGAACAGGAGAAAAGAAAAGGTTCCTGTTCCACTATCCCAATCTGGGAGCGCAGGTAAGTGCGTGAATAGTCGCGCAGGTCCCTGCCATCGAGGGTGATCTTGCCTGCCGTCACATCATAGAAGCGCGGCAGCAGGTTTACCAACGAAGTTTTGCCTGAACCGGTAGAACCCAGGAGGGCGATAACCTGCCCGGCTTTGCACTCGAACGATACATCTTCGAGGACTGGATGGTCTTTTTCATATTCGAAGCTGACATGCTCAAAGCTGATGTCACCTTTTACAGGTGCTTCAGGCAGGAAAGCGGCTTCGGTGAGGGGCTCCTCAGCCACTTTTAGTATGTCTGTGACGCGTTTCAGCGAAACCATGGCGCGGGACGTGTCCACGATCAGCCGGCCGAGGTTGCGGATAGGCCAGATGAGCCAGCCCAAGAGGCCGGAAAAGCTGATCAGATTGCCCAGGGTGATCACACCTTCGATTGTCATGACGGCTGCGATAAAGTTGCTGGTGATCTGCTGGGCTGAACAGGCCAGGTCGGAGATCGGCCAGAACAGGGAGTGCATCCAGTTCAGTTTCTTGCCGCGTTGGTATTTTTCCTGGTTGTTGCGCTCGAATTTCTCAATCTCGTAGGACTGCCTGGCAAAGGCTTTTACAACCCGCACACCGCTGAGGTTTTCCTGCAGGTTAGTGGAAAGTACGGCTTCCTGTTCCTGGTAGGCGGCATAGGCTTTTGAAAGCTTTCTGAAAAAGAAAATTGAAACCGCCAAAATAATCGGGATGATGATGATAGATATCCATGCCAGACGCTGATTAACACTCAGGATTGCCGCAAAGTTGATGATGAACATAAATACGATCCGGCCAACACCAATGGCCTGGTCGGCAAAAAAGCGGCGCAAGGTATCTACGTCTGAGGAGGCGCGCTCGAGTAAATCCCCGGTTTGTGTTTCGGAATGGTAGCTGTAAGTGAGCCGCTGGATGTGGTCAAAGAGCATGTCGCGCAATCGACGCGTGCTGCTTTCGGCTGTCTGGGCGGCCAGTGATCCACTTGCAAAACTGGAGACGGCCTGGAGCATAATCAGACCTACAAAGGATAATGCTGCCAGGAGCAGGTCTTTCCCGAATCTTCCTTTAATAAGGATTTCATCCACAAAATATCCTAAAAAGAGGTACATGCCCGTCCGGGCTGCAGCAGCCACACCTAACATGAGGGTTGCACCCAAATAATGCCAGTGGTAACCCTTTAAAAGCCGCCACATCGTCACCAGGTTATTGCGCCCGGTGATCCTATCGAGTGTGATGGTGGGGTAAGTAGCTTTGATGCTCATTTTTTCTCACTGGCATGCAAAAAGATTGCAGGCTGTGCTCTGCCAGAACGCCATAGTATAACCTGCGGGATGAACGCCGTCAATTATATCTGCAAAAAACGATTTATGAGAAAGATTCTACTAAATTGATTGTAATGCGGCATGGACGCAGGGGGAGGCTTCTCAAGCTGAGCTGAAAATAAAATTGCCTTTGCAAGAGTTTGGTAGGCAGGCCATGAATTGTTAACAATTTTCATGAAATCTTAAAGATTCGTTGACATCCAAAACGTTTTGGTTTACACTGATATTGTATCCGAAACGTTTTGGCTCAATGAGAGGAACCCAATGAAAGTTCGCATCAAAGACATAGCCAAAAAGGTTGGCCGCTCGATCACCACCGTATCCCGAGCGCTGAATGACTATGATGATGTCAGCCCGGAAACCAAGGCGCTCGTCTTGCAGACAGCCAAAGACATGGGGTATTCTCCCAACACGTTTGCCCAGCGCTTACAGAAACAACACACGGATACCATCGGCCTGGTGGTGCCAACGTTCAGTCCCCGATTTTCCGACCCCTATTTCAGTGAATTGCTTGCAGGCATCGGCAACAAGGCGGCGGAGTTGGGGTACGATCTACTGGTTTCTACACGCGCTCCCGGTCCGCAGGAAGAAGCCATCTACAAAAAACTGACTGAAGGCCAGCGGGTAGACGGTTTCATTATTGTGCGGACACGCACCCAGGATCCCCGGATCAATTACTTATTAGAACGGGATTTCCCTTTTTCAGTATTTGGTAGATCAGAAAATCAGCATCGCTATTCATTTGTGGATGAGGACGGCTACTACGGTATGCAATTGGTTGCTGAACACCTAACAGACCTCGGGCATAAGCGCATCGCTTTTATAACACCTGACCTTGGATATGCATTTGCCAGGGAAAGGTACCGCGGGCTGAAAGAGGGTTTGGAAGAAAGGGGCTTAACACTGGACGAAGCGCTGATAAGACAAGCAGACCTGACCCAAAAAGGCGGTTACGAGACGTGTGCAGCATTGCTTAAACTGCCAGAACCGCCAACAGCAATCGCTGCCTGCAACGACCTGATGGCGTTTGGGGCAATCAGCGCAGCCCAGGATGCAGGTTTAGAAGTGGGTAAAGGTATTTCAATCACAGGTTTCGACGGCATACCCATGGGTGAATACTTACATCCGCCCCTTACCACGGTAAATCAACCGGTCTACACAATTGGGGGGATGGTCTGTGAAATGCTGGTCAGGATAATCAATAAACAGTTAACGGAACCGGAACACGTTTTGCTTAAGCCATCGCTTGTTATCAGACAATCAACCGGTTTCTTAAATGGAAGAGCAGTGCAATAAGGAGGTAGAAGAAAGAAAATTCGTCGTTCGTTTGATAAAAAGAGTTAAGAAGAAAAAACTAAAAGGAGCAGAAAATGAAAAAATTCTCAGTTGTTATTGTTTTAGTGCTTCTACTCGGCGCAATACTGACAGCCTGTCAACCCAAGGAAGTGGTTGTAACGGTTGAAGTGCCGGTAGAAAAAGAAGTGATCAAGGAAGTTGAAGTTACTAAAGAAGTGATCAAAGAAGTGGAAGTTCCAGTTGAAGCTGGCGATAAGACCGTCATCGAATTCTGGACCACCGACAACGAAGAAGAACGCGTGGTTGCATACGAAAAGGTTGCTGAAGCTTTCATGGCCGAACACCCGGAAATTGATCTGCGGATTGTTCCTATCGAAGAAGCCGGTGTAGCCCAAAGAATAGCGACCTCCCAGGCAGCGAACCGTCTCCCCGACATCATTCGATTGGGCATTGAACGGGTTTCTTCGTTTGCAGCCGATGGCATTCTGGACATGGATGCCGCTCAAGCAGCGGTTGAAGCTATCGGTCTGGACGATTTCCAGGCTGGCCCACTTGCGATGGTGACTGACCCGGCAAGCGGCAAATTTGCTGCTGTACCATTCGATGGCTGGGTGCAAGCACTCTGGTACCGCCAGGATGTATTTGATACCTTGGGATTGAACGCGCCTGTGAAATGGGAAGATATCGATGCCGCCTGCGATGCACTGCCAGGCCAGGCCGATTTGCTTTACGGTCTCACACTCGCTACCGATCCTGGTCAGAACTATCCCCACCAGGTGTTTGAACAAGTAGCTATCTCGAATAATGCCTGGCCGTTTGATGAGGCAGGCAACGTGTCTATGAACACACCCGAAATGATCGAAGCTTTAGCATGGTACGCTGAACTGCAGCGCTGTGCAATGCCTGGCCCGCAGTACTGGCGCGGTGCCCGCGAATCCTATGAGCTGGGTCAATCCGGGATGATGTTCTACAGCACCTACATTATGGATGACCTCGTGGAAGGTTCCGGCACGGATGCCGGTGTCAACATCCAGGTTATTGAAGGCCTGGCCGCCAATTCCGGTTTCGCCCCGATGATGGAAGGCCCCAACGGCGCAGCTTCGTACGGTCAGTTGGTAGCGCTTGGCATTATCCAGGGCGCGGATCCCATGGCGCAGGAAGTGGTCAAGTTCTTCATGGACGGACAGAATTATCTGGACATCCTCGCCTTGGCCCCGATGGGCAAGGTGCCTGTGCTGAAGAGCGCAGTGGACGGCTGGCGCGGCTTGAGTGAATACTTCGGTTACTACTCTGAGGATACCATCTCCCAGGTTGCCAACGGTTACGAGACCATGCAGCGCTGGCTTTTCCGCCCCGATTACGATGCGGTTGAACGCGCCGTGGTTGGTGATATCGAAGGCCGGCTGCTGATCTCCCAGGCTTTGAGCAATATCGTTCTTGAGGGGATCATGACACCTGAAACAGCTGCCGAATGGCTGCAGCAGGAGGTCGAAAACCTGTTGGCTGATCGCAGCCAGTAGACCATCTTAGTCAATTGGATCAGGGTGCGGCAGCCGCTGCACCCTGAAACCCTAAAAGGAGGTAACTATGGCTGTTTCTGCAAAAAGCGGACGCCAGAGCGTTGGGCACAGCGAGGTGCGCTTAGCCTGGACGCTGATTTCTCCCACAGCTTTAATTGTTTTTTCACTGGTAATCTTTCCTGCAATATTCAGCATTTGGGTTAGCTTTCATGATGTTGGGCTGCACAATCTGAATGACGTATTCCATGCACCGTTTGTTGGTTTTGAGAATTACAGGCAGGTTTTCAACGATTACGCATTTAAATTTCAAAATCTAAAGAGCATCGGCGCCGCACTCACATCCATTATTTATGCGCTCACCGCCACAACCCTGGCAATCGTCATTGGAACAATTGCATCGCTTTTATTGAACCGTCCTTTCAAAGGGCGCGGGCTGGCTCGATCCATATTCCTGTTCCCCTACGTTGCGCCGATTGTGAGTATTGCCTTTGTCTGGCGCTGGATATTGGACCCAAGAACATCCGGTGTGGCAAATGACTTGCTGATGAAGTTAAACCTGATCGATGCCCCCCAGGCTTACCTGGCAACCCGAGGGCTTTCCCTGTTCATCGTCATCCTGTTGGATGCCTGGCGCTATTTCCCGTTTGCGATGCTGATGATTTTGGCAAGGCTTCAGGCTGTGGATAAGACACTCTACGAAGCTGCAAAAGTGGACGGCGCCAATGATATCCAGCAATTTTTTGCGATCACGCTGCCGGAGCTCCGCTACGTTATTGGGTCAACCTTTTTGCTGCGCTTGATGTGGACGTTTAACAAGTTTGACGATATCTTTCTGTATACAGGAGGCGGCTTCGGTACCAAGACCCTGCCGGTGTTGACTTACGAATTCAGCTTTAAACTGTACGATTTTGGCCGCGGTGCTGCTGCTGCCATGATCCTGCTGCTGATCCTGGCTATCTTCATGATTGCTTATGTAACTATTGTGATGAGAGGGGCGGAGGACTGATCATGAAAACAGAAAACAAGAACCTGATTGGCCACCTGGCCGAATGGATAAACTGGAAACGTTTCCTATTTGCAGTTTTGATGATTTTCTTCCTCACCAGCATTCTCTTCCCGTTCTATTGGATGGTCAGTTCTTCCTTTAAAACCAAGATGGAGATTGGCGGTCGGGAGCCGGTGTATGTGCCTTCCGGATTGAACCTGGAGGCATTCAAGGAACTGTTTGACCCAACTCATCCCAGTTATCAGAATTTCTCTGTCAACATTATCAACACGTTAAAGGTTGCTATTCCTACGGCCATCATCACTGTGATCCTGGCGGTGCTCGGCTCGTATGCCATAGCGCGCCTGCGTTTCAAAGGCAAGGAAGCGCTGCTCAACAGCATCCTGATTGTGTATCTTTTCCCGGGGGTGCTGCTGATTATTCCGCTTTTTGCCATGTTGGCACAAATTGGGGATGCGCTCAATTTTGACGTCCAGGATAATCTGGGTGTGTTGATGTTTACCTATATGGCACAGACCCTGCCGGTGGCACTATATATGCTGACGAACTACTTCAGAACGATTCCGGATGAGATTGAACAGGCTGCCCTTATAGATGGCTGTTCGCGCGTGCAGGTGATCTGGCGGGTGACACTGCCGTTGGCAATTCCTGCCCTCATCTCTGTGGGCATCTACACCTTCATGATCGCCTGGAATGAGTTTCTGTATGCCATGGTATTCCTGAATGATCGCTTCCTGTTTACCATGCCGATCAAGATCAATACCATTTTTAACGATCCTTCACCCCGCCCGAATGTAGTAATGGCGGCCTCAACGATCATGACCATCCCGATCATGGTTTTGTTCCTTGCGCTGGAAAAATACCTGACCGAGGGACTGACCGCTGGAGGTGTCAAGGGGTAGGATTTCGTCACAGGTTTTCCTTACAGTCGATTTATAATCATCCTTTGTTGTGAGACAGACAAGGATTAGAGAGTGCCATGTCTGCCTGAGTCGGCGTTGGGATAACCATGGGCAAATTATGAAAAAGGTAATAAAGTGACATCAGAAAAAACAGTTGCAATATTTCATTATCAAGTTGGGTATACCGACGGGGTCTCCTTGGAAATTGAGAAGTGGAAAACTGTTTTGGAAGGTCTGGGACACAAAGTTCTCCTGTGTGCGGGGGATTTGGGCACACAGGAGGGCATTCTTATTCCGGAGATGTATCACCACAGCCCTGAAATCGAAGCCATTGACCGGAATTCCTTCAGGAAATTGAAAGATTATACTGTCCCTGAATTGTGGGAACAGCTTGCCATCCGCACAAAAACTCTTGAAGTAAAGCTGGAAAAAGCTATTCGCTCGCATAAAATCGACCTGCTGTTGCCGAATAATCTGTGGAGTGTGGCCATGAACCTGCCGGCTGCGGTTGCGTTGGAAAACGTCCGCAGAAAATTGGAACTGCCGGCAATTGCCCACCACCACGATTTTTATTGGGAACGCAAGGGGGATATCAATCTGACCTGCTACCCTGTGATGGATATGGCCGATCGCTACCTCCCACCGCACGGCAAACGGGTGAGGCATGTGGTTATCAACAGCATGGCGCAAACCGAATTGCTGGAACGCAAAGGGGTTGAGTCTGTGGTTGTGCCCAATGTTTTGGACTTTGATGCTGATGAGGGACAGCCAGACGAGTACAACCGCGACCTGCGGCAGAAGATCGGGGTGCGTGAGAACGACATCCTTGTATTGCAGGCTACCCGCGTGGTTACCCGCAAGGCTATTGAACTGGCAATTGACCTGGTGAGGGCACTGAACGCCCCTCACAGGCGGGCAGAACTGCAGCAGAAGGGGCTCTATAACGGTCAGAAATTCGACGAAAACAGTGCCATTGTGCTCGTTCTGGCAGGCTACGATAAGGACGATGCCACCGGCACCTACCTGCAAAGGCTGATGGCAAAAGCTGCAATGGAAGGGGTGGAGATCCGCCATATTGCATCGAAGGTTGCACACACACGTTTTCAGGATGGTGCGACAAAAAAATATTCTTTGTGGGATTGTTATGCCGCTGCAGACCTGGTTACCTATCCGAGCATCTGGGAGGGGTGGGGAAACCAGCTGCTGGAAGCGCTGCGGGCGCGGCTGCCAATCGTCCTGTTTGAATATCCGGTTTATGCTGCGGATATCAAACCGCTCGGATTGAACGTTGTTTCGCTTGGTAATGAAATTATTGGGACCGATCAGCACGGGCTGCTCAAGGTATCTGAGGAAATTATCCAGCAGGCTGCGGATGCCTGTCTGCCGCTGCTGACCAACCGCACTTACCGTGAGAATCTGACCACACAAAACTTTAACATCAGCCAGGACGCTTATTCATTGACCACACTAAAAAATCAGCTGGCAGAGATGCTTGAAGCTGTCTGACAGGAGTAAATTATGCCTTTAAACCCAAAACAACAAATACACGAACACCTTGAATTCCTCTATGGTCGGCAGCTGGCAGACACTTATACAGACCGCATTATGGACATATTTGCCAGGTATCCTGAAATTGCAGCGCCAAAACCGCAAACAGGCGGGGGCTACGAACTGACCCAAAAAGACGGGATTCTGATTGCCTACGGTGATATTGTGCAGGTACCGCATGTACCGACTTTGCGCACGCTCGAACATTTTCTGACCAAAAACCTGGATGACCTTATTAATGCTGTGCACATCCTGCCTTTTTACCCTTACTCCTCGGACGACGGTTTTTCGGTGATCGATTACCGACAGGTCGATCCCAAGATGGGAACCTGGGAGGATGTCCGCAACCTGGCTGGAACAAAACGCATCATGTTTGATGCGGTCATCAATCATATTTCACAGCACAGCAGCTGGTTTAAGGGTTTCCTTGCCGCCGACCCCAAATACAAGCACTATTTCATCGTTCCCGATGAAAACTGGGACTACTCCGACCTGGTTCGTCCGCGCACCAGCCCGGTATTAACCGAGGTCGAGACCCAAGAAGGCAAGAAAAAAGTATGGACCACATTCAGCGCCGACCAGATTGACCTGAACTTTGCTAATCCTGAAGTTTTGCTGGAGATTTTGGATTTACTGGTGTTTTATGCCAGCCAGGGCGCTTCGCTGATCCGCCTGGACGCTATCGCCTACCTCTGGAAAGAATCGGGCACCACCTGCATACATCTTGAGCAAACCCACCGGGTGGTAAAGCTCATGCGCCTGATTTTGGACATGACCGGCAGGGATGTGATTGTAATCACAGAAACCAATGTGCCCCACCAGGAAAACATTTCCTATTTTGGCGCGGTTGACCCAGAAACCGGCGAAACCGATGAAGCCCACATGGTTTATCAATTCCCGCTTGCGCCGCTGACACTTCACACGCTGATGACGGGCAGTGCAAAAGCCATTCTGGATTGGGCAGACAGCCTGCACGAAAAAGGGACTTATTTCAATTTTATCGCTTCGCACGACGGCATCGGTGTGATGCCTGCCAAGGGCATTCTAACGGGGCGTGAAGTGGATGCCATTGTTGAACAAGTAAAAGCCAATGGCGGAATGGTCTCCTATAAATCCAACCCGGATGGGAGCCAGGTGGTCTATGAACTCAACACCACCCTCTTTGATGCCCTGAATAACCCCCAGAGCCTCGAACCGGAACTGGACATCCCGCGCTTCATGGCGTCCCAGGTTATTTTGCTATCATTGGCAGGGGTGCCGGGGATCTACTACCACAGCCTGTTTGGATCGCGCAATTCGCATGCAAACCTGGAAAAAACAGGGCGTGCGCGCTCCATCAATCGGGAAAAGTTTGACCTGTCTGAACTTGAAGCCATGCTGGCAGACCCACAGTCGCTGCATGCAGAAGTATTCAGGCAGTACAAGCATCTCCTGGCTGTCCGCACACAGGAGACGGCTTTTCATCCGCAGGGCGGGCAGGAGGTGCTGCGCCTGGATGAGAGGATCTTTGGTCTGAAAAGAACCAGCCCGGAGGGAAGTTCTACCGTCCTTGTGCTGGTGAATATTAGCGCGGAGGGTGTGGAGATCGATATTGATATGCAGAAGGCTGGTCTTGAAGGGGTTGAGGCGCTGTGCGATCTCATCAGCGGACAAAACTTTGCTATGGATTCGGGTCAGGTACATTTGCAGTTGCAGCCTTACCAGGCTGTGTGGTTAAGAAATTCTCTTTAGTCAGAGGTGTGTGTGTGAGCACGGGAAAAGTACTTGTTATCAGCCAGCCAAAAACGATCACGTTCCAAACGCTTGAGGATAGAGACCTGCAAGCTGGCGAGGTTCGGCTGCGCACGCTCTATTCCGGGATCAGCGCCGGTACAGAACTGACCGCATACCGGGGGACCAATGTGTACATTCAGAAGGAGTGGGATGCGTCGCGCCGGCTCTTTCTGCCGACCGGTAAGCCGAGCATGCCCTATCCCCTGGTCGGTTGGGGATACGAAGAGGTCGGCGAGGTGGTCGAAGTGGGACCTGAAGTAAACCGGTTGAAGTTGGGAGATGTAGTGGGGGGCACCTGGGGACATAAAACCTGGCACATTGCCCGGGAAGACTGGGCTTCTGACCGACTTTTGCCTGAGGGTTTGGATCCGCTGATGGGCATATTTACCCATATGGGACCGATTGCCCTGAACGGCGTGCTGGATGCGGGCTTGCGGCTTGGCGAAACTGCTGCAGTTTTTGGATTGGGTGTAGTCGGGCAGATTGCGGCCAGGCTGGCAAAGCTTTCCGGTGCGCGGGTGGTGGGCGTGGATTTTACGGAGCGCAGGCTCGAGATTGCAAAACAATCCGGTGCGGTGGATATTGCCCTGAACCCAAGGGATAACAGCGCGGCGGAGACCATCAAAGACCTGACGCATGGCATGGGCGCTGATGTGGCGATTGAAGCGTCCGGATCAAGCGCAGCCCTGCACGAAGCAATCCGTTCGGTAGCCTATGCAGCCCGGGTGGTGGCGCTGGGATTTATCCAGGGCGAAGGCAGGCAGCTATTTCTGGGGGAGGAGTTTCACCATAACCGCGTCCAGGTGGTTTGTTCGCAAATTGGGGGAGTGGCGCCAGAACTCTCGTCGCGCTGGAACCGCCTGCGCCTGATCCATACCATTTATGATCTGCAGGCATCAGGCAAACTAGACCTGAAACCGATCATTACCCACCAATTCCCTTTTGAGCAAGCCGAAGAAGCCTTTGCACTGCTGGATACACGCCCAGAAGAGGCGCTGCAGGTTGTGCTGCAGTTCTGATTGAGGTAAACAATGCATAAAAAGATCAGGACAGCCATTTTGGGTTGCGGCGGTTTTGCCCACCGCCATGCTGCTAACCTCAGCAGTCTCAGCGATGATATCGAACTGGTTGCTTTTTGCGACCGCAACATCCAGAACGCTTTGAATTATTGCAAAGCCTATACTGCTGGAGAAGCCGGTGTGTTTACTGACCACCATGCGATGATCGAAGCCGTACCATTGGATTTGCTGGTGGTAGCGCTGCCGCCCTTTGCCCATACTGACGAAGTCCAGCTTGCAGCTGAGGCAGGTATCCACCTGTTTATCGAAAAGCCAATCGCTTTGACCTCTGAGCAAGCCTGGAGCATGGTGGAAGCGGTTGAGAGCAGCGGGGTGCGTTCCCAGGTTGGGTTCATGTTCCGCTTTGGAGAGGCAATTGAAACCGTCAGGGGGCTGATCCGGTCAGGCGAGGCTGGGAAACCTGGATTGATGACTGCCCGGTATTTTTGCAATGCTCTGCACGCGCCCTGGTGGCGGGAAAGAGACAAATCCGGTGGGCAGCTGGTGGAACAGGTCATCCACATGATCGACCTGATGCGCCACCTGATGGGGGAGCCGGTCAGCGTTTTCAGCCGGCAGGAAAACCTGTTCCATCAGGATACTCCCGGCTATAGCATTGAAGATGTGAGCGCGACAATCTTTGCTTTTGAGAACGGCGCGCTCGGCGTAGTTTATGCCACCAATGGCGCCATTCCAGGCAAATGGATCAACGATTACCGGCTTGTTTCAGAAAAATTAACTGCGGAGTTTGCAAACTCGAACAACGCAGTTTTGCATTTCACGGCTGAAGAGCCGATCAGGAGCCAAACGATTCAAAGCGAACGGAATGTGCACCTGAGCGAGATGCAGGACCTGATCCGTGCCATCCGGACGGGAGGGGAGACCCGCACCCCTATCCGGGAAGGTGCTCTCTCGCTGGATATGGCTCTTAAGGCGGCAGAATCTGCTGCAACCCGCAAAGAAGTGTTCTTTCAAGCGCAGCCAGACCTGCCGTCTCCGCTTCAGAACGAGCGCTGAAAGGGTTTTCATGGAAAATAAAAAATTGCCAGTGCAGTACACCGCTCAAGGCGGGCAATTTGGGATTGCTTGTGGGGAGATTCAGCTGCAAGGTCTGCACCCTGTGGTGAATGGCGTGCATTATGCGCAGGCGCCTTACATGCAGGAGACTGACGACTCAGGTAGGAGCCTGATTACCTTCAGGTTAGACCTAGCGGGGCAGCCTGATTTCATCGTAATGCTCCAGCCGTGTGAACAGGGGCTGCGTTTACAGTACCGCCTGGAAAACACATCAGCATTGGATGCGTTGGATAGTTTCGGGGTCTGCTTTGAGAAGGTGCAGGGGGTGGAAAAGTTCTTTGCCAACGGCTGCCACAGCTGGGATGCAAGCTTATTCACTCGTGTGGAGGGTATCAAAAAAGAGAGCCCTGTGCGGTCTTATGCCATGACCCAATTGCTCGGCAGGGATGCCAGGGATATCCTGATGCTGGGTTTTGACCGACACGACTGCTTCCAGCAGAGCTTTTACCATGATAGGGATCAGGACGCATACCGCATCGTGACCGAAACTTGCTGGGATAGAAAGCCCGTTGAAGACGGCGTGTGTAGGGCTGAAAGCCTGTATATATGGCGCGCAGAAGCGGTGGAGACCGGCTT
>CAYVWM010000034.1:0-18262 GCA_964455505.1 uncultured Anaerolineaceae bacterium
CACAAGTCCTGTATAATTTACCAAGGAGGTCCGCATGACTGAAAACAAATTGTGGTGGCAGCACGGCGTTATCTACCAGATCTATCCGCGTTCCTTTCAGGATACGAACAACGACGGTATTGGCGACCTGCAAGGCATCATCTCCCACCTGGATTACCTGCAGGATTTAGGAATTGACGGGATCTGGCTCTCACCGATCAACCCTTCCCCCGATGTGGACTTTGGCTACGATGTTGCTGATTACAACACCATCGACCCCAAATTTGGCACGCTTGACGATTTTGACCTCCTGCTGGCAGAAGCCCACAAACGCGACATCCATATCATTCTCGACCTGGTTCTCAACCATACTTCCGACCAGCACTTCTGGTTCCGCGAATCGCGCAAATCTAAAGATAACCCTTATCACGACTGGTATCTCTGGCGCGACCCTGCGCCAAACGGTAAAGTGCCCAACAATTGGCTGTCCACCTTTGGCGGACCAGGATGGGAGTATGACAAAAACCTGAATCAGTATTACTTCCACATGTTTTACCCGGAACAGCCGGACCTGAATTGGCGCAATCCAAAAGTCCAGCAGGCAGTGCTCGACATCTTCAAGTATTGGCTCGATCGAGGGGTAGATGGTTTCCGCCTGGATGTGTTCAACACCTACTTCAAGCATCCGCAATTTGCCGACAACCCCAAAAAACCAGGGTATCACATCCGCCCGTTTGACCGCTTCAATCACATCAACGACAACTCCCAGCCAGAAATGTTTCCTTTCCTCCAGCAAATCCGCAAGCTACTGGACGCTTACCCTGCAAGATACGTGGTGGGAGAAACTTTCCTCTCAGAACCTGTGCATGCGCGCATGTATATTGCCCCGGACCTTCTGCATGCCGGCTTTGATTACGCCTACGCCAACAGTCCTTGGGGAGCCCGCAGCTTTGGCAATGCCATCCAATATTGGGATGCATTGCACGGCAACACCGCCTGGCCAAATTATTTCCTCAACAACCACGACACCCCGCGCACATCCGTTCGCTACGCCAGCGGTCTATCCGACGCGAGGCTTAAGCTGCTCGCCTGTATGCACCTCACCTTGCGGGGTACTCCCTACCTGTATTACGGGGAAGAAATCGGTATAAGGGATATCAAGTTAAAACGAAACGAAGTTCAGGACCCGATAGGCAAGCGCAAATGGAGTACTTCTAAAGGCAGGGATGGCTGCCGCTCACCAATGCAGTGGAACGACGCACCTTATGCAGGCTTCAGCAAAGTTACTCCCTGGCTGAAGGTCAACCCGGATTATGCCATGCGCAATGTTGAGGCCCAAAAATCAGATCCGGCATCGCTCCTGAACACCTACAAAACCTTACTTAAAATTCGCAAGGAACACACCGCCCTCTATGCTGGGGATTTGCAGCTGCACCCTCTTAAAAACGAGGCGGTGCTGGTGTATGAACGCAAAACTGAAGATGAGCACGCCCTCATCGCCCTGAATTTTTCCAACCAGGATCAGACGGTTGACCTTCCAGAAAATGGTGAGGCTCATTTTGCTTACCAAATGATCTATTGCGGAGTTGACAACAACACCTGTCAGCTTGAAGACCAGACCCTCTTGCTGCCGCCTTATGGCTGTGCCATCTTAACCTCCTGAGTTTGTCAGGGAAAGGTGGAATACTGAGTACCAACACCTTACTGCTTGATGCTTTTAAAAACCCCTTCACCACTGCAGGGGAAACTTCGGATGCAGCCCTACCGCTGGGCCGCTTCATGCCTCCCTATTATCCGGGTTTGATCACCCGCCAGCTGCAGGCCGTAACGCCGCCAGGCAGCTGGCTGCTGGACCCCTTTGGCAACGACCCCTATATTTTGCTTGAATTGGCAAGGGCAGGCTACCGGATATTGGTCACCGCAAACAATCCCATCCCTGCTTTTATCCTGCAAGTGCTGGCAAGCGCCCCTACCGTTGAAGAATGGGGCGATGCCTTACTGGCGCTTGCTAACCTGAAAACGAGTGATGGTCAGCGCTTGGAAGATTTCATTACGTCCTTCTATCGCATTCACTGCCCAAAGTGTGGTACTGAAATTGAAATAGAGAGTTTTATCTGGGCGGAAGAAACGGTAGATCCCGCAGCAATTGTGACGCAGTGCCCATCCTGCGGACTTTCCGGAGAAATCCCGCTTACGCCTGAATTAATAACCCAAATTAAGCACTTACCGTCGCTGGCTTTGCACAAGAGCCGAGCCTTGGAGTTGGTATCTGGCCCCGACGATGAGATGCGCTCATTGATGGAAGAGGTTATCAGGTATTACCGACCCAGGGCTTTGATCCTCATGCAGATTCTTTTGAATAAGATCAATCTGCAGGAATTTTCTCCGCGCCAAAAAACGCTCTTGCAGGCCCTGTTCTTAACCACAGCCGATAGAGTCAACCAGTTATGGGCTTATCCTCTTGGCAGAAATCGACCGCGCCAACTGATTACCCCACCCAAATACCAGGAAGCCAACGTCTGGCAGGCACTGGTCCAATCCAGAGAGATATGGCAGCACCAGGACGAACCGGTAACCATTCGCGAATGGCCTGCCCTGCCCTCTTTGCAAGGCGGAATCAGCCTTTTCAAAGGCCGGCTGCGCGAGTTAACCCCTCGCCCAGCACCCGATATGATTAAACACATCATCATTTCCTTGCCCCGCCGCAATCAGGCCTTCTGGAACTTCGCAGGTTTGTGGACTGGCTGGCTTTGGGGTCGTGAAGCCGTGAGCCCGCTGCACCACAGCCTCTTGCGTCAGCGCTACGACTGGACCTGGCATACCAAAGCGCTTGAAAAAGTGATGATTCAGTTGCATGATCTTGTGCCTGAACAAACCCCTGTATTACTCAATATCGCTGAGTTGGATAATATGTTTCTCATGTCAGGCCTGCTCTCTGCAAATCACTCAGGCTTATCGCTAAAAGGCTTGGCCGCCGATGGCGAGATTTCTATCCTCCAATCCCATTGGCAGGTTGGAATTCCTGGCAACATAAGCGCACCGCAAACTAATCTCTCCAGCCTTGCCAGGCAGTCCGCCCAAGCATACCTTGCGCAAAGGGGTGAGCCCAGTCCCTACCCACCCCTGCTTGCCCATGTTCTTGTCGATCTCCTCATTCAAGGTGCCCTGCAAAAGCAGCCTGAAAGCCAGCCCAATGGCACCCTGAACGAACTGCTTGTCGAATTGGAAACCGCTTTCAGAGACCCATCCCTATTCACGCGTTTTGCACCCGGTCTCTCCCCGGATAGTGGGCTTTATTGGCTCAAAAATCCACCTAAAGCTTATACCCCGCTCGCGGATAAGGTTGAAGAAGCAGTCCACGCCTTCCTGGACCAGAATCTGCATGCAGATTGGGACACTATCTTGAGAGTAACCCAGCAGCAAACCCCAGGCTTTTCCACACCGGATAGGGATCTGCTGGCTGCCTGTCTCGAAGCCTACGCCCAACAGGTCCAACCCGAAAAACCTTATTGGATGCTGAGGTCTGGAGAAGATCAGGAAATTCGCAAAAAAGATCTCCAAACGATCTCTACACTCCTTCAAAAAATTTGCCAAAAACTACACTACCAGTACAATTTGGAATCAGACCACATGGTTTGGTCGCAAGAAGAAAAACCCGCATTTTTGATCTTTCCAATGACTTCTGGCATTATCAGCCCCTACCTCATCAAGTATTCCAGCTTTCCAGGCACCAAACTCATCGTCATTCCAGGCAGTCGGTCCAATCTGGTAACCTTCAAGCTCAAGCGCGATCCTAACCTGCAGGCATTATTCAATGAAAACTGGCACTTTATTAATTACCGCCAGGTCAGGAATATCGCCAACAATCCTTTGCTTAACCAGGATCTGTTTGAATCGCAGTTGTTTGAGGATCCCCCTGAATACCAACTTTCCCAATTAGCCCTTTTTTAAGGTTCGGGAATCACATCAAGTGGTGTCGTTTCAGCTGTAGGCGTTGCCTCTGGCTGCGGTGTATCACTTGGAAGAGGTGTTTCAGGTGGCAGTGCAGTGTTTGTGGCGCTGGGCAGCGGTGTTGCAGTCGCTGTCGGTGCCAGCGTTGGCGTATGGGTGGGCGTCGCGGTAGGGATGGGGGTGGCTGTCGGAGTAGGCGTCGCAGTCGGCGTAGGGGTAGGCAGAGCCAGACTAAAGGTATAGGTTTTCTCCACCTCTGTATTCAGCGTGCTGCGCAGCTTTACCCGCACTGTAAGCATTGTCGCTTCTATCTCATCCATATCCCAGGTATAAATTTCATCCGCAGATCGCACCGGCGTGTTTTCCCAATCCACCAAGACTGTCCAATCGGTTGGCGAATCGCCTTCGCCATATTCAATGCGGTATTCTTTAAAGTTGGAGGTAGCATCGATGACGCCAGTAATTTTGAAGGGATTCTCCCGGACCGTTGGCTGGTTTGCCAGGCTGATGAGGTCAATCAGCGGGCGTGAATCGTCCATCCGGCATTCCCGTTCTGGGATGATTACGAGCGGTCCCGGGAAATTATGGTTGACTGCCCACTGCTTGCCTGCTTCTGTCTCCTTTAGCCACCGGATTGCATCGGCATCGCTGACGTTGATGACCAGTGTTTCCTCATTGAAATCCGGGCAGGCAGCCGAAGCCAACAATCCGGTCCATGCGTCAATTTTAACCTTTGCCCACAGGTCCTGGCTCTTTGGCGCAGGCAGTTGATCGGAAGCAAAAACTTCATTGCGCGTTGACGGGCAGTATTCTGATGGCTCTGTGCCGGAAATAGAGCAGATCGTTCTGTCCACCACATCACTGGGGCGCGCGAAGGGAGTCGCTAACCCACCGGTCAACTTTTGAACACCGGCTTGCATCACCCTCGCCCAAATCGGTGCCGCCCCGCTGACGCCGCTGGTATTGACCATAGCCGAGTAATCGGCATTTCCAACCCACACCCCAACCACCAGGTCAGGAGTGTAGCCTATCGTCCAGTTGTCGCGCATGTCATTGGTCGTGCCGGTTTTAACTGCGGCTGCAAACGGAAGTTCAAGCACAGAGCCGTATCCAAACGCTGGTACACGCGCCTGGCTGTCAGCGAGGATGGAACTCATCAGGTAGGCGTGCGCTTGCCGGATAACCTGGTCACCCTCCGGAGGGGTGTACTCGTAAATGACCTGACCGGTAAAATCGAGCACTTTGGTAACTGCCATAGGCGCTACCCTTCTGCCCTCATTTGCCAGAACAGAATAGGCTCCGGTCATTTCCAACAGGCTGACCTCGCCCCCACCCAATGTCAGCGAAAGGCCGTAATCCTCACGCGTCAGGCTGCTAATTCCCAACCGCTTCGCCATACCGATGAATCCGTCCTCCTGGGGTGTGGCTGGGTCATCATAGATGCCAATATATTCCAGCGCTTTAACTGCAGGAATGTTGTACGAATTTGCCAGCGCAGAGCGTACCGTTACTGGTCCGTGGAACAATCCGTCATAATTGACCGGTTCGTATTTTGGAGAGGGATCGTCAGGCACGCCGGAAGGGCTGAAGCTGGCCGGCACATCCCAGATCAGGGTTGCCGGCGTCCAATCTTTCTCAAATGCAGCCAGGTAGGTGATAGGCTTAACCACCGAACCTGGCTGGCGGGTTTGGGTCAGTGCCATATTAACCTGGCCGCTGATAGCTTCGTTGTAAAAGTCAGCAGA
This sequence comes from uncultured Anaerolineaceae bacterium, assembly GCA_964455505.1. Classification (GTDB taxonomy): domain Bacteria; phylum Chloroflexota; class Anaerolineae; order Anaerolineales; family Anaerolineaceae; genus Mesolinea. The sequence goes on from CAYVWM010000034.1 coordinate 5,676, forward strand.
ACCAACCATAGCCAGGATCTCCCCACTGTTGGGATCCATCGCGATCAGTGCGCCATTCGTGGCATTGTTAGCAGCCATCCCAGCCAGCTGCTCCTGCACAGCAATCTGGGCTTCGTTCTGAATATCCGGATCGAGGGTAGTGTAGACAGTGAATCCGGAACGGTAAATGGTTTGTGAGTCAAACTGCGATTCAAGCATGGATTGGATATACACCACCCAGTGTGGAAACCTCATGCTGATTTCATTAGTCTGGAAATCGTAAGCTTCAAGCGTGTCAGCAGCTTCAAGGGCTGTCACCGCATCCACGCACACTTTTTCGCGGCCTTCCCCAACGAAAATACAGTTGGCCTCCTTGCTCAACTCGTACATTAACAACAGCACCGATTTATGCCGCGTCAGAGTCGCTTCACGGTTGGAGTAAATATCATAGATCGAGGATTGCGGCAGCCCGGCCAGGAAGGATGCCTGCCAAAGGGTCAGGTCTGCAGCGGTCGTGTTAAAGTAGGTGTCCGCAGCCGCTTCAATTCCATAAGAAAGGTTGCCGTAAAAAATCTCATTCAGGTATAGTTCCAGCACCTCATCCTTGCTGAACCGCCTTGTGATTTCAGCTGCAAGGATGATTTCCTTAGCTTTACGCTCGTAGGATTGTTCAAACCGTTCTTCCGGCAGCAGCAGCATGCGGGCTAATTGTTGGGTTATGGTGGATGCCCCCGAAACGATCTCTCCTGAAGTGTAGTTTTGCCACAAAGCCCGCGCCAGCGCAACCAGGTCAAAACCAGGGTGATTGAAATACTCTTTATCCTCTGTAGCAATCGTTGCGGCAATCAAACTAGGAGAAATGCGTTCGATCGGCACATAGGTCCTTTTGCCGGCGTTGGGGTCCATAATCTCGTAAAGAATATTGCCGTTTCTATCGAGGATGCGGGTTGTCTCGAATTGAGAAGCGTGTGCCCGCAATTCGTTCACGTCGGGCAGTGTAGATGCAATTTTGAAGTATTGGCTGATGGCAAAGGTGACTGCCGCAACCAGGATGAGCAACGGTAGCAGAATGATCACCAGGACCCAACGGTGTTTCTTTTTTGCTTTTTTGGGGCTTCCAGCGCTGATTTTTCCCGTATCTCCCGCATGCCGGGTTAGTCTGTCAGTTTGGCTCACCGGTACGGGTTGCGTGTCACTCTTTTTTTCCTGGCTTATCGGCGCGTAAGCAACAGGCGCCAGAACTGTTGCCTGTCGGTCTGTTTCAGGAACTCGTTCTGGCAGCACCAGTGCTTCTGGACTTACCTGGGGTACGGGTGTACCCTCCGCAGGTGGGATGGTTGCAATGTCATCCTGTCCGTTTTCCATTGCATGGATGTCTTTTTCCGGAACCCAATCGGTTGTGCGGTTATAGCCCGGTTTTTGTCTTTCCGTTTTCGGCTGATCCACTACAGACCAATGCCCGGTATAAAAATCCGTCTTTCCAAGTGGCTTTCCTGGTTCGGCAGGTATTTCCTGTCTTGCTTGCCTTGCTTCCTCAAATTGGGCAAGTTCCTGGTACCAGTCGCGGGTTTCCTCCGGCTTTTCTGTAGCATCAATACCACTGTCTTCCTCGACCTGTTCCGGAATTGGTGAAGGTTCCCCAGATAAACTGGTATCTTCTGGTACGGTCGTACCCTCATCCGAGCCAGCCATTTCCGTTTCGGAATTATGCTGTTCTTCAAAGACACCGTCCGATAGGTCGGGGCCAGGGGCGTGTCCTTGATTTTCGTCTTCTGCCGGCAGTGCCTCACCGCCAGCGGATGCGTCGTCAGCTCCGCGCAGGTAGTCCTCCGATTGCTCAGCGCTTTCAGGAATTCCGCTTGCGGATATCCCAGCCGGGCTCGCAGTCTGCTCATTCTCCTCTAAGGCTGCCGCATTTTCTATCTCCAGCACACTGTCAGCTAATTGCAATTCTGGAGCTGCTTCACGTTCAACAGCTGGTTCCAGGAGTGCGTCTTGGTCAGACCCGCCAATCGGTACTTCAGCAGGCCACTGACCGCCAAGTTCGGGAAAATGCTCCGGTTCCCGCCCTTGCGCATCAGGCACTACCGCATTTGAACGTGGTTCTGCAAAATGCTCTATCTCAGAGAATTCCGATTTTTTATTCTTGGCGTTCTCGCCGCTTTCCGGCATTGTATCCATCCTGCAATTTTAACATAAAGCCCATAATCAATCTGACGCCCGCAATCCCCGCAAAGTTCCAACATCCTCCCCACAGTGCTAAAATACTCCCATGCCACCTGGACCTTACACCAGCACCGACCCAATCGGTCTCACCATCGCAGCCGATCAGCGCTTCAGCCCCCTTCACCCCACCCTAGATGCGGTCTGGCAACTAAGCCTGGACGCAGCATCTCCCCTTTCCGCCAGCACCACCTTTGGGCTGCAGGTGAGCATGTTTTCACTTTTTCCGCGATTCTTGTTGGATTCCAAACCCTGCCTGATCATCAATGAATATAGCGAAACACCCAGGCTGGAAAAAATACTAAGCAACTACGCCAAACTCTCGCTCTACCCGTCGGTGGGCATTCAAGTCCAGTACGAACTCTGGGCAGACGCAAGCACAAGCCTTCTCGGCCAGCTGCATGTGAGCAACTTAAATTCCACAAAAGCCACGCTTACAATCCAGTTGGCATCCGAACTGAAATCTCTAAGTTCTCCAATCGGGATGGCTCCGGCTGCAAGAAAATTTCAAAACTACCTCACTGGCAGCAGCGCAGACCTCAGGATAAACCTGACAACCGATATGGCAAACAAGCCGGTGCTCAGCCCCTACCCAGCCCTGCAGTGGACTGCGGAATTAAGTCCTGGCGAGTGCGCTGCTTTCCGTTTCCGCTGCGTTATAGCACCAAAAGACGAACAGGACACCAATGCAGCCTTTGCGCCAATTCCCGAAAACTGGGCTGCCCTGGCTGCGCGCATGCAGCGTACTTCAGAAGCAGATCTGATTGAGATCATTACTCCCGCTGCAGATTGGAATGCCGTCTTTCTCACCTGCCAGAATCAAGCCTACCAGGCGCTCGTGCGCACCCAGGACAAACCGGACGCGCTTGCTCTCGTCTCCCAGCGCAGTCCGGATATAACCTATGCGCAGTGTCAAGCTGCAGGAAACCCTCTTTCCAGTCTCACCCCTGTGCTGGATGTACTTGCATTCTCACAACTGGCGCATGTCCTCCTGCCAGCAACCCCCAACCTTCTACAGCAATTAATCCAGGATGCTATAGCTGCAGAGCCCAACCCGCAAACATCCCCCAATTCCAGGACTAAACCCCTCCCTTTCCCGCAGCTAACATCCCTCTGCCTGAAAATTTTCCACCACACCAATGACGTCAATTTTTTGCTTCAGGTGTTTTCATACCTGAAGGAGTCTTTGCTCCTGTGGTTTACCCCCTGCCGCGACAAAGACCAGGATGGGCTGCCTGAATGGACCTCAGCAGCCCAGACCGGTTTCATCAATCTCCCAGTCTTTGATCCCTGTTCCGCCGCCCCTTTTTCCACAGACATAACATCTACTGAATCGGTCGGACTGGCAGGCTTATTGCTGCAAGAGTTATCAGCGCTATCAGCCATAGCTGGCCATATAGATGATCAAACCTGGATCTCAACCGCACTATCCCACCTGGAAAAATTGCGCGCTGAAACCACTGCGTTCCTATCGGCAGCCTCACTGACCTCCTTCAGAGACTATCAATCGCATTCCAGCCCAACAGGCAGCCTCTTACACAAGGGTGCAATCCATACTTTCAATAACCTCAATGTGGACCTCCCCTTACCGGCAAGGGTAAACTTTGCCATAGACTCAAATTTTCAATTTCAACTCCCGCAAATCGTCCTGATCACCGGTTTAGATCACAACGGTCAGCCGACCCAAGAGGAAATCACGCAGCCGGAATTGCGCCGTTGGCCGGATCGAATAACGCTGACCAGCAAAAAAGTCTACCGCTCCATTACATCGGTCTCAGCTTCAGGTCTCAGCCCCACCACCCTGGCCGCTCTCCATGTTGCCAACCTCCGTTTTTTGGATATCGGGCTTCACCTCGTTTGGGATGGTTTGCAGCAGTCAGATGAAGTAAATAAAAGCACATCCCATGACCAGGATAAAACAGACTGGTTACACCCTTACGGTCTGCCCGAATGGTATCCAGAGGAAAACGACTCGGGAAGTCAGCCGCTGATCAATCCCGCCTGGAACAACCTCATCATAGAACACCTGCTTGCTCAGAACGCCAGAAAAGCAGCCGCAGAACTCTTTACCCGGCTCATGCAAGGCGTTATCAGTGTTCTGAAAAGTACCCACAGGGTCTATTCCGGCTTCGACAGCCGCACTGCCCGCCCCACCGGATACGGGAACGACCTGATGGGTTTGCTTTCCATCCAATGCTTTCTCGATCTGATTGGCGTTCGTTTCCCCAGCCCAAAACAAGCGGAAATCTCTGGGGAATACCCTTTTGATTACCCGGTTACTGTCAGGTTTAGGGGTATGGAAGTCCGGCGGGATGCCCAGGCAGCGGCTATTACCTTTCCAAATGGCGAAACATTCACCCATTCTGGCACCGCACCAGTTACTTATGGTTTGAAATAGCGGCTTTATCTCAAAAGCCACATAACCTGCAGCGCTCTCCTGCAGACTCTCGCACTTTCCTATGAGTAAGTTCTCCTCAGAAATCCGCGTTGTAATATCCGTATAGGAAAAACCTCGATCAATTCAGGCAGATACGTTCTCCCCGCATAGTTCCGTACTGCTTGCCCACTTTACCTGATAATATCGCCGTCATGCGCTTGTTTGTGGAGTTCAACTTAGAACAGACGATTAACCAGCACAGTCCCATCGTGCTGATTTCCTGATATTGGCCTAAACGGGCATGAAATTAGGAAAAAACAACTGACCGAAACTCACCAAAACAAGGCGAGATTCTCCCCGCTGCAAAAGTTGGGTAGCAAAAACCGGGATTCTTTTCAGCTATCCAAATCTATATGACTCACACGTCCAGGCAGAGTTGGACGAGGATTTTCTCAATCAGCCCATCGCGGAGAAAGACATGCTCGCTGGCTGCCTTGTCCAGTTTGTTGCCAGAGTATTCGGTCGCCTTGTGGTCGGTTGTAAATATGCTAATTTTCGTTTCTTCCCCAAGCTGCAGGATGATGGGTGTTTGGCAATAGGTGTATGCTGCTGAAGCGACGGGAATTTCAATCGTCCTGAAGGTTCCATCTACAGCAAGGTATGAAAAAGACGCAGGGGAAGACAGCAGTTCCGTTCTATCAAAAAGGATTGGGTCGAATACCAGGCAGCCATCTTCAACTGTCAGCGTCAGTTCCTTAAGCCGGGTGATGATCTCCTCCTTAACTGTACCGGTCATCCCGGGTTGGCGCGCTCCCTGCCCTTTGGGAGTGTGTGAATACGGATCACTTGGAAAACCGTTGAATTGTTCAGGGGTTTTATTGAATCCCAAACCTGCTCTGATTTCGCGATATTTTTCGATCAATTTTGCAGTCAGGTTTGCGTTATTACAGGTAAAAATGTTTTCTTCAACCGCAAGGAGCAGTTTGGATACCATATGCCAGTAAACACTGCCCAAACCCTCATAAGCAAAGAAGGTGCTTGACCGCCCAGTAAATTCTGAATGCTTGAATACCAATTCAAACAGCTCGGCAATCCTGGCAGCTTCTTTCTCAACCCAAGGTTGGTATTCTGGATCCTGGCGAAGTTTTTCAAGTATTTTCCGAACATCTTTTTCGTTGTGAATAGTTCCACTGAAGTGGAAAGCGCCCAGTTCATCTTTGACAAAAAGACTCCTGTCATTGTTTGCCACCAGCAATTTTGGCAGCTGCAATTCCTGGATTTCTTTCGGTGGGATGATATTTTTTTCGAGGAAGCTTGGGAGAATTTTATCGGGATACAAGATATACGATTGCTGTTCCGGGGTAAACAGGGTGCTGGACTCTAAACCTCTTAGAACAGCCAGGGCTTCGGTTCCCGTCAGCAAACCTGACGAGAGTATGGAAACCTGCCCTTCAAGCATCAAATCCAAGTGTTTAATACCGAGACGCCGCTCAGCAAACTGGATCACATTGTAGGAGTGGAAAAGATTGTCATCTCTGCGGTTTGCTGATAAAGTGTGCGCAAGGTAGCGCTTGATCAGTTCCAGGAATTCCTGTAGTTCCAATCCTGGAATGGCAAAATGCTCGCCTGAAAATCCGCTGTTATACATGCGCGTGCGGTATTGGCTGCCGGCCTTGCCCAGTTCTGAAAGCATATCGTATCGATCCTGGTCCTTGAAGCGTTTTTGAAGCCGATCCTGATATTTTTCAAAGATAGTTGTCAGGGCGGAAAACAGGTCTGCCAATTCGATACTTGTATGAAAACTTGAGGTGGGTTGGTGTTTCAGCAGGTCTATCAAAAAATTGATGTACCGGTACAGGTAACCCAAGGTAACCACAGACAGGCCTTTTCCCACCAGAGCGTTGTTGGCATCATTCCATTCGGGGCGCTGGGTATTCATCCAGATTCCGCCCTCAGGCACAAAATTTACCAATTTTGCCAGGAGTAAATTGATCAGCTTTTCCATCAAACTCCGATGGACGACCTTCCCGCTTGCATCGCAAACAAGCTTGCGATCCGTGCCAGATGCTTTTACAGCTGCCTCAATCCGCGCATCAAGGGTTCCGTCAAAGGTGATGGTATTGTAGGGGTCTTTAAGCAGTTCATCAAAGGGCTTTATGCGGTAGGGCACATTGGCAAAACTATAAACAAGCTGGTCTAATTGTTCCGCCAACTTTCCCGGATGTACCTTTACACTTAACTCCATCAGTTTCAGCAGGTATATGATCTGGTGATCACTCCAATACCCGATGTTGCTCCAGGGGTTGCCTGGATCGGGGGCTTCCCAATCAATTCCCTCCAGAGAAATTCGGTAAGGGTTATATCCATCAAGCGTAGTGGCACTTAAGAATGTGGCAATCATACCTTCAGTAAATTCCGGGTACGACCACGCCAGGGCTTCCCAGTTTTGAAAAATATCGCGCCAATTGCCCTGGTAATCGAGTCTGCCGGAACCGTCCGGGTTTTTGATGTTTATCGAAAACTGGTTCCAGGGGCGGCTGGGGTCGCCGTGGCGCCGACTAAAGAATAAGGGCAGGTAGCAATAAGACAAGCGGATCAGATCGGCATTGCCATTTTGTTCTGCCCGGCTATGTAAATCGGAAACATGAACCCTTTCAGGTAGCGCAGAAAAGAAAGCATTTTGCTCCTGTAGCAGGCTTTTATTATGCCAAACTATGTAGTCTGTAAAGTTCTTCTTATCAATCCAGTATTGGTCATAAAACAAGCCGCCCCGCATGGTGTTGAACATGACATTTGCAAAATGGTGGGTAGTACTGCGCAAGTCTGCTGTGAGTTGGAGACCGTCTGCCTGGGCAACGATTTGTTTTAGAGAGGTAGTATTCTCACGGATATCCGCATTGATTTCATCTTCGAGATCGCTGGCACATTCGAGTAGCCTTCTTTTCAGTCCAGCTATTTGAGCACCGTCCTGACTCACATCAGCAACGATGTGCCATGAAGCTGCCTGGTTGGGGAGCATCTCGAGTTCTGCCTGGGCAAAATAAGCCGCTCTCTTTCCCCGCACTTCCAACTCGGTGTTCATTTTGTGCCCAGATCTGAACTTGTCCAGATTGGTGGACGAAAGAAGGATTTGCGGATTATTTAGGCCGACTTGAAAAACGGTTGTGGCCATCAGGGATTCACTTGGCTCCGGCAGGTCCGTAAGTGTGGCATTGAGTGCAAAAATGCCAAGGCCGGACTCCACATCAAGCTCGCTGCGTTTGTATGCATCCAGAAGGCAGCTGGTGGTGTTCTGTATTTGTTGGGTCGCATAAGCGGGTAAGATATTTTGAATGCCATCAAGCAGCAGCACATGACAGCTTTCTGCTGTATTGATTAACCAGGACGATTTAATGAAACCGAACCGGTCACCAGTGCGCCAGGCATAACGGTAGATCAGCCCCAGGTGATGATTTTCTTCTTCGAAAACCAGAGCTGTATTGTCAATATTTTTATAGAGATTGCGACTGATACTGTATTGTCCCTGCTGGCGAATTGAAAAAGGTTCCCAAAGCCAAATAACATCTCCCCGCTGAACCAGGAAGATGGATTTGCTGCCAGTGTTTTCGCTGTTTTCTGTGATTTTGTCTTCAGTGTAATAAGGAAAGAGTGCTTGTTCGGGATTAACCCTGCCGGCAGAGAGCCCACCCGTTGAGGAAATGAATAGCCAGTGATTTGTACTGCTCACCAGGCTCATAAAAAAAGGCTGCAGGTGATCGTAGTTACCAATTTTATAAAATTTTTCATCGAGAAAATCTATGAACTCACCCGAAACTTTGTGGTTTCCTTGGTTCAAGCGTGTTTGCCCACTGTAGATAGGATTGTGATTTTTACCCATTGTGCTGTCCCTTTACTTTCAAGACGTCCTGATTGTTTTACATACTCTTACCCAATCCACCAGCATGCGGATTTCATTCTGTTGAATTGATCTAACAGTCGTTTGCGGTATGCCGTAGTAAGGTTGATTTATGCCATTGATTTTGTAAGGATAAGTTCCCCCCAGAGCAAAATTCAAGATGATGAAATGCGGCTTGTTAAATACCCAGGCACCAAAAAACTCAACATTCGGGCGGGTAACACGGAAGATCAATTGATCATCGACTGTGAAATACAGATTGTCCTTTGTCCAGTCCAAAGCGTAGATGTGCCATTGGGTTGCTGAATCGGGGTTAATGAAGTATTTACGGTTGACCAGTCCTGCTTCACCTGAGTAAAGAGGTCCATGTACGGCTGCGCTCGTCCAATCGGGTTCGCCCACATATTCCATCACATCCAATTCGCCGCAGGTTGGCCAATTGCCCCTGCTTCCCAGAGCCCAAAATGCGGGCCAGAGGCCAACGCCCTGGGGAAGTTTGATGCGAGCAGCGATATTACCGTAAGTAAACTCAAATTTTACGCGAGTGTTTATTCTGCCTGATACAAAATCGAAAACATCACCCTGTGGAGATGTAAACCCCGGTCGGTATCGCGGTTGAATCACCAAAACACCTTTTGCATCTTCCATAGTGTTGGTCAGAAAAAGGGTTTCGTTTGAGTCTATGTAGGCTTGCTTTTCGTTGTTTACAATTTTCCCGGTAATGTCCACATTCCACTTGGTGCGGTCCAATTCCTCAGAAGTAAAATCGTCAAAAAAAAGGATGTCCTCTGTTTGCGAAAGCGGGTTGGTCATTGTTATCTGCCTATGGTGTTTTGGTAAAAACACGGACATAATCAATCTGATACTCAGCCGGGAATGCAGTCTCCGGGGAAACAAACCCTCCGAGGGTGCCGCCGATTGCCAGGTTCAGGATGATAAAAAAGGGCTGGTCAAAAGCCCATACGCGGTTCCCAACATCAGCGCGGGTGAATGTGCTGTATTTTTCGCCATCAAAAAACCAACTGATCTGTTCGGCATCCCATTCAACAGCATAGGTGTGAAAATCATCTGCAATGTTAAAAGTTTGCCTGTTCCATTTGCTCAGACCTAAAGCGCCAGAATAGCCAGGTCCATGCATGGTACCGATGATCAGATCGGGTTCCTTGCCCACGTATTCCATAATGTCGATCTCGCCGCAATCCGGCCAACCAACAACAGGAAAGTTTTCTCCAAGCATCCAGAAAGCCGGCCATAATCCACTTCCGGGCGGCACTTTTATTCTGGCCTCAATCCAACCGTATTGAAAATGCTGCAGTCCCTGCGTTTTCAGCCTGGCTGAAGTGAAGTTTGACCCGCCGCTTTCTTGAATTTCTTTTTGGGCTGTGATGATCAGGAAACCGTTTTTCACCTGGGCATTATTTTTTGAGTCGGTGTAGGTCTGCATTTCACCATTGCCCCAACCACCACCCCCAAGGTCATACGTCCAGTTTGAGGTATCGATTGCTCTCCCCTCAAATTCATCATTCCATACAAGTTCCCAACCTTCAGGAACTTCTACCACACTGGGCGCTGGTGCCAAATTCAAGGCACTGCAGCCGGTAGACAATAACAAGAGAATAATCACTGCAAATAAGCATAGGCGTTTCATAATCCCGTCCCAAAGAAAGGTAACTAAGCCTGAGCCGCAATATGAGACCAGATTGTCCGCAAAGGAAGTAGCGGACAATCTGATCTTTTTAGGGAATTTATCCTTTAACAGCCCCTTGTGTGAGGCCAGAAATGATGTAGCGCTGCATGAGCAGGAAAATAAGCAGCATTGGGAATGTCATTATTAATACTGCCGCTGCCAATGTAGGCCAGTTGCTGCCGTATACACCCTGAAACACGATCATACCGCGTGTTATAGGGTAATAATCCTTATTGGTGAGGTAAATCGTTGGAAGGATCAGCTCATTCCAGATGCCGATGGCGTGCAGCACTGCTACCGTTGCCAAGGCAGGCCGGATGAGTGGAAACAGGATCATGGTAACAAATCGCAAGTAACCACATCCATCCAACGCTGCAGCTTCATCGAGTTCAATCGGTATGGTTTTTATGTAATTAACGAGAATCACAAAGCCAATGGGGTTGATGGTGAACAGCAGGATGTACCCAATCGGGTTATTGTAGAGACCAAGCCTCAGCATTAATTGGAACTGGGGGATGAGCGCTGGCGGCAAAAAGAGGGCAATGACAAAAAGTGTCAAAATGATCTTGGCGCCCTTGATATACCCACGGGAAACAGGAAAAGCCAGGAACATTGCTGTAACCACATACACCGCTGTCGCTGAAACGGTATAGATGACGGTATTTGTCAGATAACGGGGAAAATTTGCTTTTTGCCAGGCATCGATGAAATTGTTGAAATTAAAAGACGTCACCAGAGAAGTAGCACTTTTCATAAACTCTGGTAGAGTTTTCAAGGATGTATTGACCAAAATAAGCAAGGGGCCGGCATAGATTATTGCAAACAATATCAATACCGAATAAGAAAATACTTTTCCCCAGTTGGTAGGGCGTTTTGTTTTAATGTTGATGCTCATCCTAATATCCTTTTCTCTCTTCTATTCAAGAAAAATTGGGTGGCTGATCCTAAAACAAGAACCAACAGGAATAGAACGATTGACGCAGCGGCCGCATACCCCTGCCTGAAGGAGCTTGTGACACTCCCGGAGGTTTGCCCAAAGCCCTGGGCATAAATCAGGTAACCCAGCACTTGTGTGCCGTTGCGGTAACCAATCAGAACGAGGAACAACTGCCATGCCTGAAGGGAACCGATAATGTTCAGCAGCAGGTTAGTGTTGACACTGGGTGTAAGCAAAGGCCAGGTAACGTTTTTAAAGACCTGCCATTTACTGGCGCCGTCAATTTCCGCTGCTTCATAGGTATCACTGGGTATTGTCTGGAGGCCGGCAAGGAAAATGATCATGGTTGTGCCCATATTTGCCCATATCTGGACCAGAATGACCCATCCAAATGCCTCACCTGGCGGACCTCCAAAGAATTCCGAACTCACTCCGAAGAAATTCAGGAGTGTGTCGATCGGGCCGCCTAAGGGATACAGAAACAGTGACCAGATAAGGCCTTGGATAACAGCTCCTAAAATCACCGGCATGAAGTAGAGGGTTCTAAAGAAATTGGTCCCCTTGAGTTTCTGGTTGACAAGGACTGCAATGAGCAGACCTAAACTGAACTGGACTGTTGTGACAACGGCACAAAAAATGAGCGTGCGCCCAAGCGCAGCAAAGTTATCCCGGGAGGCCTGTCCCATGAAAAGGAATTCTTTGTAATTATCCAAACCAACCCAGTTCATTGGTGCGCCTCTGATGCCGGTTGCGTCTGTGAAAGAAAAGAAAGTTGTGGCAATTGAAGGACCCAAGGCAATCACCAGGTACAACAACAGGCCAGGTAGAAGAAGGAGATAGGGCGTTAAACGTGATTTTTCACTTCCAAAATGATAAGCATTCATCCTTTGTATCCTTTTCTACTCTATAAAAGTGCTTCCTGTCCTCGGACAGGAAGCACTTTCTAAAGTATATTATTTGTTCGCATCCAGACCAGACTGAAGGTCTTCCTGGACTTTAGCGGCCAACTCAGCGGCATCATCAAAGGTGCCGAAGGGTGCAAAGTACGAAGCCCAGGGGTTTGCGTATTGGCCTGAACCTTTTGGTGGCACCCAATACTGCTCATAACCGACCCGGAAGTTTTCCAGGTATGGCGCCACTTCGCGTCCAATCTGGGTATCCAGTGTTACGCCAGGCTGCGTAGGGAAGAATTGGCAGAAATAACCCAGCCCTGGTCGTATTTTCCAAAGAGGAACTTATTATCTTCAACATTATTACTTCCAGGGAAGGGGATGTAGCCCCATTCAAAGGCGGGCTCAGCAGCTTCGATCGCGGATGCGTACCAGGTACCGCCGGCGAACATGGCCACAGCACCGGAGGCAAATCGGCCAGGCGCAGCATCACCTGCAATACCGCTGGCGCCTTCTTCCATCATGTCCTGGGCATAGATTTTCATCTTTTCCCACATTTCCATTGACTTTGCGTCGTCCCATTTAATCGTACCCGTCCA
>CAYVWM010000035.1:0-18257 GCA_964455505.1 uncultured Anaerolineaceae bacterium
TATTCCACACTTCGAGGCAGATCACCAACGCGTTACTCACCCGTTCGCCACTAAGATAGTATTGCTACGATCTCCGTTCGACTTGCATGTATTAGGCACACCGCCAACGTTCATCCTGAGCCAGGATCAAACTCTCCGCTAAAATTTATCACCTTGCGGTGTTTCGTTTTTACGGAAATTACAATTAACGAGGCTTGAATTTCTTACCTATATTTCTATTTTACTTTCTTCCTATCACTTTTCAGTTGTTAAGGTTCTGACTTCATGAGAGCAGGATTCTACCGAACAAGACTTTCCTTGTCAAGCCCCTAATCCTTTACAGACTAAAGCGCCGGCTCTTACTTGCTTGCCGGCTTGGGGCACTGCACAATCCTGGGTTGAAGCTCTCTTCCCTTGCTATTTTGTTTTAAACGATCTGCCAGTGGGCAAGACCTCCAAAGTAGCACCTTGGAACAATTAGTATAGTCCTTATTGTTGTCCTTGTCAAGGGATTTTCTGGCTTTTTGCCAGATTGTCGAGATCTTCTCTTTTTAAAGTTCTGTGCTCAAGGCACAAACCGCTATTATACATATCCGGAATATTAAGTCAAGGGTGAATCACCACGATTTTTGAGGAATTTGGAACTTTTCTTACCAATACAGGTGCAACCCCACCACACACCATAAAAGGAAACCTTTACTGCCTGCCCTTCTCATGCAAAATTCTAATATTCGTCTAACCTGGTGCATACAACTTTTTCTTATGATTTATTTTGATAAAGAAAACATTCTTCCCCGCAGAAGAAGGGGAATTTGAAGGAGTTTAAATGGATTTAAATAAATACACGCAAAAAGCCCAGGAAGCTATAGTGGGCGCGCAGCAGTTAACCCAGGAATTGAACCATCAATCTATCGAACCAGCGCACCTTTTGCTTTCCTTGCTCAGACAGAATGAAAGCACGGTTCCTGCACTTATTATTCAAATTGCCGGCAGTAAAGAAGTTTTGATAAAGGAATTGGAACAAGACCTGCAAAACCGCCCCAAGATCTACGGCGGAACAAGCGCAGATCCCGGGTTGGCTCGGACCACCGCCGATATTCTGAATGCAGCAGAGCGGTTCGCCCACGGGATGGGGGACGAATATACATCCACTGAACACCTACTCCTGGGTCTCACTGAGAGTGCAGAAGCCAGGCGCCTAAGTCAATATGGAATAACCAGGGATGCCATACTCAAAAACCTGAAAAACATCAGGGGATCCCAAACGGTGTCCACTCAAAACCCTGAGAGCACTTACCAGGCACTTGAAAAGTACGGCCGGGATCTGACCGCCCTGGCACGCCAGGGCAAGGTAGACCCAGTAATCGGCCGCGATGAAGAAATCCGGCGGACGATTGAGATCCTCTCCCGCCGCACCAAGAATAATCCAGCCCTGATTGGCGAACCCGGTGTTGGCAAGACTGCCATCGTTGAAGGGTTGGCGCAGCGCATCGTCAACCGCGATGTACCCGAGGGACTCAAACGCAAACGCATCGTCCAGCTGGATATGGCCGCTTTAGTTGCCGGTGCAAAGTACCGCGGCGAGTTTGAAGAACGCCTGAAAGCAGCGCTGAAAGAGGTGACCGATGCTGAAGGTGACATCATCCTGTTCATCGACGAGATGCACACCGTCATTGGTACCGGTGCTGCGGAAGGTGCCATGGACGCCGGCAACATTCTGAAGCCGATGCTTGCCCGCGGGGAATTACACCTGATAGGCGCAACCACCACCAACGAGTATCACAAATACGTAGAAAAGGACGCCGCCCTGGAGCGCCGCTTCCAACCGGTATATGTACTGGAGCCCTCTGTGGAAGACACGATCAGCATCCTGCGCGGATTGAAATCCCGTTATGAAGTCCACCATGGGGTGCGGATAACCGACCCTGCTGTGATTGCCGCTGCAACCCTTTCCAACCGGTATATCCCGGATCGCAAACTGCCAGACAAAGCCATTGACCTGATCGACGAAGCCGCTGCCCACCTGCGCACTGAAATTGATTCCAAACCCCAGACGCTGGATGAGATTGATCGCCAGGTGATGCAGCTTGAGATTGAACGCGAGGCCCTCCAAAAAGAGAAAGACAAAGCCTCTCAGGAGCGCCTTGAAAAACTGGAAAAAGAACGCGCAGACCTGCAGGAAAAATCCCGGTCGATGAATACCCGTTGGGAAACGGAAAAAAGCGCTATTGCTGAGTTGCGCGCCTTAAAAGAAAAACGTGAAGAAGCCGAACACGAAATGGAACTTGCAGAACGCGAAGCTAACCTTGAGAAAGCCGCCAGGCTGCGCTATGGAATCCTGCATGAACTGCAGGAAAAGATCGAGCAAGCCGAATCGCACATACAAAGCTTGCAGCAGGAAGGCGCCCTGCTCAAAGAAGAGGTCGATTCTGAAGAGATTGCCGAGGTTGTGGCTAAATGGACGGGAATCCCTGTGAATCGCCTTTTAGAGGGCGAAATGGAGAAACTCCTCCACATGGAAGAGCGCCTGCACAAACGCGTTGTAGGTCAGGATGAAGCCATCGAAGCAGTTTCAAACGCTGTCCGCCGATCCCGCAGTGGGATGCAGGACCCTAACCGCCCCATTGGCTCGTTTATCTTTTTAGGTCCAACAGGGGTGGGCAAGACGGAATTGGCGCGTACGCTCGCAGAATTTCTCTTCGATGACCCAAACGCCATGGTCCGGATTGACATGAGCGAATACCAGGAGCGCCACACCATCAGCCGGCTATTTGGCGCTCCCCCTGGATATGTGGGCTATGAAGAAGGAGGGCAATTAACTGAAGCCGTGCGGCGCCGGCCTTATAGTGTTGTGCTTTTCGATGAAATTGAAAAAGCCCACAGCGAAGTGTTTAACTCCTTGCTGCAGGTTTTAGACGACGGCAGAATGACCGACGGCCAAGGCCGAACAGTCGACTTTCGCAACACAATTGTGATTATGACCAGCAACCTGGGCAGTCAACTCTGGATCAATGCAGACCAGGAAGGCAATCTTCGCGAAGTCAGCAGGGAAGAAGTCACGGATATTCTCAAAGCCTTTTTCAGACCTGAATTCCTCAACCGGGTTGATGAAATTGTGATCTTCAGACCTCTAACCAGAGCGGACCTGGCCGAAATTGTCAAAATCCAGATAAACCATGTAGCAAAGCTATTAAGCGATAGAGGATTTGGCCTGGAAATCAGCCCCGCCGCCATGGCGCATCTGGCAGAGATTGGATACGAACCTGAATTTGGAGCGCGCCCCCTCAAACGCGCTATCCAGCGAGAAATTCAGGATCCCTTAGCCAAAAAGCTCTTGTCTGGAGCGTTCCCACAAGGTGCGCGCATAATTGTCGATTACCTGGATGGCAGCTTGATATTCAGCAGCCGGTAACAGCTGAGAGACGAATTAAACGCCAGCCTTGCGATTGACGCGGGGCTGGCATTTTATATCCACGAATACAGTGAAGGTGGGTTATTAACTAACTCGTCAGGGAATCGCAGGTGTTACACAGCGGAAGCCAAAACTGTTTTTATGGGATTCTGGTTCATGATCACTGTTGTAAGCGATCCGCAGCCGGCTCCAACTGTAATCCCAGGAACCGCCCTTTACTATCTTATACGTTCCTGTTTCAGGACCGGTTGGATCTTCATATGGAGAATTCCAGTAATAATCCCGGCTGTACCAATCCCTCACCCATTCCCAGACATTGCCTGCCATGTCCAAAACGCCATATGGCGAAGCGCCATCCGGCCGGCTCCCCACCTTGATAGTATCGCCAACGCAAGGTGCGCTTGTAGCGCCTTCCTGGGCATTAGCGTATGCACAGGTAGGTGATTCATCCCCCCATGGATATGTTTGCAGGCTGGTTCCTCGAGCGGCCTTGGACCATTGCGCTTCGGTAGGCAGGTCTCCCCCCACCCACTGGCAATAGGTGTTTGCCTCAGACCATGATATGTTGACTGCAGGGTAATCATCATACTGTGGATTGCCGAAGTACAAATCGCGTGTTTCAGAATAGGTAAAGTAAGGGTCTGCACAAACGCCGGCATCCACGCAAAGCGCATACTGAGCGTTATTAACTTCGTATTTATCGATGTAGTAATCTGAAAGAAAGACCTCATGCAGCGGGAGCTCGTCAGAATGGCATTCAAAGCCATCATTATGAGCGGGATCGCAGCCCATCAAAAACTCACCGGCAGGAATAAAAATCTCAACCATTCCATCAAGCTGCCTTGTACGCTCAGCAGGCAAACCTGGGTTGGCAGTACTGGTTGGCACCATCGTTTCTGTAGGTGGTTGTTGCATTTGTGGCTGCACACCTCCAGGATAACCTGTTGTGAATGTAGCAAGTAAGTCGTCAAACATGCCGCTGGGCAAAACCTCAGTAGTTGCTGCAGGAGCAAATAAAGCGACAGCTGCTTGTAAACGATATGGTAATTCTGCAGGAGCTTCTTCCAATGGGGAAAGCCCATCAATCTTTATTATTTTTAGGTCCTGGTTTAATTTATTTACTGGAATTATTCCCCAAGCATCGAAATTAACCTGCCCAGCAAGGTTAGCAGCGTTATCTTCCAAGGCAGTAACAAATTCAGTGCTAAGTGTGGCATTTTCACCACCAGAGAGCAGCCAATCGATGGCGTGATAATCAGATTGATAAACAACCAACGTCCGTAATTGACGCGTACTGCCATAAGGCTTACCCACCCATGCGGATTGCAGATCTGCAAAACTGACGTCCTCTCTGGCAGACCAGACCGGTGCAACTACAGCATAGTGCCAGATAGATTGTGTCATGAGGACAGCGTCTGGGGGTGCTTGTTCAACCAAACCCAACACTACTTCATGATCAATGACACCTTCCGCCCAGTTCATTCCTTTCGGCAAATAGCCAGTAGGCCAAACCCCACCAGGCACCTGAGGCGCAATCCACAGGGATTGACGTTCTTTTTCTATCTGGGCAGGATCAGTAAGCAGAACAGTTTCTGGGGTTCCATCAGCAGCGGGCAATAAATTCCCGGATTGCGCTGAGTTTTGTCGATTGGAGCAACCGGCAATCAGAAAAAGAATTAATAATCCCGCTAAGATTCGATATCTTTTCATTGTCATTCGATAAATGATTGAGTAACTAAGCCTTTGAATTCTATCACAACTGATTCTCTATGCTTTGCTTTGCATAAGCGAGAAAATGACTTCTTTCCTTTTATTGGCAGGACCTAAAATTTCTAACGAAAAAACGGAAATAACCGAATCCAATACAAGGACTCATTTTTCAGGCTTACCGGAATAATTAGATCTGGCATAGCTGAGTTATTGATAATCAAATTGGCTGAATAGAATCCCGGAAGCAAACTATTGTTATTAAATGTGATGGCAATTTGCTCAGAAGCATACCCGGCAAGGCTGCCACTCTGCGGTTCAACTGAGAGCCAACTGACATTGGTACCCAGCTCATCCTTTTTGGAGATTTCATAGAGAATTGACTCAGAACCAAGGTTATTAAGACTGATATTCTTTTCCAAAGGCGTATCACCATCACCCATCGTGATGGCTAATTCCAAGGGGCTGACCGTTAGAGAAGTGCCCTCGCAAGCCTGCAATCCTGCTGCCAGCACGTCCAAATAGCCATATCCATAGGTGTAATTGCCCTCACCTTCGGGAGGCGCACCGCAATTTCCCACAGGGGCTTCGGCAGCAGTGTTTTGCAGTAAGTCCATTGTGTCAGAGATCATACCAACCAGATCAGGGCTGCAGGACCACAATAAGGCCACAGCGCCCGCCGAATGCGGCGACGCCATCGAAGTGCCGCTATACCCACAGGTCCAGGTGCTATTTGGAACCGCTGAGCAGATAAAAGTTCCTGGTGCAGATATGTTGGGTTTGGTGTATGGCACGTCCCCAAATTCAGACGGCCCACGGCTGGAGGTATCCGCAATCAAACGATCCTGTTTATGATTAGCGCTCGAAAAAACCTCCTGGTAGTCGCCGGGGCTGCCCAGAGAGCTACATCCCTGCGAACCTGAATTACCCGCTGAAAAGGCAGGAAATATGCCGGCAGCCAGCCAGGTTTGCACTTTTTCAAGGTACCAGTCATCCCATCCTACATCACCCCAGGAATTGTTGACAATGTGCGGACGGTTGGCTGGATCACCATCCGGTGCCAGGATCCAATCGGCGCAGGCATTTAAGGCGGTATCCGAACAGGTATTGCTCTCGCATCCTTTACAGGCAATCCAGGTAGCTCCTGGTGCCATACCCGCCTGATACATAAGCTGCGGGTCGTCATCAGCAACCATAATTCCCATCGTGTGGGTTCCATGTCCGTTGTTGTCACATGGAAAATCCCCGGGACAGATATCGCTCGGGTCGTACCAGCAGGCTGGGCTGGCCGGGTCATCTGCGCAGCGATAAGCCTGATCCAGACCCGGATGATTCCACTGAATCCCTGTGTCGATATTGGCCACAATGACCCCTTCTCCTTGTCTGCCAAATTCGACCCAGAACGCGTCAGCTTTGGTATCTTTTATCCCCCACGCAAGGCTATCAGTTGTGTAAGCAGGAGATTGTGCCAGTACAGAATCCTGTGGGTCAAGATCAATCGTTCTGGGAGATCGGATATGCGCAACTGCTGACTCACCATTCAACAGGGCAAGCGTTTCTGCGTCAGCATCAAAAACTGCAATTTCATTTCCAGCATAAAATGCCTGGTAAGAAACGCCTTGTTTTTCAAGGAGTGCTATTATAGGTTTCTGGCTGCGGTCTGCAGTTTCTCTGAGACTGTTGTAGACATACCAACCGCGTTCCTCCCAATCCCGGATCAAGTAAGCCGCATCCAGGTTTGCTTTCTCAGATAATGTAATTACAACGTCGGTGGTATGGCTGTAAGAAAGCGCCTGTAGTACGGATACTTCAACTTTTTCCAGGTTGCTCTCAGCCCATTCGGGAGGCGGCTGCATTGCGTTTATGCTAAAAGGTTGGCTCAACCACAGCATCGCAAGCAATAAAATGCAGACTAGAAAAACAAACCGCTTATTCATTAAATCCTATTTTACCCTGTTGGCACACGCAACAAAACACCCAAAGACAGGCATGCATTATTCAGCAAAAAGCTGGCTAATAGCGCACCAACAATATCCTTCTTGTTTTAAGAAATGGTATCCAGAAAACGCTGGGAAACCTCGTGGATATCTTCTGTGGTCCGAATGCCATTCCAACCGCTTCCTGGTGGAACAAGATTGACAACCACGATATTGGCACCATTAAAAACCGCGCTGCGCGCCTCTTTGAGGTCCACACCACCAGCCGCCGAGATCAGCACATCATATTTGCTGCGTATACGGTTGATGTGACGATAACGAATCATCTTGGAGCGGTTGCTCTCCTCGTCCCTACCGCGGTGGATCACCACGACATCAGGCGGTGTATGCAGCGGACGCATCACTTCCATAGGATCATCAACACCAAGCATGTCGATCATCGAAACAACGCCCAATTGCTGGCAGCGCTCAATAAAGAATCGCAGCGTTTCAACCGGCGAGTTGCCCAAAACAGTACAGGCCCGCGCACCGGCACTCACCGCCATATTGACCTCTTCCAGGGCGCCGTCCGCCACTTTCATATCCGCTACAACAATACCAGGCCAGTAGCGGGAGATAATCGCTACACCGCGCAACCCTTCACGTTTAATGTAGGGTGTACCAGCCTCGATCAGGATACGGCTATCAGGAACAACCTTCGGGAGCATGCGCGCCACCATGCCAGCATTGTCATTAAATGCCAACTGCAGGTAACGGACGTTATTGTCCAACATGATTACTTCCCGGAATCTACAGTGGTAATGTGCTTAATCACTGAGCCCAGGTCAGAAGGCAGGAAAAGAACCAGCTTTTCCGACGGATCGGAGGCAATATCCCGAACCGTTTGCAGGGTGCGCAAATGCAAAGCTCCTGGTGTTTCAGAGAGCATGCGGGCAGCGTCGCGCAGGTTTTCTGAAGCAGCCAGCTCACCTTGCGAGGCAATGATTGTGGCTCGGCGTTCGCGCTCCGCTTCAGCCTGACGGGCCATGGCACGCTTCATCTCTGCCGGCAATTCGAGCTCCTGGATTTTGATGGATTCAATGTCCACACCCCAATCACTGGTCTCATTATCCACTATCTCTTTAATCGACTCAGCAACCTGAACGCGCTCGGTCAACACGGAGTCCATCTCGTTGTTACCGATAACGTCGCGCAGAGCGGCCTGGGTATACTGCCGGATTGCAAAAACGTAGTCCTCAATCTTGATGATCACTGCTTCGGGGTCCACAACCTTAAAATAGACCACAGCATTGACCAACATGGGGATGTTATCCTTGCTCATCACTTCCTGGCGGGGAACCTCAGCGGTTTTTAAACGCATATCCACCTTGCGCATGCTCTGAATGATTGGCACGATTATGGTAATCCCCGGACCGCGCACACCCGTGAACTTTCCCAGCGTAAAAACAACACCGCGCTCATATTCATTCAAAACGCGAATCCCGGTCATCAACAAGAACACAACTAAAAATACTGCAGGAATAATAATCAGATACTCCATAGCAAACTCCTTCTGTGAAATGGTAGTTTAATTCTACACAATTTAAGGGCATTCCACCTGATATAATCTAAGGTTGAAAAGCAATTCCCCAACATCGGTTGGAGAATTATTGGAGGTTGGATGGAAATTACCTGGTATGGTCATTCTTGTTTTCGAATCACAGAACGCGGCGTCGGTGCCGTGGTCACCGATCCTTTTGATGCAGCCGAAGCAGGTTACAACCCGCTCAAGCTGAAAGCCGAAATCGTAACGGTCAGCTGCGACGATCCCGTTCACAATTTTGTTAAGGCAGTCAAAGGGGATTTCTATGAGATCCACGGACCTGGTGAGTATGAAATTAATGGTGTCTTTATCACAGGGATGCAAACAAGCGCGCAAAAAAAGGATGATGGTCTGCGTAATACGCTTTACCTGATGGATTTTGGCACCCTTACCGTGGCACATCTCGGCCGCCTTACGCAAATCCCCAGCCAATCCGAGATTGAGTCCCTGGGCACTATCAATATTGCGCTGGTTCCGGTTGGCGACGGGCAGAGTCTGAACGCTTCCAAAGCAGCTGAGGTAATCAGCATGCTTGAGCCCAATATCGTAATTCCCATGCACTACGATACCCCCCAATCCAGTCTGAAACTTGATCCCTTGAGCAAATTCCTCAAAGAAATGGGGCTGACATCGCTGGAAACCATGGAATCATACAAAATTAACAATGCCAGTGCTTTTACTGAGGAAGAAACCCATGTGATTGCTCTGGATCCAAAAATAATTGCCGGCTAAACATGAACGTAAAGATAATTCTCACCTGGAATATCAAACCTGGCAAGGAACAAGAATACTATGGGTTTGTGGTGGGTGAATACCTGCCGAAGGTCAATGAACTGGGTCTGGAACTTACCGATGCCTGGGTGACCGTGTATGGAGATGAACCACAGATACTTGTGGGTGCGGTAATGCCCAGCCGTGCAAAAGCGCAAACCCTTATTAATTCCGAAGCGTGGAACGACCTGCATGACCGCTTGTTGGAATACGTCGATGATTACGTCTGCAAAATTTCTGACCAAAAGGGAGCATTTCAATTTTGATTGCTGGTCTGTCCGAAAAACTGCTCGCTTGGTACGACACTAACGCCAGGGACCTTCCCTGGCGTTCTGCTCCAACCCCATACCACACCTGGATTTCTGAAATCATGCTGCAGCAAACCCAGGTGGATACCGTTATCCCCTACTTTCTGCGCTTCATCAACCTTTTCCCTGAAATCACCAGCCTGGCAGCAGCAAACCAGGCAGATGTCCTGAAGGCATGGGAAGGTCTGGGTTATTACAATCGGGCTATCAACCTCCACAAGGCTGCCCAACAGGTATGCAGCCAATATCAGTGTTCGTTGCCAACCGACCCGAAACAATTGGAACAACTGCCGGGAATCGGAAGGTATACAGCGGGAGCTATTGCTTCTATCGCGTTCGGCGTGCGCGCCCCCGCCCTGGATGCCAATATTCGCAGGGTGTTTGCGCGGCTTTTAGCCTGGCAAGAGCCCTTAGGGACCGGTCGCACTGAAACAGCCTTTTGGGAATTTGCCGAAGCAGCCCTGCCAAGTGAAAGGGTTGGGGATTATAACCAGGCACTGATGGAGTTAGGCGCTCTGGTCTGCAAAACCCGCAGCCCTAAATGCGGCGATTGCCCTTTAAGGGCCGATTGCCTGGCAGCCATACAGCATAAGCAGGAAAGCATCCCGGTGCGAAAACAAAAACCACAGGTTCCTCACTATATGGTTAGCGCCGCTGTCATTTGCGATAACGGGCAGGTGCTGATCGCCCAACGCCCCCCAAACGGGCTGTTGGCGGGCTTGTGGGAATTCCCCGGGGGAAAGTTGGAACCCGACGATGCAGATCTGCAAGCCTGTCTGAAAAGGGAAATATTGGAGGAACTAAACGTGGAGGTGCAGGTTGGTGAGCCGATGGGAGTATATCGGCATGCCTACACCCATTTCAAGGTTACCCTGCATGCATTTGCCTGCCGTTTGCCTTCACAAACCCTCATCGATGAACGAACCCATCCCAACGTCCGCTGGGTAGCCCTGGAACAACTAAATCAATTTGCCATGGGGAAAGTTGACGGCCAGATTGCCAGGCATATCACCGCGATGGGTTTTTGTACCAAAACAAAAAGCCGGATGCAGACAGCGCAGAGCACCGAATAATTTAAAAATTATTTAAAGGAACCCGCCCAAATCAAGCCGGTACCAAACCCTTGCACCGATTCTTTTCAGGCGACCACAAGCATTGATTTTAAAACGCAAAAACTACAGGTCCGATTAACCCGGCAGCGCCGTGTTATCCCGTTCCAAACTGGCGATCGCCAGCATCACCCAAACCTGGAACGATGTAACCATGTTCATTCAGACGTTCGTCAACAGCAGCAAGGTGAATCGGCACATCCGGATGTGCGCCGTGCAAACGCTCTATACCCTCTGGCGCTGCAATCAATCCCATAAATTTGATTTTTCGCACGCCCCAATTCTTGAGGATATCCACCGTAGCGACCGCTGATCCTCCAGTAGCAAGCATCGGATCCAAAATCAGGCACACAGAAACCGTTGGCTCGATTGGCAAGCGGTTGTAATACGCAACCGGTTTCAGGGTTCTCTCATCCCGATACAGCCCGATATGCCAGACCTCTGCGCCGGGCATCAACTCCCACACCCCTTCCACCATGCCCAGACCCGCCCGTAAGATCGGAACGAGGCCAATCCTTTCCATAAGGTGGACGCCCTGCGTTGTGGTCAGCGGTGTTTGAATCTCCACGGGCCTTACGGCAAGATCAAGCGTGGCTTCGTAAGCCAGCATGGCAGCTATTTCCCGTACCAGTTCGCGAAATTTTTTCGGTTCAGTGCGAACGTCACGCAGTCGGGTTAATTTGGATGCAATCAGGGGGTGTTGGGAAGGAAAGACGTTTTGCATGAGTTTTCTCCATCATTTGAGATTACAGTGTCGGATTCCTAATAAAGAGCAAGACCAGGCAACCACACACAGGGCAAGCAGTAATTTAAAAACAAGCAGATTGGGCTGCAAACGAAAAAACAACAGGATCGGTACGCCAACAAGTGCAAGCGCGTGAAGCAGCCTCGCCGCTGGCGTAAATTGACAGCCTGACACTGAACGCGAACCAAGCAATCCTAACAAAACCAGTGTAAGATCGAGCAGCCAGCCTAAAAATAGAAACCATAACGAAAGTTCTGAACCGTGTTCAATAATCCCCAAAGCAGAACCTGTGATGAACAGTCCATAAGCAATTAGAAACCAGATCATGCTGCTCCGTGACATATTTGGTGCAATGTGCCTGGAGAATTATTATACTGCCATCGCAGACGCGCCTGACCATTAATAACAGATCAGCCGATAAACCAACATTATGTTGCCGCAAACAAAGGTCACAGGACCGGTTACATGCCCATTGGCAGTACAATAAGACCATCATGCAGTACATTATCGATGGACACAACCTGATTCCCCACATCCCCGGTCTTTCTCTTGCTGACCCCGACGATGAGCAAGTGCTTATTGAGCAGCTGGTTGAGTTCTGCCGTATCCGCCGCGCAAAAGTCCGGGTATTTTTTGATAAAGCACCTGCCGGGCAAAGTGGAATGCGCAAATTTGGTGCCGTCGTTGCCGTCTTTGTGAGCAGCAAATCCAGCGCCGACAACGCCATTGCCGCCCACCTGCAGAAACTCCGCGGGGGGGCACAAAACACGATGGTAGTGAGTTCAGACCGAATGGTCGCTCAATCTGCCCGATCAAAACACGCCGGATGGATCTCCAGCAAAGATTTTGCCCGGACCATGCAGGCAGCGTGGGAAAGCACCTCTTCTGCTGAGCCAGAAAAGCCTCTGAGTGAAGAGGAAATCAGCCAGTGGGAAAAAATATTTGAAAAGCGCTCTGAAAAAGCCAATTAACGCAAAATTCCTAAAAATTTTTGACACCTTTTACAAAACTTTTACAAATATCCCTTATAATGAGAAAAATAAGGTAATTTGCTCCGGTGATGTATTAATAAGCTATTAAAACCTGGGCAATACCGCTGTTGAATATATGAAAAACAAAGCCTGTCCAGCTGCTTTATACCGGTGATCAGGCAGTCAAGAATTGAGGATTTGATGACGGTAATTGGAAATTACTCGAATGAACCTTTTTACACCATTAAGGTAGTGCAGGCACGTACCGGCATTAAGCCGGTTACGCTGCGCGCCTGGGAGAGACGCTACCAGTTATTGGAGCCCATGCGCATGCCCAATGGTTACAGACTCTATTCTGAGCGCGACATTCAATTGCTGATGTGGGTACAACGCAAAATTGATTCAGGAATGACCATCAGTCAGGTTGTGGAGTATTTCAAATCCATGCGTGCTAACGACCAATGGCCTGAGACCATTCAAAGCCCCCCACCTGAAGCCCCCAAATTAAAGCCGCCCCGCCCCCCGCGCGATTTTGCAGAAATGCTCTTCGGCGCAATGGTCTCACACAACGAAACCCGCGCGAATGCCATCATGGACAACGTTCAAAAGTACTTCGACTTGGTTACGATCTTTGAAGAAGTGATCGCACCCAGCCTTGAACTGATTGGTGAAGCCTGGTATCGGGGCGAAATCAGGATTGCTACTGAACACCTGGCCTCCAGTTACGTTAAAGGGAAGTTGCTGAGCATCATGCAAAATTTACCCACCGCAAAAGAAGGCGGTCTCATCCTGGTTGGCTGTGGACCGGAAGAAATGCATGAACTGGCTGCGCTGATGTTTGCCGTTTTGCTCCGCAAGGAAGGCTACTTTGTTGAATACCTTGGTCCAGACCTGCCCACACAGGATCTTGTCGATTATGCAGAGACCGTCCGGCCTAAGTTAATTATTCTTTCGGTCAACCAGGAAAATACGGCTTACCTGATGCGCGGATTTGCTGAAGAACTTTCTAAACTGCGCGGCAAACCTAAACTGGCATATGCCGGCAGATATTTTGATGAGAACGAATCTGCCCGAACAGAATTAGGTGGAATTTATCTCGGCAATAATCTCAAAGGCGGATTGGAAAAAGTAAAACAATTGATCGCTGCAGTATAAAACATGCAAGACCAAAACATACAAAAAGCGCCCTTTTGGGGCGCTTTGTTTTTAGAAACCTTCCAGGGCTGAAAGGTCAGCCATTGGTGAAAGCAATTCCACAATGCGCTGTATCAGTGCCAGCCGGTTTTTTCGCAAAGGCGCATCATCAACCATGACCAGCACCCTGTCAAAGAATGTGTTAATGGTTGGTACAAGTTTTTCCACCTGTGCCATTGCTTTTTGGAGGTCTGACGTCTCTGCCAGCAGTGCCTCTGCGTTAAGAAGCTGCTGATAAAGCTCTTTTTCTTCCGCTTCCTGCAAGAGCTTTGGCGCAACTTCTTCGTTGTCTTTTTCACCACGTGTGATTCGTGCGCAGCGGCTGTAGGCTGGAAAAATTTCGTTCCAATCCGGTCTTGCGACCCACTCTGACAAAATAATAGCGTTGCGTGCAGCAGCAGCCGGATTGTCAGCCTGAGCAACTAGTACCGCATCAACCACATCATAACGGATACCCTGGTCCAACAAAAGTCCCCGCAGCCTGCCGGCAATAAACTCACGGGCTGCCTGAAGTGTCTTTTGTTCAAAGGGTACAGGCAACGACTGCCCAGCCAATTCAAGTCCCCAATTCAGATCAAAATCGAGATTTTTTCCGATTAATAATTGTACCAACCCCAGCGCAGCCCTACGCAGGGCAAAGGGGTCCTTATTCCCAGTGGGCATCAAGCCAACAGCAAACAGACCAGCAATCGAATCCAATCGGTCTGCAATCCCTACAAGCAAACCCGGTTGCTCCAAAGGCAAGCGATCGCCCGTATTTCTGGGTAAATAATGTTCAAAGATTCCTTGAGCTACTGCTGGTTCTTCTCCCGAGTGTAGTGCGTAGTACCTGCCCATCACGCCCTGAAGTGCCGTCATTTCCACAACCATAGAGGTTGCAAGATCAGCCTTGCAGAGCAGTGCAGTCCGGTCTGCCAACCGCTGAGCTGCTTCGTCTAGACCAAAATGTGCACCCATGGCTGTAACAAGCTTTTGAATGCGCATGGATTTGTCCTGCATGGAGCCCAACGCTTTTTGGAAGGTAAGCTGAGCCAATTTAGGCACAAATCTTTCAAGCGGGGTTTGCATATCCTCACGAATAAAGAATTCTGCATCTGCAAAACGCGCATGGATAACCTGGAGGTTTCCATCCACAACCACTTCTGCATGCTTATCATCGCCATTGCGCACAATGATGAAGTGCTGGGTCAGATTACCCTGTGAATCCAAAACCGGGAAGTAGCGCTGGTGTTTCTTCATGACGCCAATAAGCACTTCAGGCGGCAGGGAATCCAAAAAGCGTTTTTCGAAAGTGCCCAGCAGAGCGGTAGGTCTCTCCACCAGATTTGCGACTTCTTCCAGAAGGTCGGGGTCATCCGCCAGGGTTCCACCGGTCTTTTCAGCCAGTGCCAATGCCTGCTCCCAAACAACAGCCTTGCGCATTTCCGGATCGAGCAGGATGCCTTCAGTCTTGAGATAAGTGTCGTAATCAGCAGAGTTGTTCAGAACCTGTGAAGGATTGGCCGAAAAACGCATCCCGCGCGTTGTGCGCCCGCTTTGCAAGCCGGCAAATGAGAAGGGAATGACCTCATCGCCCAAAAGCGCTACAAGCCAGCGGACGGGACGGGAAAAGACACTCCCAGAAGCATCCCAGCGCATGGCTTTTGTGAAGCGAATAGTGCGGCACATCTCCGCAAGCAGCTGAGCCAAAATGTCAATTGCCGATTTCCCCTCAACAGCCACTTCAGCCACAACATACTTCCCGCCATCCACATCTTTAAGCCTGAGGTCCTGCACAAGCAAACCGCGGCTGCGTGCAAAACCTTCGGCTGCTTTAGTAGGATTTCCGGATGAGTCAAATGCTCTTTCGGCGGGGGGACCTTTGACCTCTACCACACGATCGGTCTGCCTGGTTTGCAAATCTTTCACTGTGGCAACCAGGCGGCGTGGAGTGCCTTGTATCGTAACCTTGCCATGCTCAAGATGCGCATCAGAAAGCAGTTGGTGCAATCCTGCCTCAAGCTGCGCCAGGGCGCTGGTCAGGTCTGCGGTCGGCAGTTCTTCTGTACCAACCTCGAGCAGCAGGTCTGCAGTTTTGGCGTCTAGAACAGGCAGAGCAGGTGTATCGAGAGTCAATTCCGGCTGTTGGGATGTCAGCCAGGGGAATTTCATTTCTTCCCGCTGGGCAAGATACGCTTCCGCAACTTTTCGGGAAAGTTCCCGCATTTTCCCAAACAGCGCCTGGCGTTCTGTAAAACCAACCGCACCCCGCGAGTCCAGCACGTTAAAGGTGTGCGAACATTTAATTATGTAATCGTAAGCGGGTAAAATCAGCCCCTTTTCCAGGGCAAGGTTCGCTTCACTCTCAAACAGGCTGAACATCTGCCGCAAGCGAGGAACATCACTAACTTCAAAATAGTAAGTGGAATGCTCGCGTTCTGCCACCTGGTTAACGTCACCATAGGTGCGGTTGGGGCTCCATTGGATTTGCTTAAAATCGCGCACCCGCTGCAGTACCATGGCTATCCGTTCCAGACCATAGGTAATCTCAACTGAAGGTACTTCAAGCACAACACCGCCAGCCTGCTGGAAATAGGTGAATTGGGTGATCTCCTGACCATCCAACCAGACCTCCCAGCCTAATCCCCAGGCGCTGAGGGCGGGGGATTCCCAGTTGTCTTCCACAAAACGGATGTCGTGCCGGTGCGGATCGATGCCCAGCGCTTTCAATGAATCGAGGTAGAGTTCCTGGGGATTGCCTGGATCGGGTTTTAGAATCACCTGGAACTGATAATGCTGCTGGAGACGGTTGGGGTTGATGCCATAGCGTCCATCATCCGGACGGACTGAAGGCTCCACGTAGGCAACCTTCCACGGTTCTGGACCCAATACACGCAGAAAAGTTGCCGGATTCATGGTTCCCGCGCCTACCTGTGAGTAATACGGTTGCCAGATGAGAGCCCCTCGGTCTGCCCAGAATTTTTGCAGGGCAAACATGATAGATTGAAAATCCAATACAGAGTTTGATTCAGCAGAAGTTGTCATAGGTTTCACTGTTCCTAAAATTAATACAGAGATTATACAACAAAGCCCCCCTCTTTTCCGTTTGCTTATCCGTCCAGCCGGTATAAGTTTCAGTTGGTAGACTGCATGGGAACAACACCATGCTTATGAAGATATGGATTTGATAAAGTGCGGCGTTCGCAAACTGTGTTCCAGCAAGTAGGAAAAATAGCGTTCCATCAACACTTTGAGTTCCACTTCCACCTGGGCGGGCACAGCGTATCGGCTTACTTTTGAGTACGCTGAACGCTGAAAAAAACGGAGGTATTTCAGTGCGGGCATAGACACCTTCCATGCGCCTGAATTTTTACTGCCGCAAACCGGGCAAAGTACCCCACCTGATGCAGCAGAAAGGTATTGGTCAACTGCCTCAATTTTCTTCCCACAAGCAGCGCAGACGTTCAGTTCGGGTTTGTATCCCAACAAATCAAGCAGCCGGATCTCATAGTAGTGGACAACCGTTGTCGGATGGGGGTCTTTCTCAAGCCGATTAAACGTATCCGTCAACAGGTTGAAAAGCTGTCTGTTTTCGCCTTCTTCATAAGTAAAACGATCCAACAACTCAACCACATAGGCAGCGTAAGCGGTTAATTCCAGGTTAGCGCGGATAGCGGGAAAAGTCTGCAGGGCTTCAGCCTGCGTTACCACCAGCAGATTGCGCCCTTTTGCCAGATATAACAGAACCTTAGTGAAGGGCTCAAGGTGACCTGCCTTACGGGAATGCATCTTTCGTACACCCTTGGCAATAGCCTGTATTTTCCCTTTTTCCAGGGTAAAGAGTGTCAGAATGCGATCAGCTTCGCCATACTCGATGTGTTTGAGTACGACAGCCTGCGCCTGGAAGGAACGGTTTTCTTTTTCAGGCATGCTGATTCCTTTTCAGATTTCAGGTTCTAAAAAAACTATCAGGAATTCAAATCTTCCGGTCCAAAAGAATGCGGCAGCAATTCTTCCAGGGTCGTTTCCAGCAACAAGTTGCCAGCCTCATCTGCAATCAGAATAATCAAAGTGGTGCCCCCAAACTCCCGCATGACCTGCCTGCAGCCGCCGCAAGGGAATCCCCCGTTGCGCGTAACTACTGCAATCGCTTCAATTTTGCGGCAGCCTTCAGAAACCGCTTTAAAGATCGCAACCCGCTCAGCACAGAGAGAAGACGGATAGGCCGCATTCTCAATGTTATTCCCCGCATAGATCTCACCAGATTCGGTCAATACTGCAGCGCCCACCTTGTAGTGTGAATAGGGGGAGTAGGCTAATTTTTGGGCCTCATAGGCTTTTTCAATTAACACCTGCTTAATTTTCGGGGTTAACATGGATATCCTCACCTCCAGAAAGATCTTGATTTACAGACAGAAGCCGGGCACGCACCTTAAGAATCCGGCGGGCTACAACTTCTTCAACGATGAATTCAACACCATTTTCAATAACAGCCTCTCCCGGCTGGGGTACCCGCCCAAGGCTGCCGTAGATATACCCGCCCAGGGTGTCTGCATGTTCTTT
>CAYVWM010000036.1:0-17827 GCA_964455505.1 uncultured Anaerolineaceae bacterium
AGCTGTTTGCTCAGCCAGCCTTTGAGCTTGCTGGTAGGATAGGCTGCTGCCAGCTTCAAGTCTTCCGTAGGGTTTTGATCAGTTTTTTTTGCCATATTTCTCTCTCCCTTGTGATTATTTCCTGCGCAGTTCCACAGGTACATGCATATTCAAATAATTGGTTGCCTTTTCTGCCAACTCAGACACATCCCCAGGGTTGTTTAATTTTAGTTTGCTCAACATCACCAATCGGGCATCAGGGTTGAACCATGGATCGTTCTGCATGGTGAGGGCAAGATCAGTCAAGCTGATTTTTTCAGGGTCCAGGGTAATGTTGCCGGCTATCAATGCAGCATAGGGTACACAGGCATAACCCTGGTTTAGTTCCACCCTTGAGCAAATGATTTCACCGAGCACATAGCGCAGGCTTTGATTAAATTTTAGAAAGGGACTCAGAATTTCTTCCAAACGGCTCATGGATTTGATTGCTTCAAGAATTTGGTCTGGATCCCGGCACTGGTCGCCCAATACAACCTCAAAGGCATTGTCTACGTCCAGATTTTCTTTTTTCCAAATTTGTTGTTTGATTTTTTCGGGAATAGCATCAATTTGTTTTTGAAGGTCTTCCTGCCGATAAGCGGGGTGCTTCCCATTACCCCCCAACAAGGACTCAATCCAGGTGGACCAGCCTTCCTGCTGGAAAATGGAATTACTGAGCAGTATGCCGTACTGCTGTTGGCGGATTTTGTCGATTGGATTTGAACTTGTCTGAATGCCAAACGTTTTTGCCAGTTCCATTTTATACAGATTTAGCTGACTCAGCACTTTTCCGAGTTCACTGTAAGTTTGCAAAAAACCGTGCCCCAATTTTTCATGCACAGCGGTTTCAATGATTTTCCTGGAAATATGGCTGTCTTGCAGCGCTTCGCGGGGAGTAAGACGATGGATACGCCCAAATAACCAACCGTTGATGTAGCAGGCATCGCCGGGTAAGTTAACCCCAAAAACACCACCCTTCTCTGCAAAGTTCTCTGCTTCAATTGAGTAAAGTTCTATCAGGTGTTTTTTATAGTCATCTGAGATGTTCATATTCTTTAGGGAAGTGGAAACAAATTCTTCCAGTGTTTCGCAGTAGATGGTTGGATAGAGAATGCGGCTGGTTGGGTAATACTTTTCCAACTGAAACTTTTCAATAAAGATGCGGTCCACCTCGTACAGCAAACCGTTGTTGGAAAGACTGACCTGGGCAAAGAAATCTTTATCCAGCAAGGGCGCCTGAAAAACCTCCCTACCCGCAGCGCCAATTTTGTCTACCAGCTTTTCAACCGTTTCGCCCACATTCTTGTGGTAGTTGCGCTCAAGCATGGATTGCTCCGCTGCACCGACTTCTTCCTGTTCTTTCTGAATCCTGTCCAGTTTTTGAGAGTACTGCTTCATCTTGTCTTCAATATCGGTCATGTATCTGCTCCTTTTAGCCCTTAAAGCCTGCGTCGCTGAATCTGTGGCCGCAGCCGATGCAATGTTTCACTTTTACAGGGTTTACTTTTCCACAGTTCGGACAGGGTTTGCCAGCATCCGCTTTCTCAGCAAGTTCGCTCCCGCTGCTGCCAACGTCCAGCCTGCTGCCGCGTTCAGTTTCCACAGAGATATTTTTTCTGCCTGATTGACCTCCGCCTGTGACCGTCACAGAACTACCCTTATGTTCAACCACGTCTCCAACATGCTGACCGCCGTAAATGGTTGTGACATTACCGCCCTCAGAGATCTGGTAAATCGTTGGGGGAGCGGTTGGATGGGCTTCTTTCTGGGAAATCACCTTGACATCGATTGGTTTGCGATCCATATACCGCTTGCCATTTTTATCAGACCACTGCCACTGTATCATCAACATTACCGAACCAATCTGATCCTCACGCGGTCTTAATTCAATGTGAACCCTCCGCGAGACATCTGCCCCAAGATTGCAGCTTTTAAGTGCCATTTCCCGCAATTCAAAACGCTCGTCACCAATATTTACGCTTACATCCTTTGCGAGGCCAAACCCTATATTTTTCAAGGTCAGTTCAATGTGATTCCATTCCAGTTCCTGAAAATCCGTGCTCTGTTTGACTTGCGAAACCATAATCTTGGGCAATCCCAGCAAGAAGCGCAGCCGGCTGCGGCACTGCTCTTCCTCTTCGATCATCCCAGCGTCCCTAAATGCTTCCGCTGCCAACTGGAAAAAGTTGGCGATCACGGTTTTCTCTCTATTGGGGATTTCTTCGTATTGCTGTTTGGCTTCTTCCAACGATTTTTCTGCCAGCTGGCGGTAATTCTCCCCGGCCTTCTCTGGTCTGCCCAGCTTAATCCAGGCGAACCCAGCTGCACTGTAGTCGTTTTGATCTTCTCCCAGTTGAGCAATGCGCTTGAGCCAGCGGTCTTCCACATCATCATTAGCACTGCTGACGTACAACTTTAAGGCATCCAGTTCTTCCTGTTTCAGCTTTAATTTCCGGTAATCCTTGGCAGCTTCCAGATAATCTTTATTTGCCAAAGACCATTTTGCCGCCACATCAAATGCGCCAGCAGCCCGCAAGTTTTCCATTTCGAAGGGGTCTAATGGCGTTTGGGTGACCACCCGGTGGTAATCGCTGGTCTTGCCAGCATCCCGATAGTATTGAGCTGCCTTTTTCAGGTTCCCTGTGGTTTCCATCAACTCGGCTGCTTTGACAATTTCGCCCAAAGAATAATATATCTTTGAGGCTTCGTTCCGGTAACCCATTGCCAGCATGGTTTCCGCTTTGCCGACTGAGTCTTCAGCCTTGTTGAAATAGATCAGCGCCTGGGAGTATTTCTTACGGCTGAATGCAAGCCGCCCTGCTTCCTGGAAAAGATTGCCATGTTCATACAGCTGATAGGCTTTTTCATCATCCTTGAAACGGTTGATGTAGACCTCCGCGGCCTTGATCAGGTTTCCGGATAAGGCATACGCTGCAGCAGCTTCTTTCCATTCTTGCTGCCGGACGTATTCTTCAGGCGTTTTCATCTCTGGGAGAGGCTGTTGGATGGTGATTGCCACCACCTTACCAAAATATGTCCCCAGTATCACACTGTTCCCAACCTGATGCACACAGGTCTGGATGGGGTCTTCTTCGTGACCGATTGGTACACTCCAGGCAGGATTGCCAGATTCCTTATGAAAGACACGCAGCACTCCCTTTTCATCTGCGATGTAAACATTCTCATCAATAACATGGGGGGTAAGACGCACCCTGCTGGGAAGCGGCTGCTGCCAAATTACTTCCCCATTCTTGCAATCCAACGCTTTGACCATGTAATGGTCCGCGGCATGGCTGTCCGGGTTATTTCGTACAACCAGGATTGCTTTGCCTTCTGTAACAGCCGGTGCGGTGTAGATATTCGGGAATTGTTTTCTCCATGAAGTTTCACCGTTGTAAGCATTGATCGCAAGCAGTTCTTTCTTGCCATTGATGCAAAACAATTGCTCGGCGTTGGCAGCTAATGGCTTAAGCGGCATACTGGTCAGGTGCAATTGCCAGGCAACTTCACCATCCGCAGCCCGAATGGCAGCCAAATGCCCGTCGCCAAACATGGCATTACCATCAATAATGATGATATTGCCGCCGCTAATAACCAGGGGGGCTGCCCACCAGGTTTCAAGGCTGTATTCCCAATGAACCTTATAAGGGGGCTGATTGCTCATAGCATATAGTTTGGATTCGGAAGTACGAATAAACCTCCTGCCCCCAAAGACCAGCGGACTGGTCAGATCATGGCTGGGCGACTGCCAGACGAGTGAAAGTTCTCCATTATCAGGATTGACCCTATTAATGGAGCCGCAGCTTCTGCCCTCCATGAGCGAAGAAATGTCCTGCAAGGTGACAAAGATCTCGCCATCCTCCACATAAACCCAAACAACCCTCTTGTCTTCTTCAATCTGCGTACGCCATAGCACCGTTCCATCTAAGAGGGAAATGGCAATTAATTCACGGTCTCTGGTTGGGAATATTGCCAGTCTTCCAGTGATGCTTGCAATGGAGGCAAATGCATCCCGAGATTCTCCCCCAATCCCAACCTCCAGGTTTTTCGGACCCCAAAGAATATCCCCGATCTTACTTTCGGTTGGCCGCTGCCACCCGCATTTAGGACAGGTGGCTGCGTTGAGCATGAGGTGGTTTTTAGGGCAAAAAATTTCCATAGCTGCAGTGGTCATCTAATAATTAGTCACATTGCCGAAATAAATTTTTCAAATAATGCCAGATCTTTAATATCTATTGAGGAGCGCATGCTGGAAAGTTGGGAATTGAAATCTTCCATACTGATTTGGCGCTCCGAATTGCTGAGGATTGCGTCAAAAAATGCACTTTCTGCGACCCTGCGTGCCAAAGCGGTCATATCCGCACCGCTGAAACCCTCTGTCTGCTCTGCCAGTGCCGTTAGGGAAACATTTCCTGCCAAAGGCAAGCCCTCTAAATTGATTTGCAGGATCTTCTCTCTGGCATTTCGATCGGGCGGCCCAACATAGATTAATCGATCAAGCCGGCCGGGTCTCAGGATTGCAGAATCGATGGACCAGGGCTCGTTGGTGGCGCCTATCATCAGCAAGGTGTTGTTTCTCTTTTCGAAACCGTCCATCTCTGCCAGCAATTGGGGGACTACCCGCTGCATCACGGTTGAATTTGAGTGACGCCGCTTTGGCGCCAGGGCGTCCATTTCATCGATGAACAACACGCTCACCGGGAAACTATCTGCCATGGCAAACAGTTCCTGGATGTTTTGCTCAGCAACCCCTACCCATTGGGACATGATTTCGGAGGGCTTGATGGCAAAGAAAGCCGCATCAATTTCACCTGCAACCGCCTTGGCGATCATGGTTTTACCTGTTCCAGGAGGGCCATAAAGCAGGATGCCGCCCCCCGGGTTAATTCCGTAGGTTTTGGCCAATTCCGGGTGTTGAAAAGGATAAAGCAGTTTTAACCGAATCTGGGCTTTGACGTCTTCCAACCCTGCGATGTCGTCAAATCGTATATTCGGCCGCTCCTGAACAAGCCAGGTCTCGTTTTGCTGTGGTTCGTCGTCTGCCGCACCCCTGGTGGAAGTTCGACGCGGGGTGCCGCCAACAACGCTGACTGGCTGCCGGGATATTACCTCGGCTTCCTCCCTGAGTTTGCTGGCCAACTGAAGTCGGCTGTGCTGCAGATCGCCCCTTGAGGAACCGGCAGCCTTTTCCAGCAAACTGGCCGCTTCGATTAAGGCATTTTTGCTGCCTTCCTGATCGCCAATCCTCTGATACTCCAGGGCTTGCTTGTAAGCCTTCTGGGCGCCCTGGAGCAGGTCTTCCATTTGGATTGGGTTCAGCGCAGAGTCCATGCCCTACTTCCCCATCAATTCATTACGCAGTTTGTTCAGGGCTATCTCCTGTTCTTTATCAAATCCAGCAGCTTCGTCTGATTGGATTTCCCCAATAAGGTCTTTTTCCAGGGCTTCTAAGGCTGATTCATCTACAGTCGACTCGGCAGAGATAGCGCCGTCCACTTTATCCATGACGGTTTCCAAGTGCCCTGTCATCTCATCTGCCTTTTCGAGCCCCCGTTCGATGTCTTTCTCCATGGCGCTCAGCTTTTTAGGGTCGGTAAGACTCTCCAATGATGCGCTCAATGCCATAACGGCTTCCAGCATTTCTGCACCCGCCCTGACCTGGTCTCGCTTAGACTCTAACAGTTCAAAGCTCAGCAGGTATTTTTCCCAACGGGCTATATCATGTTGGGTAGCAAGCAGTTGGCTGCCTGCCTGTCGGAAGCGATTTTCATCGTTCAGGGAAAGTGCTTTGGAGGCCAAAGTTCGGTAACGTACCAGCATTTGTTTCTGGCGCTGGACGTGTTCCATCACACGGGTTTTCCCGGCACGCACCTGCGCATCGCGCTGGTTTTCTATCTGCTGCGCTTTTTCTTTCTTGGTTCTGAAGAGCGTGCGCTTCAGCATTTTGGCTACATCTTCTGGTTCAGGAAGCATGATCTTTTCCTTTATTTCTCAGGCGTTTTAATGACATCTGTCTGCCAGTTGGCATAACGCGTCAGCAATCGCGGGTCAGCCAGGGGTTTTATCTGGGAGAATGCGGGGGCAAAATCGGTTTCTTCCAGGGGGGTAACCTTGAGTTCGTACGCAGCAAGCCTCTCCAAACCTTTATCCACCACACCCAGGAGGTCCGGGTTCACTCGTCTTATCATAGTGTTGATGGCTATCAGGCACAGCTGTTCAATTTCCCGACCAGCAAATCCATCGGTCCGTTTTACCAACTCGGAGATAGGGATTTTGCACTGGTGACCCCTTCTGCCGAGGTGAATATCCAGGATGGTTTCCCGGGCAGCGGCATCGGGCAGCGGCACGTGGATTCTGCGCTGAAAACGGCTCAGGATGGCAAGGTCGAGCAGCCAGGGCAAATTGGTTGCGCAAATGGTCATCACAAAGCTGTCGTCATCCTTAGCCTGCAGCCCATCAAGCTCTGCCAACAGCGTGGAAACTATTCTGCGTTCCGCGCCGCTTTCACCCGACCCGCGGGCTGGCGTCAGCGACTCAAACTCATCCAGAAAGATGACCGCCGGGCTTAATTTCCGCGCAACCGTGTACAGCGCTGAGATCAGTTTGGTGCTTTCACCAAAGTACTTGGAAAGCAAACTGCTGACTTTGACATTAAAGAATTGGGCTTCCAGACTGCCGGCAGTGGCTGCGGCAAGCAGGGTTTTCCCGGTACCAGGAGGACCGTACATGAGCAGGTTGCGCCAACTGCTCACCGAAACGCCCTGAGGTTTTCGTGCCAACGCCAGGGCGTAGGCAGATTTGATGGAGTCCTTTGTGTCGTCCAGACCGCCGATATCTTCCCACTGCACATCGCTCTTGTGGATCAGCGTGAGCACTTCCTCTTCGTAGTCGTCTTCGCCGGCGACCTCTTCATCGCTGCGGGAAGGCGTTTTTGCCTCCCGGATTACCGGCTTAGGGATCGGACGCCCTTCGAGTTTGTACAATTCGCGGGATGCCTGCAGGAGCTTATCTGCGCGTTCAAGCCGTTCTTTGCGCACGCCGGGATCGTTGGTATGGTCTGCATATGCCCGCATCCAACGCGCAGCGGCTGCGTAATACTTGGCTGCTTCGCCTGATGCACCCCGCTCTTTGGCTTTATCAGCACGCAGGCGAGCATCCTTATACAGGGTGTAGATCGAACCGCTAAGATCAACGCTCATTAACTGCCCCTTTCATCGCTGCTGTGCCTTAGAGCTGGTCTTCTTCCAGTAAATCCTGGTCTTTTCCAGCTCTTTCCTTGGCTTTTTCGCTCAGGACCTCGTTCATCTCTTCGTAGTAGGTATCGATATCTTCGGCGGAGTCGGCTGCCTCGTGAGCAATCTGCATCTGGCGAATAATGTCCTGAATGTCGCTGTCTTCAGTGGATTCGTAGCCGCTATAAACGTTCTTGTCGATCCTGTCTGCCAGGTCCCGCAGAACGGTCATATTGAGTTCGCCATCAACCATGGCTTTTTCCATGTACACGACCAGCTCATTCATATCCATGTCCCCAAAGATGGATTGAAAACCCATTTCTTTGTTCATCTGCTCTTGCTCTTTGATCATGATGAAGCTGTCGATGACACGGATCTGGGTGTAAAGCGTCTCCAGCATTCTATCCAGGTTGCCCATGCGGGAATCCAGTTGTTTGATCTTAAGAGCCAAAACTTTCTGTTCCCTTACACTGGCTTTTTGGGCGCCTTCCACAAAGAGCTTGCGCTTCTGCGTTTCCGCTTCTTTGAGTTCAGCCAGGATGGTGTTTTGCTTATGCTCAAGGCGAATTTTTCCGCGCTGTGCATCTTCCATCTTGATGTCATTCAATGTCGCTTTTTTGGCAGCTTCTTCTTCGTTCAGACCCAGCAACTCCTGAACAACTTTCATTGCATACCCCACAACCTGTTTACCGTTGATATTGAACTTCTTACCTTGCTTGTTCTCTTCTTTTTTTGCCATGATCTTCTCCCTGTGCTTTAAATAATTTGTTGAATTGCCGTCCCAATATCATCTAATTCTATCAAACGATATCTCCCTTTGGCAGCCATCGTCTTGAATGCCTCTTTGATCACTTGTTCTGAGTATGGCAGTAATTTCAGGGCATCCTGTACTGTAAGACTGCCGTGACCGCTTTGATAAAGCAGTCTTTCGATGTCATTTTGCGCTTCGATCGCTTCTTCAGAGATCAGCAGTGGCTTAAATAATTCTGCATATTGCCCCAGACGGATATCCTTGTCGGAATAAATGAGCGTGTTAGTCTCAAGATCAAACAGGTAAATCAACATCCTTGGGTGCGCAAAAGCTGGTGTAGCCGTTTTCGGAGCGATGACAGCCGCTGCAGCTTCATCCCAACCTGTAGTAGCAGCCAGCACCGTGATTCTGAAAGTAGGTTCATTTTTCATATACTGATCAAGCTTGACCAGGTAAGCACTCAGGTCTTCATCCGTAAGCGGCTGCGAGTCGAAACCATCTTCGACCATGGTCTGCAAGTGACTCAATACTTTGACGTTAATTTCCAATGGTAGGCTCTTGTTTTTCTTTTCTGCTGGAATGTGATACGAAAGCCAGGCATTCATTGGATATTCAACGGTATCGCGAGTGTCGAGTAAAACCCGTCCTTTCAGCCGCAGGACTTCCGCCCTCTCATCACCTAATTCCTTAAAATGTTCCCAATCTTTAACGGTAATAAGTTCTCCATCCTGGGGATGGATCAGCGTCTCTATTTGGGCAATCCGTGCTTGGATTCTGTTGAGATAGTTTAATTCCCTGAGACGGGCCTGGTTAGCCCTGACCAGTGT
Organism: uncultured Anaerolineaceae bacterium; assembly: GCA_964455505.1. Lineage (GTDB taxonomy): Bacteria > Chloroflexota > Anaerolineae > Anaerolineales > Anaerolineaceae > Mesolinea. The sequence continues at coordinate 8,829 of CAYVWM010000036.1, forward strand.
GGTCAATTCTCCAGCCTGATGGGCTGCAAGCGCATCTGACCATTTTTCACCTTCAGTAACTTTGTGTTTTCTACACCGGTAAATCCCTTTGGCAGCACATTCTTTGCAAATGAGCTCCTGGCAGCCTTGGTATGTACAGGTAGCAGCTACCTGGTCCGCGGTTCTCAGTACTTTCAAACAGGAACCACATTTTTTTAAATCCGCTGTTTTTTGTGCAATGTGAACCGCAGCTGCGGGTTCAATAATATCGCCTATATCAGAGGGCTTAATGTAATACAGCCCGCCGATTTTTGTGGCCGGTAATTCTCCTGCCCATATTCTGCGATAGACGGTGCGTGTTGTAACTCCCAGAAGATCGGCAACATCTTTTATTTTTAACAAGTTCGTTTCTTTGTCCATCTCTCAACCTTCCTTGTTTGCCTTATGGCCCCTCAATGTACATTATTGTACACTCTTTATCTGTACTGTCAAGACCCAATCTTGTTATTTGTACTCTTTTGTACAAAAATGAATCATTTGAATCAATCTGGGCTTCAAATCTTGGATTGCGTATGAACAAGCCTCCCAGGTGCATGCATCTCCCTTAAGGATTAATGAGGAGTCACCAAGTTGAATGATCGATTGCCTAAGATGGCATTGATCCCCATTTATACCCAGGAATATAGACTACCCATTGCTCGAAATACTGTGTCTTTGCAGCAGACCTTCCAATTGTACAAAGGATTTACTGATGTAAAGCACCTTCCAAGCTTCGGATTGTACAATTATTCCCTCTTGCGTTTACCTTTGATGTACTTTAGAAGGCGATTAGCACAACCACCATCACTAATGTCCACTATTCGAGAATATATAGTCAAAAATGTTCAAATTGCCCCTTGACAAGTACAAAATATTGTGGATAATAATGTACATTAGTGGACAACAGCTTGTTAGAACGACACCAAGAGAGAAAAATGGAAACCGGAATCGAAACAACAAGGAGGAAAAGAACCCAGATCAATGCCAGCAGTACCAGCGCAAACTTTGCATGCTTTTTGACTCAAAATCCAACAACACTTTTTCAAAGAAAGGAAACAACCATGTTTAAGAAAATTGCACTCACAATGGCTTTAGTTATCATATTGTTTGGCGCCTTCGCAATCCCTGAGCCAGTCAACGCTTATCTTTGGTCCCCCACCTACAATGTCAAAGTCAATGTCTCCCTGAAGCCCAGGGTGGGACTTGCGCCGATCGACGCTGTGGACTGCAAAAGTGCAAGCATAACGGTCTCTGGAAAGACTTACTATGCTACGGTAAGCAATCCCTGGCTGTCCAACAGCTGCTCGATCACATTCAAGAACGTGTATGTACCGGTGAACGGCTATTACAACGTGAAACTGAATTACAGAGCCTATTTCTTTAACTACACCACCAATTTCAGCGTGTATCTGAAACGTCCGGTACTCGCAACGCTTACACTGAGCAAGACTATTTATTACTAATCCTTCGTTTTTCTAAACAGAAAATTGGCAAAAGTGCGTTAGCAGGGGAAGCGCACTTTTTTTATTTATCAAGGTTGATATGAAGACGCACAGCGAAATCCCACCCCAAGGTAATCCCAGCTTTCAGGGTGGGCATAACCGCGGTTTGCAACGCGAAGGTATTCAGCGTCGTCGTTCCAAGACCCACCCCTAAACACTTTGCTTTCCGCGTAGTCCTGGGTGAAAGGATTATATTGAACCTCAGAAGTGCGTGGGTAAGGAGCGTACCAATCTGCAACCCACTCCCAGACATTACCAGCCATGTTGAAAACCCCATACGGACTGACGGCATTGGGAAAACTATCCACCGGCAGCGTATCTTTGAGCTTGTTTCCATAGTTGGCAAGCTCAGGGGTCGGAGACTGTTCTCCCCATGGATAAGTTTGGTCTTCGACGCCTTTAGCTGCTTTCTCCCACTCAGCTTCCGTTGGAAGACGCGCACCAACCCACTCGCAGTAGTCTTCTGCGTTGTACCAGGTGAGATAGATAACAGGATAATTATCGTATTCGGCATTGCCATAGTATCGTTCCTGGGTATACGAGCGAATACGTTTGGGTTTGTCACAATTTCCTGAGCTCACGCATAAAGCATACTGTCCATTACTTACTTCATATTTGTCGATCCAAAAGGAATCCAAATACACCCTGTGGGCTGGTCTTTCATCTTCTTCACCCCTGTTGCCCCCCATGATGAACTCGCCTTCGGGAATTTGAATCATTTCCATTCCATCTTTAGATCTGGCTCTTTCAACAGGTGTGTCTGGATAAACTCCGGGCTGTTCTATGAACTGAACGGTGGAACCCGGGTTTGTGCTCTCTGAGGATCGGTCCAATCCTTCTGTATAAACGCACCTGAATCCCAAAAAATCACTCTTGGTGCCAGGGTCGACTGAATAGCGCATGGTACTGGTCAGGAAAATCCAGTTGCTTCCCCAACTCCCCCCTCTGATCACTTTCAGTGTTCCGGAGTTCGGACCAAGCGGGTTAGTGCCGAATCCTTTGGTATAGTATTCCGGATCATACCAATCCGCAACCCATTCCCAAACATTGCCTGCCATATCCTGTACACCGAACAGACTGGCTCCATCTGACAGGCTGCCTACCGCTTGCGGTTCCCCGACGCAGTAATTTAATTCTTGATCGTCGAACGAGTTTGAAAGTCCGCAGCCTGGTTGTTGTTCTCCCCAAGGATAAGCGCGCAGATCGGTTCCCCTGGCTGCCTTTTCCCATTCCGCCTCTGTTGGAAGACGCCCACCCACATATTCACAATATCTTTGGGCAGCATTCCAGTCTACCTGAACAACAGGAGCAGCAGGCATAGGAGAAGTATCCACACTACCGCTTACAGCCGAAGAAACCTCCTGCAATGGACTGCAAGAGCCAGCCTGCACGCAGTCATTGTATTGGTCATTGCGCACTTCGTAGACGTCGATCCAATACGCATCGAGGTAAACAGTGTGCAGCGGCAGTTGGGATTCGTAACAGCCAAAACCCGCATTATGGGCTGGATCACAGCCCATTGCAAACTCGCCAGCTGGGATGAGCGTCATCTCCATGCCGTCCTTCTCGCGCACGGAAGTTTGTTTTTCGTAACTTTCAAGCGCACCCACGCTAATGGATTGACTAAACGTCTGCTCATCTGTTGGGTTTGGAGTAGGTTGTGGTTCAGTAAGCGCTTCCGAAGTTATATCAGCAGGCTGAGCTTCGCTTGGAGGAAAGATCGTGGCAGTTAGTCCGGATTGCTTTTCGGTTAGCCAGGGAAACAGGTCGGCCAAAACCCCGTTATGCTGCAGAATAAAGACCAAGGCCACCAGCCAGACGACCCCCAACGCACCCCACAACCATGCTGGCACAACCCGCCTCTTATTAATTCTTCTTACTTCCAGATCTAATGAAGGCTGAATCCAGGAAGATTTCTCCACAGGTTGTATGTTTACCTGACGTTCCAAAGCAGCCAGGAAATCCCCCACACTCTGAAAGCGGTTGTTTGGGTCTTTATCCAGAGCTTTAAGGAGCACCGGTCGGATTGATTCCGGTATCTGGACTGGTAGCAAAACCGGTTTCAGGTGTTTCATCAGCGTGGCGGGTAAGTCTTCAGCTGCAAATAAGGGAGTACCCGTCAGCATTTCCACAACAATGCATGCCAGGCTGTATTGGTCCGATGCAAAACTTGGCCTGCCGCCGCGCCAGAGTTCAGGCGCCCGATAATTGCGCATGCTCTCCAATATTTTGCCGGTTGTCATGGCCGATGTGCTTTTATTCCGCACAAGCCCCGACAGCGCTACATCTGAAAGCACGGCTTCTCCGTGTTGGTCGAAAAGAATGTTGCTGGGTTTCAAGTCCCCATGGATAATCCCGTTGTTATGGACAAATGCTAATCCTGAGACAATCTGACGGATGATCGGTAGGGCAGCATGCAGCGGCATTGCTCCGGTTTTTTTAGAAAGATTTTCCAGGTTTCCACCGGGCAGATAATCCATACAAAGCACAAACTGACCGCCCTGCTGTAAGTGTTCGTGGATTTTTACCAGGTTGGGGTGCGTTTTGGTGCGCAGGAGATTAGCTAAATTCCTGAAACTCTCAAGAGATGCTGGTTCTAAGGTAAAGTTCGAATGGATAACCTTTAGCGCAACAATGCTGTTCGTAGAGAGGTTCCTGGCTTTGTACACAACACCAAGCCCGCCCCTGCCTATTTCTTGCAAAACTTCATACTTGCCTATTTGCATCCCTGCAGCCCCTTATCTGATCGTACTACTACTCATATACGAGAAGGTCTTGCGTAATTATAATTGTAAACATTTAGGTATCAGAGCTACAATCTGACGTGGTAACAAGGAGAGTCCGCTTGGATCTGCAGAGAGAGCCCGGTTACGGCAGGTTGGTAACAGCACAGCGAAAACCGTAATTATGACTGGTGTATTCAGGCACCGGATAGCCGCGATTGGTACTCCGGATGATATCGGCGTCATTAACCCAGGAACCTCCCCGCACCACCTTGAGCGTACCACTGATTGGACCGCGCGGGTTTGCGCCAGGCATCAGCTGATAGTAGGAAGCGCTGTACCAATCCTCAACCCACTCCCACACATTACCGGCCATATCCAAAGCACCGTATGGACTGGCGCCGTCCGGGTACTGCCCGACGGCGGTTGTATCGCCCGGTTTTTGATTGAAATTAACCAGAGCCCCAGTTGGAGACGCGTTCCCCCAGGGATAAATGCGGCCGTCCTCACCTCTGGCTGCTTTTTCCCATTCCGCCTCTGTTGGCAATCGCGCCCCAGCCCACTGGCAATACTGAACAGCATCATACCAACTGACATAGATTACGGGATAATTTACAAAGGCGGGGTTGTCGTAATAGCCTGTATGCAGAAACGAACCCAGGTAGTACGGGAGGTCACAAACTCCAGCCTCAACACATAATGCGTATTGTTGGTTGGTAACCTCATACTTGTCAATCCAAAACCCGTCCAGGTCGACAGTATGCGCTGGGATTTCGTCGTCAAACCCGGCGTTGTGGCCCATCAGAAATTTACCCGCCGGCACGAACACCATCGGCGCCTGGTCTTTGCTGCGCACACCGGCGGATTGCTGTGCCGCTTCGGTCGCTGTTGGCACCGCAGTCAGCGTTGGACTGGGAGTAGTTAGGGTTGGTGTCGGTTGTACCGGTTGTATCCCCTGAGTTGGTTTTAAAGCAGCAACCTGGGGCGCAGCAGTAGGTGCGATGGGCACTTGGGTTTCCGGTGCGCTGAAAGCGGAAATGGCGAGCGTGCTGGCTTGTGCGCTGGGTTGAAGGTTTTGCGTTGGCTGCGCATTTTTTGTAAACTTGTCGCCTGAGGTCAGGATGAACACCCCAGCCAGTGCTGCCAGCATAACAACCAGCACCCACGGCAGCTTGGCTAAAGTCGTTTTCTGAGTTGTCCTGGCCAGGTTTTGGGAATTATTATCCAGAGGCAGCTTCGTTTCAGCCGGGTGAAAAACTGCCTCCTCAAAATCACGGTAGAAATCAGTCAGGTTCGGGTAGCGCAGGGAGGGTTCTTTTTCCAATGCCCGCATCAAAACGGCTGCACTATCCGCTGGCAGTTCAGGAGGCAGTTCGATGGGCTCGAAGTGCTTCATCAGCACGGCTGGGGTTGTATCCCCCCAGAAAAGCACCTTACCGCTGAGCATTTCTACGATCACGCATGCCAGACTGTACTGGTCCACAGCAGTAGTAGCTGCCTGACCCCGCCACAACTCCGGGGCTTTGTAATAGGGGGTTCCGACGCCTGTGCCTGCGAGTAAGGACGTTGACGATGTGCTTATGTGCAGAGACTTGGCTAAGCCAAAATCCGTGATAACCGGTTCGCCATCATGTGCGAAAAGAATATTAGCAGGTTTTATATCCCTGTGAATGAGCCCGCGGGCGTGAGCATAAGACAAGCCGTTAATCACCTTCCCGATAATGGAATGCACCTCTTGTGGTGAGAGTTTATCCCCTTGCTTGATGCGGCCGGCCAGATCCCCGCCCGGCAGGTAGCGCATACAGATATAGTATCGGCCATCAGCCTCGCCAAAGTCGTATACGGGCACGATGTTGGGATGGTCCAGAGATGCCAGAAATTGGGCTTCTTTGCGGAACCGTGCCACAAATTCCCCGTCGATTGCCAGGGCAGGATGCAAGACCTTGAGGGCGACATCCCGGCCAAGCAGAAGATCGCGGGCTTTATACACCACACCAAAGCCCCCATGCCCCAACTCCTTAAGAATTTCGTATTTGCCAAGTTTCACTTAATCATTCCCTTATGCAGAAGGTTTAAACACTAACTACGATCACAGGAATCATTGCAACTTTTTAACCAATTATGGTTTTGGTTCATGCGGGACAACACACCCGAAACTAATACTTTGGCTGGGATTTTCTGAGTAAAAACGGTTATAGGTAGTCGGATTTGAAAAGGTGTAATTCCAGGGCCTGTCCCGAATAGCATGCCCGCTTCCTCCATACAGAAGCATGGGATTGTGACGCCCAGCCCATAATAGTTTTTAGTGTATACATCGATCACCCACTCCCAAACCTTTCCCGCCATATCCAAAGCATCATAAGGACTGGCGCCATCATAAACATTTCAAGCTAAAAGTGATTTATCAGTTACAACACAATCTCCCTATTGCCATTCATAGGGAGATTGTGTCAAGAGTGTGAGATCGGCTTACCTCTAAATTTACAATGAAAACAAGCAAACTTAGCAGTCCCGAGCACCTCTCCATTTTCCCTTATGGTTCGTTCACACAGCGGAAACCAACCGCGGGATGTGAGAAGTCCACTTCCGCTGGAAAGCGTTCAGTGGTTCGGGAAAAAACAAATTTTGATTGGAAAGAACCACCACGAAGAATACGCATGTCACCAGTTTCAGGCCCTGTGGGATTGTTGAGTGGGCTGTTTGCATAATAACCACTTTCATACCAATCGGAAACCCATTCCCATACATTTCCTATAATATCCATGACACCAAAAACCGTTGCTCCTTTTGGATAACTTCCAACTAAGGTAGTATCGCCTACATAGTTAAAGATGTTTGCCATTTGATCGTTAGGTGCTTCATCTCCCCAGGTAAATTGTCTCCCATCTAAACTTCGGGCAACCTTCTCCCATTCTGCTTCAGTGGGCAAACGCCCACCCACCCATGCACAATATGCCGCTGCTTGATCATAGTTCACATAAACAACTGGAAATTCAGCAAATTGATAATTCTGGGATTCCTGAAAATAGTTTTCTCTCGTCTTTGAAGTATTCTGTCCAGGGGGTGTGCAAGCTCCAGCACTTACACAGGATGAATATTGGCTGTTGGTAACCTCATACTTGTCTATCCAGAAAGAATCCAACACAACATCATGGCGCGGCAATTCGTCAATATATGTTTTATCACTACAATCCTTACACCACCATACACTTTGGAGCCATTTAAAACGATCTTCATTGATTCCCATTTTGAATCTACCAGCTGGAATGTACATTTGCACCATCTGATCCTTCTGTCTAATGTTAACAGACAGGATTCCAAGACCGGTTACCGGATCGTTCGTTGGGAAGTACTCTGGTAAAGGTGTAGGCTGAGCAACAGCAACAACAGGGGTATTTTCCACGCCGCTTGAAACTGCTGGCACAGAAGCCTGTGTGTTCTGAACTTCGGCAGGGTTCTCAGTATTGATCGCCTGGGTTGCGCCTGGTTGGGGTTTGATCAACCCAAAACCGTCCGTGAGGTAAGCAGCCAAACCCAAAACCACTACCGCAAGCACACCAAATATTGCCCACGGCAGCCAGGTTAATTTAGCCTTAGCTGGCTTTGATGAAGGTTGGGGAGGGCGATATTCGCCAGTCGTTGGCGGCGGCGTATAGCTGACCGGTTCAGGATTCGGTGTTGGTGTCTGCATTGGAGTCGGCATAGGCGTGTAAGGCGCTGGCGCTGTGTTGGGCGGTTCTATCACCGTAGAAATTGGCTCCATTTTGGGACGCTCATCGATTAGCGCAAGCGCTTCCAGAAGCTCATCAGCTGTTTTATACCGATTTGCAGGTTCCATCGCCAGGGCTTTTTTCAATATTCTCATATCCCGTTCAGGGATATTTCCATCAAATACGGGTCCATCCACAACATGCTTGGTTAATACATCAGCCGGTGTGGTGCCGTCAAACAGCACCTTACCAGTCAACATTTCGTAGAATATGCACCCCAGGCTGTAAATATCCGTAGCTGGGGTTGCCGACATGCCTCTCCAGATCTCAGGCGCCATATAGGCAGGCGTGCCGACCATGCCACCTGAAGCGCTAAGCGAAGCTGCACCGCTCCCGCTCATGGCTTTGGCAAAACCCATGTCACAGATACGGGCGCTTCCATCGGCATCGAACAGGATATTCCCCAGTTTAAGGTCCCTGTGGATGATCCCTTGTTTATGAATGTAGCTGACGCCGCTGCAAATTTCTTCAAAAATCTTAACGGCTTCCTGTTCTTCAATTTTTCCTTCGCTATTAAGCAGCGTCCGCAAAGAGCCGCCGGGCATGTATTTCATCGCCAGGTAAAAATGCCCATTCTCTTCATCGTAATCGTAAACCGGAACGATGTTAGGATGGTCAAGTTTAGCTGCCAGCCGGGCTTCTTGTTTAAATCGCGACATAAATGTTGAATCAGCTACCAACGCTGCATGCAGCACCTTAACCGCGCGAGGTACATCTAATATTGTGTCATGAGCTTTATAAACAATACCAAATCCCCCCCGCCCCAATTCTTCTAATATCTCATATTTTCCCAGATGCATACGACCCCTTATCTAATAATAAATTGACCTGATTATTTGGCATCTCGCTACGATGCAGCAAATTCACCACTTAAACAACAGTATTGGTACAAGTTTACCCCAAATTGTTGAATTTTTGGCAATTCGATGTGTTTTCACACAATAATTATGACTGTTTCAGCAGCATCCAAAGTTATTTTCTTATCA
>CAYVWM010000037.1:0-17287 GCA_964455505.1 uncultured Anaerolineaceae bacterium
GCAATGACTACTCGCTCGCAATCAAAATTCAGGTCGCAAACTAATCTGCAATAATCAGTAAATTACAACACAAAGCGGTTCAAAATGACCGCTTTGTTTTTTTTATAACAAATTGGAACAATCAAAGCCTGATCGGCGTCATTAAGGTAATCTAATGCGTTTGGTATTAAGAGGAGAGCAAGATGAAAACTAAAAGGATATTGACAAAAAAATTCGGATTTTTAGTTAGCGTAATACTATTGATTGGTATAGGGCTAACTGCATGTTATGCACCACTTAGTCCAACAGAATCACTTGATACTGCTGTTCAAAAAGCCATGCAGACATTGCAGGCACAAGCCACTTTGGAATCACTCCAGACGATGGTCGCGCAAATGACCCCCACCATGCCGGCAACGGAAGCGTTGCCAACCCAGGTGTCCCCAGGTGAAACCCAGATTGCTCCAACAGACACTTCAGTGCCGCCCACAGTAACGCTGGTCCCACCCACGGCAACGCTGGTCCCCCCAACCGCCACATTAGTGCCGCCCACGGCAACCGCTGTACCTCCCACAGCCACGCCTCTGCCGCCCACACCCACCAAGATACCCCCGACCCCCACACCGCTGCCCTGTAACTGGGTTAAGTTTGTCAGTGATGTGACCATTCCGGATGGAACTGATGTGATTGCCGGCACAACCTTTACCAAAACCTGGCGGCTCAAGAATGCCGGCTCCTGCACCTGGACCACTGAATATGACATCGCCTTTGTTAAAGGTGACCAGATGTCTGCCCCCAAGTACATCGATTTACCCAAAGCGGTCAAACCCGGAGAAACGATTGATATCAGTGTATCTATGATTGCCCCAAGTGCATCCGGTGATTACACCGGTTATTGGATGATGTTGAACCAAAACGGAGTTAAGTTCGGCACCGGTTCAGATACCAAGGGAACCTTCTGGGTGGATATCGATGTCATCAAGGGCAGTGGAGAAGTTTACAGCTTCAGCGCGCATGCCTGTGATGCTGAATGGTTCTCCCTAACGAAAAACCCGCTACCCTGCCCCGGCAAGGAAACTGATGTGAGCACTGGCTACGTGATTGCAAAAGCCTCCCCAGTTCGCGAGGATGGGGGTAAAGAAAATGAGCCAGGCCTGGTTACCCGCCCCGATAATTCCAAGGATGGTGGGTATATTCAGGGCATCTACCCATCATTTATCGTCCAGAACGGGGATAAATTCAAAGCCACGATACAATGCGAAGGCGGAAGCACCAAATGCGATGTGTGGTTTGAATTAAATTATCGCATCGGCACCAATCCAGTGCAAAACCTTGGCAAGTGGCGTGAGGTCTACGAAGGTGATTGGAACCCGATTGAAGTCGATTTGTCCGCTTTGGCAGGTAAAAACGTTCAGTTTATTCTTACTGTGCGCAACGCCACAACAACACCGGAAAACAACCGGGCGCTTTGGCTGCACCCAATGATCTATCGCAAGTAACAGGGATAAGTATTAATGAGGCTGACTTTACAGTCAGCCTCATTTTTTTGGATTTATTGTCCGCTGGCGCAGCCGAAATATTTCCTGCAATTTAATACTAAGAATTAGCATAATATTCCTTTGTGCACTCTACCGTGATAAAATTTCAATATACGAGAACAAAAAAAGAAAGGAAGAGCAAATGAACACACGCAAGAAAATGGTGGCTGGCAACTGGAAAATGAACAAAACTATATACGAAACCAGAGACCTTATCCGTGAGATGGTTCCTGGCATTGAAGGTGTCGAAGGTGTGGATGTTTTAATTTGTCCGCCCTCCATCAATCTTGGAATCGCCAAACGCGAAATTGAAGGCACCCAAATCCTTTTAGGCGCACAGAACATGCACTGGGAGGCTTCTGGCGCTTTTACTGGCGAGATATCCCCCGCGATGGTGGCTGCCCTGTGCGAGTATGTCATCATTGGGCACTCTGAACGCCGCGCAATGTTCGGTGAAACAGACGAGACTGTAAACAAAAAGGTACATGCTGCACTAAAGATTGGGCTGAAACCCATTGTGTGTGTTGGCGAAACACTGGAAGAGAACCAGGCTGGTCAAACGGCAGAAGTTGTCTCCAGAATGGTGCGGGAAGGGCTGAAAGATGTTAGCCCAGAACAGACAGAGAATGTCATTATTGCCTACGAACCCGTGTGGGCAATCGGCACAGGCCTGGCAGCAACCCCTGAAGGCGCGAATGCTGTGCACAAAGACGTGATTCGCCCCATCCTTTGCGAGATGTTTGGTGAAGAAAAAGGCAGTGCTATGCGCATTCTGTATGGCGGATCAGTGAGCCCTTCCAATGCTGCAGAATTATTTGGTCAATCCGATATTGATGGCGGTCTGGTTGGCGGCGCCAGTCTGAAACCCGATTCCTTTATTGGGATCATCAAAGCAGCATAATAATTTCTTTCCATTGTACGTATAGGGGCTCTTGTCAGAGCCCCTTCTTGATTTCACAGAATACCGAAAACCAATAAAAAAATTCAGATCAATCTCCAAACAATAATTGTTCTGGAACATACTTGTTTTCCCTACTCCCTTGACAATGACCTTATTCACCCTATAATTGGAGCATCAACAGTGAAAGAGGAAAGTAAGCCATCCTGAACCAACAGGGAAGTGTCGTCCTGACTGAAAGCGGCACCTGGTAGAAGATAGCCGAAGTTCCCTCCGGAGTTGTGCGGGTGAAGTGCCCTTTGGCGAGTAGTCTGCACCGGGATTTCCCGTTATAGAAAACCTTGAGCGGCCGCAACCGTGTTACAGCACAGGTGCAGCAACAAGGGTGGTACCACGGCAATTTGCCCGTCCCTTGAACAGGACGGGTTTTTTGTTGCCAGTCCACAAAAATTATGAAGAGGTGAAAAATGCCATTGGAATTATCAACATTAGACCAGGAGAAGGAAGAAGCTCTGCTTGCGCTCAACAGTGTTGGCACGGAAGAGGATCTGGAGAGCTGGCGCCTGGCACATCTGGGAAAAGCATCCCCTGTGATGCAAGTTTTTTCCAGCCTGGGGGGGCTCTCGAAAGAGGAACGCCCACTTTTTGGAAAAGCAGCCAACACCGTAAAAGTCGCCCTCGAAAGCGCTTTTGCAGCCAAAGCAGAACAGGTTAAAAAAGAAGCTTTGGAAATGGCTCTCAGGAATGAACGCCTGGATGTAACCCTGCCAGGCCGCCCCATGCAGCGTGGCCGGATTCATCCACTAAACCAGACCTTGCGTGAGATTTACAGGATCTTTGGCGACATGGGCTTTCAAATATACCGTTCCCCTGAAGTTGAGACCGACGATTACAACTTTACCTTTTTGAATATGCCCCCTTACCACCCAGCCCGGGATATGTGGGACACTTTTTATACCGAAACAGAGGGGGTACTGCTGCGCACACACACCTCACCAGGGCAGATTCACGTGATGCGGGAACGTGCACCGGAAAACATTCGCGCCATACTGCCAGGTGCCACGATGCGCTACGAGCAGCTGACTGCACGTTCTGAAATTGAATTTATCCAGGTGGAAGTGCTGGTTGTTGGCAAAGGAATCACTTTTGCAGATATGAAGGGAACCCTGAATGATTTTGCCACCCGCACCTTTGGCAAAGATGCCCGCACCCGCTTGCGCCCCTCTCACTTTCCTTTCACTGAACCAAGCGCTGAAATGGATGTGGAGTGCTTTGTATGCGGCGGCGAAGGCTGCGGAGTCTGCAAGGGCACTGGTTGGCTGGAGATTCTGGGGTGCGGAATGGTGCATCCCACAGTGCTTGAGTATGGCGGTTACGACCCAGCAGTTTTCTCAGGGTTTGCAGCAGGGATGGGGATTGACCGATCAACCCTGATGCGTTACCGGGTGGATGACATCCGCCACTTCCGGAATAACGATGTGCGCTTCCTTGAACAATTTTAGGGTTTGGTGAGGAGATAAGATGAAAGCACCACTAAGCTGGATAAAAGATTACGTCAACCTCGAAGGTCTGACACTTGAAGAAATAGCGCGGCTTTTGACCATGGTCGGGCTTGAAGTCGAAAACATTCTGCTGGTCGGTTTGCCAAAACCAGATGGGGAAAAGCACGAATACAAGTATGAGGGCATCAGCTGGCCTGCAGATAAATTCGTCGTGGCACGCGTGGACGAAGTGATGCCCCACCCCAATGCGGACAGGCTTGTGTTGTGCCGTCTGAACGACGGAAACAAGGAACTCGTCATTCTCACCGGCGCGCCTAACCTGTATCCTTACAAAGGCATTGGTCCACTGGAAACACCATTAAAGGTAGCTTATGCCCGTGAAGGCGCTTACCTCTACGATGGGCACCAGCCAGGCCAGGTACTCACCAAGCTAAAAAAGACGACTATACGTGGAATTGATTCTTTTTCGATGATTTGCTCTGAAAAAGAGCTGGGGATATCCGAAGAACATGAGGGCGTCATCATTCTGGATGACGATGCCCCGGAAGGAATGCCGCTCGTTGATTATATGGGCGACGCGGTTTTTGATATTGCCATTCTACCCAACATGACCCGCGACGCCGCCATCATTGAAATTGCCCGTGAACTTGCTGCAGTGACCAAAAAAGAATTGAAATTGCCGCAGGGTTTAGCGATTGGCAACGGTCAGGAAATTCACCAATGGGTAGACTTGCAAATCACAGACCCTAACCTCAATCCGCGTTTCATGCTGGGCATGATAACGGAGGTAACCCCGCGCAAAAGCCCTTACTGGGTGCAGCGGCGTTTGAGCCTGGCAGGAATGCGGCCAATCGATGCGCTCGTGGACGCCACCAATTACACCATGCTGGACACTGGCGAACCTTTACACGCCTTTGATTATGACACTTTGCGTGAAAGGTGCGGCGGCAGCAAACCCACTGTCATCACCCGAACTGCACAGCCCGGTGAAACCCTGACCACCCTGGATGAAGCCACCTATAAACTCGACACAGACATGGAACTGGTTTGTGATACCGAAGGTGCATTATCCCTGGCGGGGATTATGGGCGGCAGTCAAACAGGGATCAATCCCCAGACCAAGCGAGTGCTTTTGGAAGCGGCTTCGTGGAATTTTATCAACATCCGCAAGACGGTCAGCAAACTCAAAATTGCCAGTGAAGCCGCCTGGCGTTTCAGCCGGGGGGTACACCCCGCATTGGCTGAATCTGCTTTACGATTGTGTCTGCAGCGTATTCTGGCCTGGGGTGGTGGAAAATTGGTGGATGGCGTGCTTGACCTTTACCCCAATCCGCCTGCCGACCCCCTGATCAGTCTTACGGAAGAGGAAATTTACACATCGCTTGGTACACCTGTGCCGCTAACAGAAGCCGCAGACATTCTTACAAGGTTAGGGTTTGCCTGCCAAGTGGAAGGCAGCACGCTTTCCGCAAAAACCCCGCCGCTCCGCCTGGATATTGGCGACGGGTTGATTGGAAAGGCTAACCTCATTGAGGAAATTAGCCGGATTTATGGTTACGACCGCATCCCCGCCACACGGTTGGCGGATGAGCTTCCCCCGCCCGTTGAAGATAAATGCTTGAACATGGAAGAGACCATCAGGGATATTATGGTGAGTCTCGGTTTTCAGGACACCGTTGCTTATCGCCAAACATCGCCGGAACGTGAAGCCCGTCGTTTACCAGGAAAACCGGCAGACACACAATTGGCATATGTACGCATCAAAAACCCGATCACACCCGAACGAACGGTGATGCGCCGCAGCGCTCTCGCTACCATGCTTGAACTTTTGGAATACAACTGGAGTTTCCGTTCGGGTTTGTCTCTGTTTGAGCTTGGACCCGTGTTCTTGCCAATAGCTGGTGATTTGCTTCCCCATGAAGCACAGAGGCTCACAATCGGAATAACTGGTATGAGGGAAGCGCCTTTTTGGGAAAAAAGCCCTTCTCAAAAACGTGATTTTTTTGATCTCAAAGGTGTAATCGAGTCTTTGCTCAAAGGCCTGCACATTCCTAATTTTAATTTTAGAGCTGCCAACCAGCCCTCATTCCATCCTGGCAAGTGTGCTGAAATTCTTTCCGGAGACCAAGTGTTGGGAGTGATGGGAGAAATTCACCCTGAAGTCAAAGAGCAATATTCCTTTGATGATTTCCCGGTTTTGGTTGCTGAACTTGATGCAGACCTTCTGGTGCAACTGGGAAAATCCGAGTTTCACAATGTGCCTATATCCAGTTACCCGGCGATGGTAGAGGATATAGCCCTTATTGTGGATGAATCTCTACCGGCAGCAGACTTGGAAAATGCTATTTGGCAAGCTGGGGGTAGATTACTGGTTGGTGTGCGTTTGTTTGATATTTTCAGAAGTGACAAAATCGGCTCAGGCAAAAAAAGTCTGGCGTATCAACTTACCTATCAGGCCTATGACCGCACCCTGACCGACAAAGATGCAGAAACGATTCGCAACCGGGTAGTCCGAAATCTTGACAAGCAGTACGGAGCAGTTCTGCGCAGTCAGTAAAGAATCGCGGGGGTCAGAAAATTTTCTGACCCCCGCTTAATATTCTAAATTTTCATCGGAACACATTCACCTGGAAGTCGGCATTATTACAATGAGTTTTGATGTTTCCTGATTTATTCAGCAACTAATCTAAAGTTTTCTTATTTCAAACTGGATAAGTACTAATCAAATTGGTATCTTTAGGTTAGTAAAAGACTGTATTGTGTGGTTGCCTTTAGGTCAGGTCAAAAAGAGATAGCCTGCTTACCGTTCCCTTCCTGATAAACTTGCCAGGCTTGTTGGGTTTGTTGTATTATTTATTCATCTTGCACTCACTAACATCAAAATATCTCTCGCTGTTTTTATGGGTTTAGCCCACACGGATACATCAACTATTGGCAGGAGAAATAGGAAACTGCATGTTACTGAACTTGTGCTTTGATTTGATTTTGGGGATGCTTTAGTGGCATAATCATATTAATATCTAGTGAAATCATCCTGATTATTTAAGGTTTAAATAGAAACATTGAGAACACCAAGAGGAGAACGCTGATGAAAACCATCTTTACAGATTGCAGTCTTGTATTGCCCGATCAAATGTTGCCGGAAGGTGCGGTCATTGTTGGAGAAGATGGAAAAATTGCCTGGTGTGGTAAGGAATCTGATCTGCCCAGCTTTGAAGGTAAGGTTATAGACCTGGGCGGAAAGTTACTTTCGCCTGGTCTTATCGACATACACGTACACGGCGGCAAAGGCATTACATTTGGAGAAAACGATGTTTCAGCCACAACTGCCTTCTATTCCAACTGGGTCGTTGAAAATAGTGTAACGGGTTACCTGATGACAATAGCAGACGCAACGCACGATGGATTGGTCGATATGCTCCATAAATATGTGGACGTACTCAGCCATCCTGTCGAAGGAGCCGAAACACTTGGTTTGCACCTGGAAGGTCCGTATCTGAACATTGAGAAAAAGGGCGCCTTCAATCCTGCCTGGTTAAGAAATCCATCTGTGGAAGAAGCAAAAGCATACATTCAGGCCGGTCAGGGATGGATCCGGCAGATTACAATGGCGCCTGAACTTCCCAATGCAACAGAAGTTGCTCATCTCTTTAGAGAAGCGGGCGTTGTGGTTGCCATGGGACACACCAATAATTCTTACGAGGGTGCTGAAGCAGCTCTCAAAGGCGATTTTAACCATGTCACCCACACCTTTAATGCCCAGCGCGGATTTGACCATCGGTCACCAGGTGTTTTTGGGGCAGTTATGACATCAGATATTGTTACAGGAGAACTGATTGCCGATACCATTCATGTGCATCCTGGCGCAATGAAATTGCTGATGCGAACGCTTGGAACTGACCGTGTCGTGGCGATTACAGATGCTATGTCCGGCGCTGGTTTACCGGAAGGGGTTTATCACCTGGTTGGGCACGATGTATTCGTTAAAGACGGACGCGCTACGCTGGAGAATGGCACCCTGGCTGGCAGTATTGCCACACTGAACATGTGTGTAAACAACCTTGTAAAAACCGTTGGCGTTTCGATTTATGAGGCGGTAAAAATGGCAAGTCTCAATCCAGCGCGTGTCATTGGCGTTTCAGATAGGCTTGGAAGCATTGCAATCGGAAAAGATGCCAGCCTGGTGGTTTTTGATGACAACTTCCATACAGCACTGACAATGGTGAAGGGCAAAATCGTTTACAGACAGATTTAAACAGAATCAAAGCAACTTTCAAGTAAGCCCTCGAAGGTCAGCCTACCTTCGAAGCAAGTTATGTTTCCACAAGCAGGAGCAGGGAAAAGATCGCAATAAGAGAAATTTAAACTTGGAAAAGTTATAAAATGCTGGAACCAATCAAGATAAGATTACGCAAACACAGAGCGTAGTGTTATCAGCTTCCTTTATCCAGCAAGTTTGTGAGTCTTTAGCCACTTTAACCGGAACGTTTCTTCCCGCTCTTGTTCTTCGAGTGTGCTTTCTATGTATTGAATGGTTGCTTCGTATTGTGGAATAAAAATCTTTTCGAGGGCATGCACACGTCTTTGGGTTTTTCTTAATTCACGCGCAATGCGAAGCACAGATGTGACCAATTCTGCAAGATGTGGGATATCTTCTAACACCAAGCAAAATGCAAAATTGGATTCATCAAGCGCAACCGAAGTGTCTCCGAGACTGTAAGAAACTACTGGCGGCTCACCAAATGCCTCGACAGTGGGGATCGGAACCCCCATCACACCACGATTGAGGACCTTCACTTCCACAGAGTGATCAACCGCCATTGCAGCCCAAGCCACCCGTTCCTGCCCCATCGTAAGCCGAGCTATCTTTAATGCATCGTATGCGGCTTCCAGTTTTGTTTCAGTATTTTTTTGAAGTTTTTCTGCTTCCGATGCCCGGCTAAGTAGTTCTGCGGTTAATACTTCTCTTTTTTTGTCGAGAATGCTGAAACCTTCCCGAGCAAATTGAAGTTGCCTGCGGATCAATAGCAGATTGCTTCGAGTGGGTGCAATGTTAAGTCTTTCCATGATACTGTCGAATTTCATTCTCTTTCAGACGGGTCAACTCACTTAGCGGGAGTAGTGAGAGCAAACGCCAGGCAATTTGAAGTGATTGTTCTATTGTTCGGTTTTCTTCGGTAGATTGGGCTACAAAAAGTTCTTCAAATGCCTTCCCAAAAGCAAAGTATTTCTGATCGATTGCACTTAATTCTTCTTCTCCAATTACTGAAGCCAACGATCGCACATCCTGTACATGCGCATAAGCCGCATAGAGTTGCGATGCTAAATTGGGATGGTCCGCCCGGGTTTTACCTGCACCTATACCGTCTTTCATTAGTCTGCTTAAGGATGGTAGAACACTGATTGGTGGATAAATATCCTGTTGGGCTAACGACCTTGAAAGCACAATCTGACCCTCAGTAATATACCCGGTAATATCTGGTATCGGATGGGTGATATCATCGTTAGGCATAGTAAGAATTGGCAATTGCGTAATCGAACCCTTACTGCCCTTGATTCTGCCTGTCCGTTCGTATAAACCCGCCAGATCACTGTACATATAACCCGGATAACCTTTGCGACTGGGAACCTCACCGCGCTTATTGGAAATTTGCCGCAGCGCTTCACAATAATTGGTCATGTCTGTCATCACAACCAAAACATGGATGTCGCATTCGAAAGCCAAATATTCTGCCAGAGTGAGCGCCACTTTCGGCGTTACCAGGCGTTCCACAACAGGATCATCCGCCAGGTTAAGAAACATAGCAACCCTATTTATTGCGCCACTATCGTTGAAAGCATTTTTAAAAGCTTCAGCGACATCGTGTTTAATGCCCATCGCTGCAAACACAATGGCAAAATCTGCAGTTTTATCAACATTAACCCCAACTGGGTTTCCAAGCCGCGCTTGTCGGACAATTTGACTGGCAAGCGTATCGTGCGGTATGCCGCTTCCTGAAAAAATGGGCACTTTCTGCCCCATCACCAGGGTATTCATTACATCGATCGTGGAAATACCGGTTTGAATATAATCCACCGGGTATAGTCGGGCAGTAGGATTTATTGGCTGACCATTGATATCTGCAAAGGTATGTGCCAACGGTGCAGGTCCATGATCTATCGGAATGCCCACCCCATTAAAAATGCGCCCAAGCATTTCACGGCTAACAGGAACGTGCAGCGGCTTTCCGGTAAACCGAATGCGTGTGTTTTCAATGGCCAAACCAGCTGTCCCCGAAAAAACCTCAATGACAGCATAACCTTCACCAGTTTCAAGCACCCTTCCCAGTCTTTTCTGATTTTGTGAATCAAAAATTTCTACAAATTCATCGTAGGCAACCACCCCTGTGTTTTCCACCCTGACAAGGGGACCTTCCACACTGGTTATTCCAGCAACAACAAGCCCTCCACTCCGAACTTCTGCTTTCATAGGTATTGCGACTCCAGTTTTTCCAACTGCTGTTCCAACTCTTCTCGGATTTTTTCCAACTTGTCCAGCGATTCATTCGGGACAGTATTTTTCATCCTAATCAATGTGTTAATAATCGGCAATTCTTGTATGGCACTGATGACAGCGCCTGATTTCACAATCGCCATGGCACGTTGATGAAAATCAAGTATCAATTCAAGCATCAGGATTTGCTTTTGTGGGGTTGCAAAAGTGTCCACAGCGTCCAACGCACTTTGCTGCAAAAAGCCTTCACGCAGCAATCGCGCTGTTTCGAGGATGACGCGTTGGTCAAAGGGAAGTGCATCCGGCCCAACCAGCTTGACGATCTGATCAAGGTGACCTTCTTCATTAAGGATTTCCATAGCCTTGGTGCGTAATTCGCGCCAGGGTTTTTGAGTTTCTTTCTGCCACCAAACTGTGATGTTGTCCAGGTATTCACTGTAGGAGTTTAACCAATTCACAGAGGGAAAATGCCTGGCAGAGGCCAGTGATTTATCTAATCCCCAAAAGACCCGAACGTATTGGCGGGTTTGTTGGGTAACCGGTTCAGAGAAGTCCCCTCCTGGCGGTGAAACTGCGCCAATAATGGTGACGGAACCGGTATCACCACTCAGGGTTTCCACGAGGCCTGCGCGTTCATAAAATTCAGCCAATCTTGATGAAAGATAAGCCGGATAGCCTTCCTGTGCTGGCATCTCTTCCAACCTGCCCGATATTTCTCTCATAGCCTCTGCCCAACGCGAGGTGGAATCTGCCATTAAGGCGACGTGCAAACCCATATCCCGATAATATTCTGCGATTGTGATGCCTGTGTAAATGCTGGCATCCCGGGCAGCAACCTGCATATTGGAAGTGTTGGCAATGAGGATGGTTCTCTCCATGATAGGCAATCCGCTGCGCGGATCAATGAGAGCAGGAAATTCATTCAGAACCTCTGTCATTTCATTTCCTCGTTCCCCACAACCGATGTAAACAACCACATCTGCATCCGACCACTTAGCAATCTGATGCTGCGTAACCGTCTTACCTGTGCCAAAACCACCCGGTATGATAGCTGAGCCGCCCTTGACAAGCGGAAAAAACGTGTCCAAAATTCGCTGACCTGTCAGCAAGGGCACATTCTTCTCCTTACGTTTCGTAAAAGGCAGCGGTAAGCGGACAGGCCAGCGCCTCAACATTTTTATTGCCACTTCCCCATCCGGTGTTTCAACACGCGCAATTTCCTCGTCAACGGTATATTCGCCTTCCGGTGCAACCCAGTTGAGCCTCCCTGATATGTTCTGGGGTACCAAAACCTTATGGATTATCATCCGTGTTTCCGGTACACTCCCAAGAACAGTTCCGGGCTGCACATGAGCGCCTTGCTGAACCATTGGTGAAAACTGCCATACCTTTTGGCGCTGTAAGGGCGTCAATCCGATGCCTCGCCCAATAAACGAACCTGTTTTGGCTTCCATCACTGGAAGAGGCCGTTGTATTCCATCAAAAATACTCCCAATTAAGCCTGGAGCAAGCTCAACAGAAAGCGGCAGACCTGTACTGTAGACCGACACACCAGGTTTGATCCCGCTTGTCTCTTCGTAAACCTGGACAGTGATCAAATCATCTTGCAGTCCGATAACTTCTCCGATCAGATGCTCCTCACCAAGTTCGACCATATCTCCCATCGCAACACGACGAGAACCGCGTACCCGTACAACAGGTCCATTAATCCAGTTGATCACGCCAATCGGGGTAGTCACAGTTCTTCTCCCATGAGTATGTGATATATACCTGCGCGCAACACGTCCATCTGAGATTCCATCCTCACTTCAAAGGTGTTTTCCAGAGTTCTATGTCCCTCTGGATCACTTGCCACAACACCCAATCCGTTCTTGAGGTCTTCTCCAATAACAATTTCTACCCCAAGTTCCAAAGCCAGATTCTGCAGTTTGTGTTCATCAATTTTTGTTCTTGAAATGGGGTCAAAATGTAATATCACTTGTTGGGACTGAAGACGCAGGATTGCATCATGCATAAGCTCCATCAGAATATCAGGATAGTTATGCCTGTTGGGTAATTCTGGAAAACGAGACCTTACCTGAGTGAGGACTTCTGTAATGAGCTGCTCCCGCTGTGCCAACCAGGTAATTTTTTCTTGATTCTGGGCTTGTGCAATTTTTTTATCTTTTAGCGCTTCCGATTCCTTTTTTACCTCAGACAGAATCTGATCACGAATTTTTTCCGCTTCTTGCTTGCCTGCGTCAATGATTTCTGCTTCGCGCTGACTTGCTTCGGACCGCAGTTTTTCGGCCTCACCCTGGGCTTCTTCAGTGATGGCTCGGATAAGCTCATCCATTCTTTCATCGATAGATTTCAGCATATCAATATCTCTTCCGTCCTGTTATCACATTAACGATGTATACCTATAGCCTGGTCAACAATCTCGGTCAGGGATTTGCTGTACGAGCCCGCTCCATCGGGGCCAGGTATTTCCAGAAAAATTGGGGTGCCCACATCGCGCTCCAATTGTTCTATACGTTCCCTTACAAACCTGACATAAGGTCCGCTTAGGAGCACAATACCCAGATCTTTAATTGTTAGAACTTCATCCAGAGCCTGATGCATGGAATCGGCATTTTCTGCAGCTCTTCCTTGCACCCCAACTAAAGCAAAGCCCTGCACAGCCTCAGGATGACCAATAACCCAGACCTTCATATTCTGCTTACCGATTTAGAATTAGAAAAGAGATCAACAAGCCATAGATAGCGATACCCTCAGCGAGACCCACAAAGATCAGTGATTGACCAAAAAGCTCTGGTTTTTCAGTAATCGTTCCCAATGCTGCGGCACCTGTATTAGATACAGCAATACCTGAGGCAATTGCAGCCACGCCTGTAGAAAGGGCAGCAGCAAGGGATGCGTAAGGATCGCCGGCAACTTCCTGAATGCCTACCGCAGCCTGTACCGAATCAGGCGTGAGCAGCCAGATTACCCCTAATGCAAGCGCCATCAATCCTATAACAACATTGAAACCACCTAAGCCAACCAACAATCCTTTGGTTGCCCGGACAAGATGGCTTCTCCTTGTTTTTTGAAAATAGATCAGGGCAGGTATCATTGGCAGCAATCCTACCAACAAGATGAGGAAATAAGTAATTGCAGGCATATTATTTTGCTCCTTCAGAATTTGTTTCACTCAAGCGAAATGGCGCGAATTTGCGGCCACCACTCGAAAAGAATTTGCTAAAAAATTCGTAATATTCTAACCTAAGGGTTTGGATGCTGACGATCATCCCTTCAAAACCAATGACAAACAAATTGCCAAAGACAATCACGGCCCAATACCCAAAGCCTCTATCAGGACTGACCAATTCAGCCAGAATGAAGAATACAGACGTTAACCCTGCATGAGCAACAGCAAATGCGCCTATGCGAACGTAAGAAAGTGAGTTACTCAGATAGCCTATCAGGGTTTCAAACAACTCAAAAAACGATTGAATGAAATAGACAAACACTCCCCCCTCAAAATATGGTTTGTGTTTCTCAATCAATCGCTCGAGGAATCCGGAAAGAAAGATCATGATCACGCTGATGGTTATTGTCAGTATAAAAATACCGGTGGGAATTGGAAATTTGGGGATAACAAGGCTGAGCACCAATCCTAAGAGAGACCAGTACATCAACAGACCTGCTAAACCTTTGCTATTAAAAAAGAAATGAATCCAATGCCTTTGATGAAAATCATTGATCAGCGCCAGGATATTTGCTATGGTCAAAAGAACTGCCCCCCCTGCTCCGGTGATCAGAAGCAAACTCATAATATTATCCATAGGATGCTGCCAGATTGCCGGAAGGAGTTCCTCAAATCCAAAAACACTCCCAAAGAGGAAACCAAAGATAATTGCTGAGATGCCACACAAAAGGATGACAGAACCCAGGCTGGCAAGGCGGTTTAGCTTCTTGATCTTTTTCAACATCAAAATTATGCCGGCAATTGCCAAAACCAAACCATGACCCACATCGCCAAACATAGCCCCAAAAATTAGCGGGAATGTCAGTGTGAGCAATACAGTGGGATTAATTTCATTGTATGCTGGCAACCCGTAGGTGTTCACCAATTTCTGAAAGCCTAACTGGAAACCTTGCTTCTCAACAATAATCGGGGTATTCCGACTGTCTATTTCACTGCTGGTATCCTTGATATCAAGGATAATTTTTGGGCTGATTTCCTGGAGTTGATCGGACAATTCAGCCATTTTGTCGGCAGGCAGCCAACCCGCAATCAGGTAAGCGTGTTTCAGTCTTCCATAATGCGTAAACGCCTCACACATCATCCGGCTATAGCGCACCCGCCAGTATAAATCCTGCAATCGCTCCGCCCTCAGTTTCAAAATTTTTTCCAACTCCAATGAAATTCTTTCCGCATTGCGATTCAAGTCTGCAATTTCATTTTCTAAAGAGACAATGATCTCTTCTGGTGTGCCCTCATAAGTATCAGGAAGATCGATTCCCTTTAAATAAGCACTTCTTGCTGCCCTGCGGAGATAATCCTTGTTTTGCCTTGTACCCATAAGCAGCACAATTGCTTGTTCCGCTTCCTTCTTTAACTCAAGCAGCACAAAGGGGATATTTGCCATGCTCGTTTTAAAACGATCGATTTTTTCGATGGGCATCGTTCCAAAAATGGAGTACACATACCTGCGATTCCTAATCCTGTCGATAGGAATATTCAAGCCAGAAAGCGGTTGAAGCAGATTGATATTTTGTTTAAGCTGTCCAGTTTTTTTCTGAATATCCGCAAGGAGCTCCGAACTTTTCTGTACCTCATGCTCTATTTGTTCAGCAAAAGGGCGCAGTTGTTCAGCATCTGACACCATCCTGATGAAGTTTGTTGGAGGATATCCTAAACCAACTTGCAGAGACTGTAGAGTATCTGCAACACGCTTCTCCAGAGCGGAAAATGCATTTGCCTTTGCTTGCCAGTCTACCTTCAGACTTTCATCAACATCAGTGCTCAGATAACTGACATCCTTAATCTGAAGCAAGCCCACATTTGCCAACATTTCTGTAACCTTTTTGGCAGAAGACTCTGGAACTTCTATCTCAACTTCAGTCATTCGTTCGGGGAACCACTTCATGTTTATATTCCTGATGAGTATGTTGACGGAACAACTACGCGATTGATCAAAAACGGTGAATAGCTTTCCACTGAAATATTTAATGCCTTCGCTTCTATTAACAACGTGAGATCCTGAATTTCAATTTCAAGAACAAAAAGATAAGCCAATGGCAAGCCAATATCGAACTTGCCTGAGGGAAAAACTGATCTGCAGGTTTCCAAGAATTTCTGCTGCATTTCAACCTCAGCCAAAGGCAGCGCGTTTTTTTCCATTTTACTGACACTAAGCGCTTCAGCCAGTTTTGGATAGGTTCGGGCAATAGAGTCTGGCAAATTATTACCAGAAGCTACAGCTCTTATGCCTGCGTCGTCAACCTTGTATCCAAAAGGCAGGGTATAGTTGATGATCTCACTTTCAGAAAACTGGTGATAAATACGATAGCGGGCAGCCCATGTCAGGTTATTCTTATCGACAATCAAACCAATTAATTTTCTCGCCACAGCCCGATCGTCACTCGGCAGGTATTCAATCTTTGTCCACAAAGTGTTCCAGTAGAACAAATCAAGTGCTACTTCCAGTGGAAACAGAGAGTTCTCTTCATGATATCGATCCAGCGCTAATTGCAGAACGCGTCTGTATTCTGAATTTTTGAGACATTCAATTGCACCATCCACAGTCCCTTTTTCAATCATGCTCTCAAAGGGTAAATTGGACAGAACTCCTGTTGGAAATAGTACATAACGAATGGCTTCCCATTCCTCTCCGATGGCAATTCCTCTCAGAACAGCTTTCAGATTGTCAACCTCATATAACCTGAACAATTGACTGAGCAGTGGAATGGCAGTGGGGGGTGCAGCCTTTAATACTACCTGGTAAGCCTGCGTCAATACCTTTCGAATATCATAGGAAGCACTTCTGGAGTTCATTGATTTCTCAGGACCGCTTTCAAGATGTTGACCGTAAGGTGTATCTGCCAATATCGAAAAAAGCGAAGCCAGATCAGAACAGGCATTCAATTTGGCAAAAATAGCTTGAGGCAGTAATGTGCTGATCATTCCACGCACACGCGGAATAAGATAAGCATAGGCACCAACTCCAGTTTTACTCATTTTTCTATGTTTGTCCCAAGCAGCATTTCCAACACCCAATCAACAGCAGCTGGTAAATTTTTATTTGCCTTAACCATTCTATCTTGCCGCATGGTTGCGCTTTTTTTACTAATGGCTTCGATAGCTTGTGGACTGCAGATATTTTCTTGTATTTGTTTGGCATCAATTTCAGTCTGCTTGCGTGTTTCTTCCAAGAAAGTTTTAACAAAAGCTTCAGCTCTTTCAACGATCTGGATACTCTCCAGACTCGCAGATTCGTAGAGAGCCTGTGCTTTTTGTTCAGCTTGCAAAATCCGTTTTAATCGTTCTTCGTTCATCCGTTATTTCCAATCCAAAGAAAAATGATTTTTCTTCAAATTTAAGGGCTTATTCATTGACGTAAGATACAGACGTTCGGTGATTTTCAGAATTCACCTGATCCGTTAGTTTTCAGCATCGATTATTGTACTTCTTTAATTATTGATAATGCCTGTTTTTTTTATATTTCAAAAATTACAATAAAATCTCCTTTACCAGTAGCAAAATCCACTGCCAGAAAATTCTGGGAAAAGGTTTTTCTTGACTTAACTCAACAAATAGCCTATACTATGCATTCCATTGCGGGGTAGAGCAGAGGTAGCTCGTCGGGCTCATAACCCGGAGGTCAGTGGTTCGAATCCGCTCCCCGCT
>CAYVWM010000038.1:0-17243 GCA_964455505.1 uncultured Anaerolineaceae bacterium
GGGTGCAGGTGTAGCCGGGCTCCCACCCGAAAGGGAAGCGCAGGCGCTCAGACAGAGCAGCAAAGCAGCCGCCAGGACTCGATTCATTTTCACGATTCTGCATACCTCCAATTCACTGACCAACCATATAAGGAGAGTATACCTGTGCAAATCCCTGTTCAGGCCAGTTTCAAAAATACCGGTTTTAAGGTATCCTTAATACTCGTTTGAATGGAGCAATGAGGAGGTATTCATGATCAAGGATTTACTAAAAGATGGCGAACAGCGCATGCAGCTTACGCTGGACGTTCTCGAGGATGACCTGACGGGCATCCGCACTGGCCGGGCTTCACCAGCACTGATCGAAAAATTGGCGGTGGAGTACTACGGTTCCACCCTGCCCCTGATCCAGATGGCGACCATCAGCGTGCCAGAATCCCGGCAGCTGTTGATCAGACCGTTCGACACTTCCTCACTGAAAAATATTGAAAGGGCTATCCTGGCCTCGGATCTGGGTCTGACTCCCAATAATGATGGCAAGGCTATCCGCTTGAATCTGCCCCCTCTGACCGAGGAACGCCGCAGGGACCTGGTTCGGATCGTTCATGGCAGGCTGGAAGAATGCCGGGTGGCCATCCGCAATATCCGCAGGGATATGGTGAAAGACCTGCGGGAATTCGAGAAAGAGAAACTGATCTCAGAAGATGATCAAAAGCGGGGCGAGGATGATCTGGACGAATTGACCGCCAAAATGATCGAAAAGGTTGAAGAGATCGGTCTGCGCAAAGAAAAGGAAGTAATGGAGGTTTAATCCATGCCGGAAGAAACCAAGATACCGACACATGTCGGGCTCATTATGGATGGGAATGGGCGCTGGGCCAATGCCAGGGGTTTACCGCGCCTGGCTGGGCATCGGGCTGGGGTGGAAAACCTGCGCCCGGTCATCACGGCTGCCAGGGACCTGGGGATCAAATACCTGACCTTTTATGCCTTTTCAACGGAAAACTGGAACCGCCCAAAAGACGAAGTGGTCGGTATTCTAAACTTGCTTTCTGAATTTCTGGACAGGGAAACCATCCCTTTACATGAAGAGGGCGTGCGTCTCCTGCACATTGGCCATCTCAACCGGCTCGGGCCGGCGCTGGTCCGGAAAATCCGCTACGCCATTGATCTGACCAAAGACAACCAGGTCATTACCGTTCAACTTGGGTTCAATTATGGCGGCAGGGATGAGCTCGTGCATGCGGTCCGAAAAATCATGGCAAGCGGTGTGAAACCTGAAAAGGTCGACGAAGCGCTTATCAGCCAGCATTTGTTTACTGCCGGCATTCCCGACCCCGATTTGATCATCCGCACCTCGGGCGAACTGCGCACCAGCAATTTCCTGATGTGGCAGAGCGCTTATACGGAGTGGGCTTTTCCGAAAGCCTATTGGCCAGAATTTGATAAAGCGTTATTTCAGGAAATCCTGCAGGATTACAGCCAGCGGGAACGGCGTTTTGGTGGACTGAGCAAAAAGTAATGTTTTGGACACGCCTGAAGTCTATTCTGGTTTTTATTCCGCTTTTTCTGGCAGCAGCCTACCTGGGCGGTTTTGCGTATACCATCCTCATTCTGGCGATGTTGGGTGTGGGTACCTGGGAATACTGGCGCCTACTGAAGACCATGGGATATTGGGCTTCGCTCCCATTTCTATTGGGCGGCGTGGGGCTGATGCTTCTGGCCAGAATATTTTTTGGTTTTGCTTATCTGGATCTTGCTTTCCTTGCAGTGATTTTTAGCTCTATCCTGCTCAGCCTGTATCGTTTTGAAAAAGGCGATGCCCAGGCGGTGCTCACGTTTGCCCTGCACCTTTCTGCGGTTTTATACCTGGGCTGGCTGGGGGGCTATTTTTTTGCCCTGCGGTCTCTACCCAATGGGCGCTGGTGGCTGATGCTTACATTTGCCCTGGTCTGGCTGGTTGATCTGGGTTCCTATTTGATTGGCTCACAGTGGGGAAAGCACAAGATGTTTCCGCTGCTCAGCCCCAAAAAGAGTTGGGAAGGTTTTGTAGGCGGTGTACTGTTTGGGGGGGCTTTTGGCCCCCTGCTGAGTATTGTTTTGCAAAGTGTGCTGCCAGAACTCCAGGTCTGGGAAGGCGTCCTGATGGGTGTGGTTATTGCCACCATCAGCCCGTTTGGGGATATTTTTGTGAGCCTGCTGAAGCGGGTTGCCGGGGTAAAAGACAGCGGCACCCTTATTCCCGGGCATGGCGGCATCCTTGATCGCTCCGACACCTGGATTTGGGCGATGATGTTGGGCTATTACCTCTCAGTTTGGCTAAGTTAATATCTTAATTGACTTATAAAACGAGGCTGCCAAACCTGGCAGCCTCGTTGCTTTTCTGTTGGAATAACCTATTCCGCCAGGGCAGCGTCCACAATCTGGCGTGCTTCTTCCTGAATGCGCTTGAGATGATCTTCACCTTTCAGGCTTTCTGCGTAAATTTTGTAAATATCTTCGGTGCCTGATGGGCGGGCAGCGAACCAGCCGAACTCTGTGGTCACTTTTAGACCGCCGATAGAGGCCTGGTTGCAGGGTGCTTTGGTCAACTTGGCCGTGATGGGATCGCCTGCCAGCATATGCGCTTTGACCAGTTCGGGCGAGAGATTGCCCAGGATCGCTTTTTCACGCGGTCCTGTGGGGGCGTCCATGCGGGCATACCAGCTTTTACCCAATTCAGCTTCCAAAGCCTGGTAGTGCAGACCCGGGTCCTGGCCGGTTACTGCCAGAATTTCTGCCGCCAGCAGGTCGAGGATAATCCCGTCCTTGTCGGTCGTCCAGGTTTCGCCGTTCTTGCGTAGGAAGGAAGCGCCGGCGCTCTCTTCGCCGCCGAAACCGATCGTGCCATCCAGCAATCCCGGTACAAACCACTTGAAACCCACCGGCACTTCGCACAGGGTCTTGCCAATCTTGCGCGCGACCTTGTCGATGATCACGCTGGAAACCAGTGTTTTGCCGATAGCTGCATCTGCAGACCAATTCGGGCGGTGCTGGAAG
Source organism: uncultured Anaerolineaceae bacterium (assembly GCA_964455505.1). GTDB lineage: Bacteria > Chloroflexota > Anaerolineae > Anaerolineales > Anaerolineaceae > Mesolinea. The sequence goes on from CAYVWM010000038.1 coordinate 3,019, forward strand.
ATGTACCAGATGGCCACCGCCAGGTAATGGTTTGGGTTCATCAGACCTACGCTGGGCGTAACAATGCCGTGGCGGTCAAAATCCACATCATTGCCGAAAGCGATGTCAAATTTATCCTTGAGATTAACCAGGTTGGCCATTGCGTAAGGGCTGGAGCAGTCCATGCGAATCTTGCCGTCCTTATCGAGGGTCATAAACCCAAAGGTCGGGTCCACCCGTTTATTAACCACTTCGATGTTGAGCCCATACTTTTCTGCAATGGGCTCCCAATAGCCGATACCAGACCCGCCGAGCGGGTCTACGCCGATGTGTATGCCGGATACCGAAATGGCCTGCATATTGACCACCTTGTCCAGGTCGGAGACGTAGGGCGTAATCAGGTCAACCTTGTGTGTGGTTTCTGCTTGCAGGGCTTTGGCAAGCGGCAGGCGCCTGACAGCTTGCATTCCATCCAGAATGATGGCGTTGGCGCGGTCCTGGACCCAGCGTGTGGTTTCGGTGTCCGCAGGTCCGCCGTTGGGCGGATTGTACTTAAAGCCCCCGTCATCGGGCGGGTTGTGGGATGGGGAGATTACCACACCGTCTGCTAAACCGTTCTGGCGGTTGACATTGTAGGTGAGGATGGCGTGTGAGATTACCGGTGTAGGGGTATAGCGCATGTCCTGATGGATCATGATTTCCATGCCGTTTCCAGCAAAAACCTCAATGGCTGTGTAGAGCGCGGGCTCCGAAAGGGCGTGGGTGTCCATCCCAATAAACAGCGGACCTGAGGTGCCGACCATCTTGCGGTACTCATAGATTGCCTGACTGATTGCGGCAACGTGGTCTTCGTTAAAACTATTGGTCAGCGAAGACCCGCGGTGGCCGGAAGTGCCAAAAACCACGGCATGGGCTGGGTTTCCCGGTTCCGGATGCAGGGTGTAATAAGATGAAATAAGGCGGGGTACGTTGACGAGAACTTCGAATGGGGCAGGTTTGCCTGCCAGCGGATGCATGGGCATAGATTCTCCTTTGTGTTATTCTTCAGAAGGCGGAAAGCCGCCCTCGCGATATAGCTCAGATAAGTCCTTACGTTGATTAGGAAACTCGCGTTCCTGGTTGTATTCGTCCAGGTCTTCAATGTTACCCGGGTATCCGACGGCAACCATGCACTGGATAACGTAATTTTCCGGGATGTGCAGTTCGGAGCGGGCACGGTCTGCAAAGAAACCGCCCATAGGATGCACTACCAAACCCATGGCAACCGCCTGGAGCGCCAGGTTTTCGAAGGCATTGCCGGTATCAAAGGCATGCGTGCGGATGGGCTTGCCTTTGGGGGAAAGGGTATTGGAAAGTACTACCAGCAGCACGCCGGCTTGTTTACACCAGATCTGGTTCCACTCGTCCAGCAGGGAAAAGAATTGCTCAAACTCGGGTGTGCCGTGGTGGGCGTACAGAAAATACCACTCCTGGAAATTGCCAGCCGAAGGTGCCCAACGGGCTGCTTCAAACAAGCGCAGCAGCTCATCCTGGGGCAGCGGCTCCCCGCTCATTGCCCTGGCAGACCAGCGGTTGATGATAAAGTCTTCAATTGGATATTCTGCTTTGCGATAATCACGCACATTTATTTGGGAAATATTCATAGCAGCACCTTAAATAGGGAGTGGTAATATCCCTGGAATACAGAAATTTTATCATATTGACGTAACCAATAACAAAAAACCTGAAAGCTAACTGCTTTCAGGTTTTTGTCTTTTACCTGGGCTGGCGCCAGGGCTGTTGAAGTCTTAATTCACTTCGTAAATCATGGTGACGTCGTAAGTGATCACAATCTGCCCGGCTGATACCGGTACCGAGGCTTCTGCCGCCATAGCGCCGCCACCGCCCATCCCGTATCCGCCGTAGTAAGGCTGGACGTAGTTGGATCCAGCGACATTGATGGACTGCACCTCACCGAGCGTAACCCCTACCACGCCGGCTACGTCCAGGGCTTTTTGCTGGGCGTCTTTGATGGCCAGGTCGCGGGCTTGGGTTTGTGCGCCGGCGTAATCCTCAATGCTGAAGTTTATGCCGTAAATGTTATTGGCACCAGAACTGATGGCTACATCCAAAAGTTTGCCAAGGTTGCTGAGGTCGCGGACGGTGACATAAACCGTGTTTTCCACAACATAGTATGTGCCGGTAACCTGCCCCATATTGTCGTATCTCTGGTTGGGATAGACATTGAAGTTAGCCGTCTGGATGTCTTTTTCCTCAACGCCTTGCTCCTGGAGAGCTGCAGAAATCTGGAGCGCCAGTTCGTTGTTTTGTTCGAGCGCCACAGATACTTCTTCGGCTTCGTTGCGCACGCCAATATTCAAGTAAGCAATATCGGGCACAAGGGTCACTTTGCCGGTTCCGTTAATCGTTAGGGTGCGCATGGATTTGGTTGGGGTGGTCTGCGCTTCTGCAGGTTGGGCAAGATTGCAGCCAGCCAATGCAAGCGAAGCAACAGTCAGTATGGCTATCATTGTGATGAATGATTTTTTGTTCATGGTAATCTCCTCTATTTATTAGCTTGTTCATAGGACGATGGGGTGAGGTTAAATGTTCCAGATTCCTCAAAAATTTTTGCAGTAGTCATGTTAAGCAATAAAAAATATTGTGCCGGACTGGCGCTTTTGGATATAATAAACCACGGGGTTCGATTCAAAACCTCTCAGAAAGAGAGCTATGCCAGTAAATTACGTTCAAATTGAAAACAGCCTGGAAACTTACGCCGGTAAAGTCAAGCACCAGCAATCTGCACTGGTGCCTCTTGAAGAGGCGCTCTGGGAGCAGTTTTCAGACGGGAGCTGGAGTTTGAGCCAGATGCGGGAGAAGATCTCCCAGGCAGAGAGCCAGGCGCGCAGTTTGTATTGTGCCAAACCGCTCTCAGAACCGCTGCTCACCCATAAACCTGCCCCGGAAGTGCCTGAAAAGTACACGCTCCTTGCTGCAGATGGTTCCCAGATTGCTCCGGATCGGCATAAGCCCATCCCATTCTGTGTGGTGAATCTGGGTCTGATCCGTGTGCGGATGGGTTCGGGGGAAGCGCCAGAACAGAGCGTGGTAAGCCACCTGCTGGAACCGGAAGAACTGTTCAGTTCGGAAGGCAGCCTTCTGGGCGAAGACGAGGTGGCGCTGCACCGCGACCTGGCAGAGCGTGAAGCCCTGTTGGCGTTTGCTCCAGATGCAGAACAACCTGTCATTGCGCTGACCGACGGTCCCCTGGATGTGTACCTGGGTTTGCGCAGGCTGGAGCGCCGGCAGGTAATCCAGGAGCAGGTCCGGGCTATTCACAGGCACTTGCAAGACCGGGAAATCATCAGCGCGGGATATATCGACAAACCGGGCTCTGAAATGTTGAGCAGGATGTTTGCCGTGCTCCAGGTTCCGCAAGAAAAGTTGGGCGGCTATGATGAGAAGCAGCGCGCAATCCGGGGTATCAGTGATGCGCGTCTTTTATCCAGGCTCCTGACACAGCCTGGGGAGCGGTCTGCAATTTTTGAAGCGGTTACCAAAAGCGAGGGCAGTTCGGGCTTGAAGGTGCATTTTTTCTTTCTCAACGCCGGCAACAGCGCTGCGGACCAGCCTTACCTTGCCAGGGTGGAGTTCCCTGCCTGGGTGAGCGATTTCCCGGACAAGGTGGACCTGCTGCATGCGGTGATTTACCGGGATTTGCAGGTGCTGGACACCCATCCCTATCCTTACCTGCTGCAGCGCGCACACGAGCTGGCAATCATCAGCATGGCTGAGCACACCCATGTGGAGGAAATGTTGATGCGCGGATATGCCCAGGAAGGGCTTGCAACCGGACTGCGCTCCAATAAAGAAGTGAACAAAAGTTATCTCAGAAGGTGAGACGCAATGGACTCTGAAAAAACCATTCCTATCGGAAAACTCTTAAGGGCAGACAACAGCCAGTTTGTGGCAGGCTGCCGGGTAAAAGAACTGGATGCCCCAGCCCTCGGCGCCCTGTGCAAAGTGAAGTTGGAAGACCAGGTTGATATCTATGGCTTGATTATCAATATTGTCATCAATGATGACGGACTGGTGAAGCAGCTTGTTTCGGGGGTGAGCATACCCAGCGAATACACTGCCGACAACCGCTATAACCGCAACCTGCCAGTAGAAATCAAGGTGCTGGCGGTTGGCTATCAGCAGGACGGGAAGATTTACCACCGCTTGCCCCCGCGTCCGCCGTTGAGCCTGGACGCACTCTACCTGTGCGATGCGATGGAGCTTGTTCGTTTTACCGACGCCGGACGCTACGGTTATTTCAGGCATATCCTGCGCCTGCAGGATGCGCCCGTGGAAGAGCTGCTGGTGGCGCACCTGGCACAAGCGCGGGCTGCCCAGGAGTCGCTTGGAAAGGTAGACTGGTATACCCAAGCCTGCCAGGAACTGATCACCCTGCTGCGCGATGATTATGCCCGGCTGGTAAACGTCCTGAATGCCCTGGCGGAATTGGAGTGAGGTCAATGATGGAAAACAATACCCTGAATACAAATTCCCCAAACCCGGTCATCGGCTACGTGGTTGGGGGCGGATTGGAAGCTAACCTGCAGGTAAGGCTGAAGGTGCCTGCCCAGGAGGTACAGGAAGGCGCTTTCGTGGTGATGGACAGCGGCAACTGGCGCTTTTACGGGCTGGTCACCGATCTGCAGCTTGGGGCAACCGATGCCCGCTTTGCGGATGAACAGAGCGAAGAACGCTTGCCGGCACACCTTGCCAGTTTGCTGCACGGGCAGACTCTTTTTACCAACCTGGCGGTCATGCCGGTGCTGATGCTGGAGAGAGGCCCAGAACCCGGCACGCCCGAATATGATGTGTGGATGCAGGAAGCCCACGATAACAAGAAGCCCATCACTGTCAAAACCGTCCCAAGCCACCACTCCGGCGTAAAGCTGGCAGATGCCACCGATATTGCAGAAATCTTTGGGGATGAAAACGACCCTAAAAAGCACAACTTCAGGGTTGGAGAAACGCGCGAACAGGGGCACCCCGTGTGTCTGGATTTGGATAAGTTTGTGCAGCGGTCTGCCGGGATCTTTGGCACCACCGGCTCGGGCAAATCGTTTCTGACGCGCATGATTTTGGCGGGGCTGATCGACGCCAACCATGCTGCCACGCTGATCTTTGACATGCACAATGAATATGGTCCGGACGTGACCTCGTCTGATACAGGCGCACCGGTGTTTGGGCTCAAAGGCAAATTTGGACCGCGCGTCCGCTTGGTGGGCTTGGGCGCCAAGACCAGTTTTGGAGCGCTGCAGGCAGATTTCACCCTCGAAATTGCCCATGCCGATATCACTGCGGAGGATATCCTGCTGCTTTCGCAGGAACTGAACCTCAAAGAGACGACCGGTACCACCCTGGATGCGCTGGAAAGAGATTTTAAAGAGAATTGGTTTCATGCTTTTCTGGCAATGAGCCAGGGCGACACCGTAGAAAACGATGACGGTAAACGCGTGGCTGCACCAGGTTCGGTTGAACACTGGGCGCAGAATGCCGGCGTGCACCCGGGAGCAGCCGCAGGGCTGCGCAGCAAGCTGGAGCGCTTTAAGCGCACCCAATACCTGGTTGAACAGCCGGCTTCAAGAGGTCTGGACATGATTATCGATAACCTTGAGAAAGGGTTTCACGTCATCCTCTCTTTTGGCGATTACGGGACAGAATTGGATTACCTGCTGGTGACTAACCTGCTGACCCGCAAGATACGCGAACGCTGGGTAACGCTGACCAACCAGTACCACAAGGAAAAGAAACAGGAACCGCGCCCGCTGGTTGTGGTGGTGGAAGAAGCGCACAAACTCCTGACCCGCGAAATGGCGTCCCAAACCATTTTCAGCACGATTGCACGCGAAATGCGCAAGTATTATGTGACCCTGCTGATCATCGACCAGCGCCCTTCGCAGATTTACGATGAGGTGATGTCGCAATTGGGGACGCGCATTTCCGGTGCGCTTGGGGATGAGGACGATATCAACGCGGTGCTTTCTGGCTTGCCTGGCAGGAGTTCCCTGCGGGGCATGCTGGCAAAACTGCAAGCCAAAGAAGAAGTGCTGCTGCTGGGCTGGAGCGTGCCCATGCCCATTCCCATCCGGTCGCGCCGTTACGATGCCAAATTCTGGCAGGAATTAAACAAGGGGCAGGGATCGGTCAGCATGGGGCAAGCCCGCAGCGCTTTGGGATACGACTATGAAGCCGATTAGACTGCAGCTGGCTGGTTTTACTTCGTATCGCGACCCGGTGGAAATCGATTTCACCGATCTGGACCTGGTATGCATTTCCGGCTCGAACGGTGCTGGCAAATCGTCTTTGCTGGATGCCATGACTTACGCCCTGTTTGGGCAGGCGCGCAAGCGCGATGAAGCCATCATCAACAGCGCCAGTCAGAAGGCGGAAGTTACGCTCGATTTTGAATATGAAAAACAACTTTACAGGGTGGAGCGTTCGATCACACGCGGTAAAGGCGGCAGCCTGGATTTCTTTATCCAGGTACCTGAAAGCGCCGATCAGCCCGCCCGTTGGAAAACCCTGAGCGGCAGAACAATAACGGAGACAAATGCCGCCATTGTCGACACCCTGCGCCTGGACTACGAAACTTTTGTGAATGCGTCCTTTTTCCTGCAGGGCAAAGCGGATATGTTTGCCACCCAGCGGCCTGCCGAACGCAAGAAAATACTGGTCAACATTTTGGGGTTGGACCAGTGGGAAGCGTATCGCCAGCGCACAGCCGATATTATTAAGGAAAAAACAAGCGACGTAAAAATGTGCGATGCCAACCTGCAGCAAGTTCAGGAGGAATTAGACAAAGAGCCGCAGCACAAACAAACCCTTGCGCTGGTGCAGGCACAGTTACACGCAGCCAGTGCGGAGGTTGCCCAGGCAGAAGCTTCCCTGCTCGCTCAGCGCGCAGTGGAACAACAGATAAAGGAACAGGAACGCATTGTCGCTATGCTCAAAGGGCAGGTTGATGCGGCCGAAGCGGAATTGGACGAAAGCGTTTCCAAGCACCGGAGCCGTAAGGGTGAACTTGCCGGGCTCAGCGCAGAGCTGGAACGTGCCGATGCAATCGAAGCTAATTACCAGGCTTACCTGGAGCTGCGCAAGCAGTTAGCTGAACAGGATAAGCTGGCAGAGCGCGTGCAGCCGCTTGAAGCAGACCAGCAGGACCTGCTGCGGGCTCTGCATGGCGAACAAGAAGCGCTGAACAAGGAACTGCGCTACTTGAAGGCAGAAAAAGCCGAACTTGACGTCAAGTTGGAAACACTTCGCAATTTGGAAAGCAAAGGGCAGGATCTGCAGTCCCAAATTGAAGCCCTGCAGGATCTGCCTGAAAAGCGGGCAGCACTGGAACATGCCATCCAGGACCTGCAGAGCCAAAAAGCCCAGAAAGAAGCCGAGCGGGGGGTTATTCAGAAAAAGGGCGGTGAGCTCAGTGACAGACTGAAAAAGATACTTGAAGCAGAAGGCGCCAGCTGCCCTGTTTGCGGGCAGTCTCTGCAAGCAGAACACAAGCAGCGCATCGAAGCAGACCTGACCCAGGAGCGCGACAGCTTGCGGGCACAATACAGCGCTTTGCAAAAGGAAGAGGCGGAGATTGTCGCATCCCTGGATGCCCAGCGAAAAGAACGGGATACGGTCCTGCGCCAGGAACGCGAACTGCAGAATCTGCAGCGTGAAAGCGACCAGACCAATAGCAGCATCGCACAGATCAGGGTTTCAGAGAAAGCCTGGCATGAGAAAAAGGCGGCGAGGCTGGCAGAAGTAGAGCGCCTACTGCAAGATGAGCGCTTTTTACCCGAGGTGCGCGAAAAACTTGGGCAGATTAAGCAGAACCTGGTGCAGATTGGCTATGATCGCCAAACTCACAGCCAAATGAGGGCGGAAGTAGCTGCAGCGGAAACAGCCCAGGAAGAACACAATGCCCTGGAACTGGCAAAAAACAGTTTTGGCCAGGTGAAGACGGCCGTTGAAGAACTTGCCGCCACTATTACCCGGCAGGAACAGACGCTGCAAAGCCGCACGGAAGCGTACCAAAATGCTGTCAGCCGACTGACCGAAGCCAGAGAGGGGTTGCCGGAGATTGCCATCAGCGAATCACAAATGGTTGCGCTGAAAGAAACGGCGGCGGGCTACCAGCGGCAGCTGGGCGCAGTCAACCAGAATTTGCGCAACCTGGACGTCCAACGCGAACGCAAAGCCCAACTGAGAGCGGAAAAGGAAGGGCTGCAAGCCGAAATTGCCCAGCTGCGCATTTTGGAACGCTCATTCGGTAAGGATGGCGTGCCCGCCATGCTGATAGAACAGGTGCTGCCTGAACTTGAAGATAAAGCCAATGCGATTCTGGAACGCCTGTCGAATTACACTATGAGCGTGCAGTTTTCCACCCAACGCAGCTACAAAGATGCCAGGCGTGAAGACAAACGTGAAACTCTGGACATTCTCATCAGTGACGGCGCTTCCACGCGGGATTACGAGACCTACTCAGGCGGGGAAGCCTTCCGAGTGAATTTCGCTATCCGCCTGGCGCTCTCGCGTCTGCTGGCGCAGCGCGCTGGGGCTAAATTGCGCACCTTGGTCATTGATGAGGGTTTTGGCAACCAGGATGCGGAAGGCAGATTCCGCTTGGTTGAAGCCATCAATATGATCCAGGACGATTTTGACCGCATCCTGGTCATCACCCACATCGACGAATTGAAGGACCGCTTCCCCTGCCGAATTGAAGTTGAAAAACAGGGCGGGGGTTCGAAGGTGACGGTATTTCGGGGTTAATCCTGGAAAATTGCCTCTAAAAGCACCTGGTGGAAAGCCGACAGTTGCTCCCGGAATTGGGCGGTTTGCACATCCGAAACATCTTGCCCTGCCACGGCTGCTTGCAGATACGCAGCCGCATCGGGCGGAAGCACACGCTCGGGATTGTTCGATTGGTAGATTTGCACCAACCGGGTTTTATCGTAGGCGATTATCCCCCGGCAGCATGCCAGGTAGAGCCGGATGAGCGTGAGGGCGTGTTTGACCATCTGCGCAGGTGTGGCTTCCTCAAAAAAGCGCCCCTGCCAGGTTTCCCTCCACTGGTCCAGGTATTTTTGGGCGTCCTGTCTGAATTCTCGTCCGTTGGGCAATTCCAGGGCGGCGTAGTCGAACTCCCCATGTAAGAGCACACTTTGCAGGTACAGCCGGGCGGTCAGGTCTGGATTTGGCAGGATGCCGCTGTTTGGGTCGCGCACAATTTCGGGCGTGTAGCGGATCAGCGCTTCCATTTCATATGGCTCTGACTGGCTGGTGAGCGCTTTCAGGGTTTCGGCAAGGTCGTTGTGGCGTTTTTGTTCCTTTTCCGAGGTGGGCAAATTGCCCGAAAGTAAAACAACGATGTCCAGGTCACTTTGCCCTGGGCGAAAGTAGTTGCCCGGCAGGGAACCGATGCAAAATATCGCCTGCAGATCAGGAATTTTCATCTCAGCCACTGCTGCAGCGAATTCCGCCGCTTCGTGCCAGGCAAGCGCTGTGGGGTCTTGGGAATTGCTAAACTTTTCTACCGGCATACCTTGGTGTTCCTCCGTCAGGCTTGCGAAACAGTCCCTGCTTGTTCAGGATGAATGCGCACAAGCGCCAGGATGGAAAACAGGAACAGGAAACCATAAATGCTCATCAGCACAATGTAGCCAGCCCCATCCCCAATCGGTCCGCCGATATAAGCACCGACTGCTCCCGCACCAGCACCAGCCAGGTTGGAGATGCCCAGGTAGCGCCCCGCTTGTTCGCGGGGGACGAGGCTGGTGCCCAAAGCCCAGTTGGCCGAGTAGAAAATGCCCACGCCCAAACCGACCAGAACCCCGCCCACGTACATAAAGGTCATCTGCGGTGCAGCAATAACGACCGCTGTGCCGATGGTTGCCAGGATGCCGCTGAGGATGATCAGGGGTTTGGTGCCGAATTTGTCCGTCAACCAGCCGGCAGGTAACGATGCCACCAGGATGGCAACGCCCACAATCATTACCAGGAACGAAGCCGGTTGGGCTGCGGCACTGCCCTGCAGGTCAGGATAGCGCTCCTGGATGAAATACACCAAAAAACTGGCCAGGTTGTTAGCGCCCACCAGAAATGCCAGGCGGTTGATCACCCACCAGGTAAAAGCCGGCTTTTGGGTGGCCTCTTTTCCCAGGCTGATTTGCAGGCTGACCAGCACGCCAAACCCGACCGCCACGAGCATCCCCACCAAGCCGATCGCACCGATCAGGAGTAATCCGGCGGTCTTTGAAAGCCCGGCAACTGCAGGCAGCAGTGCTTTAACCGCAGCCCCAACCAGTAAAATTACCACCGTAAAGGCAGCCGTCATCGCTACAAGCCGACCGACGGCTGACCAGTCAAACGGATAAGGGGCTTCTTTTTGGGGCGTTTCGCGAACCAGCATTGTGAGCGCAGTGGCAATGGCCATCACCGCCAGGACCACAAGGATGCTGCCCCAAATGTTGCCTGCAGAAACCAATTTTGCAATCACAAAAGAAACAAAGATGAGGGGCAGCGGCAGTTCAAAGAAGGCTTTGATGCCGGAATAACGCCCGCGTTGACTGACAGGGACCAGGTCTGGGATCAACCCCTGGGCAGCACCGTGGCCAACATTTGAGGCAACCATAGAAAAGAGGATGGCGGCAAAAAGGGCGTTGTAACCTGCCATGCCCTCCATGCTGGCTGCAATCACGCCGATAGCAGCAAAAGCCAGCACTTCGAGCAGGGTGCTAACCAGGATGAAAGGCCGGCGCTTGCCCCATCGGGAAGTGCTGCGGTCTGAGAGCATACCCATCAGAGCCTGTACCAGCAGGGCGATCATCAACGAGTACAGCCGGATGTTGCCGTAACTGGTACCTTTGGTTTCTTCGCCCACAAATTGTTGGACGAGCAAAGGCAGGATCAGCGGGGTGAGCGTCTGTCCGCGGACCGTCAGGGCAAAGTAAAAAATATTGATAGTAATGCTGTCAAACCACCGCAGCGTTTTTTGCATAATACCTCCAGGTTTGGCAGGAAGGACCTGACCTTAATGGACACCTGTAAACAAGTTGGATTGGAAACCCCGGTCGATCTCCCAGGGATAAATGATATAAGCGTCTGTTGTAGCGGCATAATAATCCGGACGTTTATCGCCAAACAGGTTGCGATAGGGATTGAAGTGCAAAACGCAGGTAAAAGGCGACCCGCCTGCAGAGGCAACCCGGTTGCGGACTGCTGTGATGGTCCGCCCTGATCCCCACACATCATCCACAATCAGCACTTTGTGCCCGGCCAGGTGCTGAGCTTCCGGAAATTGAAGAAATTTAGGCCAGGTCAGGAATTTGGATTGCGGATTGTGGGTGTTTTCCATTTCAGCGGGGAAGTCGACCGAGGCAGTGAAGATCATCTGCATGCCCATCGCTTCAGCGAGCATTCCACCGGGGATAATCCCGCCGCGCGTGATCATCACCATGGCGGTAAAAGCCTGGTTGAACTGCGGCAGCAAGTGATCTACCAGATTGGCAACTTCATCCCAGGAGATGTATTCTTTTCGCTGTACCATCAGCGCTCCTCTGCCCGTCTGCTGGATGGGAGTTATCGCTCAGGTTGCCCTACACTCATCAAAAAAGACTTGCTGTACGCTTATTCTGGTTCTGTGCAAAGCAGCCCAGCAGTGCCAGGACTGAACATCCGGTTTTATCTCCGGCAGACCATTTCTTTAACCATTAATTATAGCAGGTTTGGAGGGTCTATCTCGATAATCCAGTTGCGCAAGGGCAAATCTGGCAGCAGCCTGGCAGGTTCAGGTCCGCGTAAAACGATTTGCCAGCGGTATTCACCTGCAATTTTGGGCGTGTAGCAGGGCACTGGACCGATAAAATCGGTCTTGGTCAGTTCCAGGCGCCTGATTTCATCTGTTAGCATAGCCCCCATTTCGTTTGCCTCGCCGATTGCCCTTGTTTCTGATGAATGGCGGTATTCAAGCCTTACCAGCCTGGAAAACGGCGGGTACCCCAATTTGCGCCGCAGTGATAGTTCCTGCTGGTAGAAACCTGCAAAATCGTGCTTTGAGGCAGCCTGGATGACGTAATTTTCAGGCTGGTAGGTCTGCAGGATCACTTTGCCGCCCAGAGGGCTGCGCCCTGCCCGTCCGCTGACCTGCGCCAGCACCTGGAAGGTGCGCTCAGCGGCGCGGTAATCCGGTAGATTCAACCCAACCTCTGCCAGAATAATACCAGCCAAGGTGACAAGTGGGAGATCCAACCCCTTGGCAAGCATCTGCGTGCCGATCAGAATGTCGGCGCGGTGGGCGCTGAAATGGGAAAGGATCAGTTCATGGGCGTCTTTGGTAGTGGTGGTTTCCGCATCCCAGCGCAGCAGCCTGGCTCCCGGGAAGGTCTCTTTGACCACCTGCTCCAATTTTTCTGTACCGGTTCCCAACTGCCGGATCTGCGTGCTGCCGCATTGCGGGCATCTGCGGGGCATCTTGCGGGTGTAACCGCAAGTGTGGCACAACAACCCGCCCCGGCTGCTGTGGTAAACCAGCGGCGTGCCGCAGCGTGGGCAGACGATTGTTGCGCCGCAATCCCTGCAAAACACGTAGGTTGCGCTGCCTTTGCGGTTCAGGAATAAAATGGCTTGCTGACCTGCTGCAAGCACCTGCATCAGCCCTGCAGTCAGAGCAGCAGACAGAACTCCCCTGTTGCCCCGTTTCAGTTCCTCGCGCATATCAACCACCTGGACAGGGGGGAGTTCCAATGAAAGCAGTGCGTTGCCCAGCTGTGGCACAACAAATTTATTGACTGCCTCCGGCTGGACAAACTCACGGTGTGCCAGGATTCTGCGGGGCAATTCCAACAGGTTCCATTTGCCCGTTTGGGCGGCGTAATATTGGGTAATGCGGGGCGTTGCGGAACCCAGAACGAGGTCTGCCTGGCAAATCCGGGCTAAAGTTTCGGCAGTTTCAACAGCATGATAGTACGGTACCCGGTCGGTCTGGTCGTACGATTCATGGTCGCACTCATCCAGCACGATCAAACCCAGCCTGGGCAGGGGCACGAATAGAGCGCTGCGCGCTCCCACTATGACATCGATATCACCCTGCCTCGCCCTGCGCCAGGTGTCGTAGCGCTCCCCATCCGAGAGTTTGGAATGGTATAACCCCACCCGGTTTGGGAAGCGCGCCATGTACCTGCGCACGGTCTGGGGGGTCATGGCGATCTCGGGCACCAGGATTAATGCCTGCCGGCCGGACTGCAGGATTTGGTCAACCGCATGCAGATAAATTTCGGTTTTTCCTGAACTGGTTACCCCGTGCAGCAAGGTGGGGTGTTTGGCCGATGCTTCTAAAAAGCCAGAAAGTTGATCCCACACGGCTTGCTGGTCGGCGGTCAGCACAGGTGGAATGGATTGGCGCACCTGGATAGTCTCCAGCGGATCGCGCCATACCTCGGTCTCATTGAACTGTATCAGGCCGAGTTCTGCTAGCAGTTTCAGGTCGGCATATTTTGCGCCAGTTTGGGCGTAGATCCAGGAAAAATCCAGCGGGAATGCTTCCACTGCCAGCACTTCAAGCACTTTTTTGCGTCTTGATATCGTTTCTGGGTTGCGGCCGAGCAAGCTGCTTTCCAGTTCGGCCAGGGCTTTGGGAGGTATAGAAAGCTGGGCAGTGCGTACCGATTTGGAACTGATCCGGGCAGGCGGCAGTACGTGGGTGGTCCGGACCAGGGCATTCGTGCGCAGCTGGTTCAGGCTGCTGCGCCAATTTAATTTAGGTAGGGCATGGTCCAGCTGGGCGCCCCGCAGGGGTCCCCTGGCTGCCAGGAGTTTGAGTATGCGGGTTTGCAGGGGCGGTAAGTTCTCCGGCGGTGCTGCCTGGGGGTCCGTAAGGGAGATAAGAATATCTGCCCGTTGCGAAAGCCCTACCGGGATCATCAGGTTGATGCAGGCCCCAAGGGGTGCATAAAATGCGTTTGAAAGCCACTGTGCCAGTTCCAATTGCGTTGGCGTGAGCACCGTGTTTTCTGAGATCAGCGCCTGTACTGGCAGCGGGTCGGGCACTTCAGAGGTGTCCATCAGGCTGAGCACAACGCCCTGCACCACTTGCTTGCCAAACTGTACGATCACCAGGCAGCCAGGCTGAATGCTGCCGGCTAACTCTGGAGGGACCGCGTAATGGTAGCTGCGTTCGATCTGCGCCAGGTTGATGCTTATATCGGCAAAAAGGGGGG
>CAYVWM010000039.1:0-16713 GCA_964455505.1 uncultured Anaerolineaceae bacterium
GTTACCGGACAACCCTCTGGGCTAATTAAGTCGATCAACACGTCACTTGGAGCTTGAGAGTTAACAACGCTGACCGAAATAGCCAAGAGCAGAAAGAGAAAGAGCGTGTAGAATAGGTGATGTTTTTTCAAGGGTGCATCTCAATCAACATTATAGAATATTATAACATTGCGAAAAACAAAGAGAATTGCAAACTTGGGTATGTTAAAATTCATCAAATGAAACAGTTCGGCTCCATACTGAAGACTTTTAACTGGTTATTTGTAATTGTAGGTTTTTTGGCGTACACACTCGGCGCAGTCCTTGCTGTGGAGGCAGGGAACGAATGGGAGATTGGTGTTTTTTTGCTAGGGTTGTTATTTTTCCTTCTGTTATATACCCTTGAACGCATTCAATACTACCTCTCAAAATCCAAGATCAACATCTATTCAAAAATTAACCAATCGATAAAAATCAAATCATCGGAGATTTTAGGTTACATTTTTCTCATTTTCTCAAGCCTTCTGATTATTACGTTTTTTCTATCCCAAAAACACAAGTTAAATGCATCTACATTAATCTGGTTTCTTCTACTTGTTCTTCTAATAATGGCGAATATGTTTCGTAGTTTCAGGATTTGGAGTCAGCCATATCGATGGTTTTTAGAAGGTTTGTGCATTTCTCCTGTCCTTTTATTTCTTTCCAGCAGTTTGCAGGGTTACCCTCCTGGTAAAATACTTTTTTTCCTCAGTCTGCCAATTCTATTTCTATACTTAAGTTCAGCATTAACCTTGTATTTTCAAAGTTTTTCTGTTGACAGCGCCAAAGGGACACGCTCGCCTCTGGTTGTAATTGGTTGGGAAAAAACAATCTGGCTGCATCATATTCTGATAATTCTGGCCTACACGACATTTGGCTTTTACTTTATCTCGAGTGGCTCCTGGATCATTGCTTGGCCGGTTCTGCTTGTATTTTGTTTAAGCAGTTTTGAAATTTTCATTTTATACAGGCTTTCCACAGGAATGAAACCGATGTGGGGATTATTAAAGGCTACTGCAGTAATTCAAATTGTAGGGGCTTTGTACATACTATTGTTTGCATTTTTAACGCATTAAATATACATTATGAAAAAAGGAGATATTATGGACCTAAAACCAGGAGATTTAGCCCCAGACTTTGAACTTGCAGATCAATTTGGGGATACTCATAAAAGGACTGATTACTTGGGTAAAAAACTCATTTTGTATTTTTACCCAAAAGATAATACGCCAGGTTGCACTGCAGAAGCATGTAGTTTTCGGGACAATTATTCGGCTTTCCGACAAAATGGCATTAGCATCATTGGTGTGAGTGCAGACAGCACTAAGTCGCATGCAAACTTTCAAGAAAAGTACTCACTTCCTTTCATTCTATTATCTGATGAAGAGCACAAGGTTAGTGAAGATTACGGGGTATGGCAATTGAAAAAGTACATGGGCAGGGAATACTACGGTATCTTACGAACAACTTTTGTTATCGACGAAGAAGGCAAAATTGTAAAAATATTTGAAAAAGTAAAACCGGAATCACACGCTGAAGAGATACTTGCCCTATTCAATTAAGCATGAATAATAGGCTGGCTTTTTTTAGCCAGCCTATTTTGTTTTTAAGAACACATGTAAGTAAAGTTTGTTTTGGTATTTATCTACTGCAGATGGAGAAGGGTTTTTCCCATGTTCCAAAGTTCTTCGAGCTGATAGTACTCCCGCTTTTCTGATGAAAGTAAATGCACAACCACTGATCCATAGTCAAGAACCATCCAACCGGATTCTGGAGTGCCTTCTGTTAAACCCGTGGCAGAAAAGTCGCTCTTAATTGTTTGGGAAACGCTTTCAGCCAAACTTGTTAACATCCTATCGCTGGTCGCTGTTGCTATTACAAAAAAATCTGTAAAGTCTGCTATTCCCCGCAAATCTAAAAGAAGAATATCCTCTGCAATTTTATCTTCAAGAATTCCAACTATCGTTTTTGCCAGATTAATAGGTTCCAGGTGTTACCTCCTTAGGATTGTTCAATACTGCCCTATGGATGATATTATATACCGGTCCGGAAGGTGTAAGTGTGCTTTTATAAAGAACAATATGACCAATCTGCTCGCTTATTTCTTGGAAACCTGGAGGTTTGGCAAACTCTGTGCCAATTCTTAAGCGTTGAGAATTCGTTGCACAGTCATTAACTCTTCCAAGCGTCAAATGTGGTGAAAATTTTCCTTGAACTGCGATATTCATCCGCTGTAAACCATCGTGGAGTTCCTGGACAAGATCAGTTAGTTGATCTGCATTTGAACCACCTAACCAGAGAACCTTGGAGTACTTGCTGTTTGGAAAACACCCCATTTTTGTAAAAGTAATTGTAAAGCTATCTATGTGGTTGCATGCTCTATTCATTAGAATGTTGATGGATTCCACCTTGCTCGTGTCAATTTCCCCTAAAAAGTGTATTGTGAGGTGGAAATTTTGCGGCTTTACCCAACGTATCGGGCATCCTTCAAGTTTCTTCATCAATGCAGTTTGCTGAGCTGCCAACAAGTCTCTGGTTTCATCAGAAAATGAAATTCCTATAAATGCACGGATTGTTGTCATAATTTGTTTATACCGCAATTAATTTCTTGTGGAGAAAGCAAACCCTTTGACTCTGAATTGTTAAACGTATTTTTACCATTAAGGACTGTTCAATTTTTCAGGATTATGGTATAAGAACATTACCCTGCTGTGTTTGTGATGTGGCAACCAGTTTTGTACCAACACTGATTAAATGGGTTCGATCTCACACCAGGTGACGTGATAGACGAAAGTCAAGACTGATCCTGCAGGAAGAACCACTCCTGCCATTGCAGGTTCAAAACCCTACCACACACGGCATAGCGGGGAGGCCTCATTCAGGGGAACTTGAAACAATTGAATAAAAGAGATTTAGCGGCTGAGTCTCAAATTTGAGATGACGAGGTGGAGGTTCCCCTCTGCGAAGAGGGTGTTAACCCGGATGTCCGGGGAAAATCGATAGATCAGCGGATGCCTCCGAAACCTATCACAGGTTTCAATCTTCCTTTTTATGCAAAACCAAAACCACTAGGTGACTTTTGGGACAAAATATGCATAGTGATCAGATAGTGCTTCAGTCTGAAATCTTGAAGCAGTGTTTTTGGTTTTGGAGGAAGAAATGATTGAAAAAAAAGATTTACTCAAAATTGTAAAAGAAGATGGAATTAAGTTTATTTCCTATCAGTTCACCGATATCAATGGGGTTGTAAAATCGTTGGACGGTCCAGTGGAAAGGTTAGAGGAGGTATTAAATGAGGGTGGGATCTGGTTTGATGGTTCTTCGGTCGAAGGATTTGCCAGGATTCAGGAAAGTGATATGCACTTGGTCGTTGATCCGGACACATATGCCATTTTGCCATGGTCTCCTGAAGAATATCGGCGTGCAAGACTGCTCTGTGACATACACAAACCCAATGGAGAACCTTTCGAAGGGGATGTACGAGGAAGGCTTAAGTTATCCTTAAAGAAACTCTATGAGGAGCGCAACTGGATTTTTAATGTAGGCCCAGAACCTGAATTTTTCCTGTTTCTACGCAATGGCGGCGAGAATGTTCACCCGGTTCCTTATGATGTGGGCGGATATTTTGATTTTTCAGCCAATGACCAAGCAATCAATGTCCGCACAGAGTTGATGGCTACACTCAAAAGAATGGGCTTGGAAGTAGAGGTTGGCCACCACGAAGTCGCATTGGGGCAGCACGAAATTGATTTTAAATTTGATGGAGCCTTGAAAACGGCGGATAATGTGCTGACCTTTAAATCTGCAGTCAAAGCGATTGCAGCAAAACATGGTTTGATAGCTTCATTTATGCCCAAGCCTGTTTTTGGTGTCAATGGTTCAGGTATGCATTGCCATCAATCGATTAGCTCAAATGGGGAAAACCTGTTTTTCAAAGAATCGGATCCATACAATCTTTCAGACATCGCTTACGGATTTATCGCAGGCCAATTGGAGCATGCGCGCGCAATGTCTGCAGTGCTTGCTCCCAGTGTGAATTCTTACAAACGGCTTGTTCCTGGTTATGAAGCGCCAGTATATATAGGTTGGGCAGAAGTAAATCGATCTGCGTTGATTCGAATACCAAAGGTTTTTTCTGGAAATAAAAACGCAGTGCGTATAGAATTGCGTTTTCCTGATCCGTCAGCAAATCCCTACCTTGCATTTAATATAATGCTGGCAGCGGGCTTAGATGGGATCGATAGGCAATTGTCTTGTCCAAAGCCGCTCAACAATATCAATGTTTATGAACTAACTGAAACAGAAAGGGCTGCGATGGGCATTGATATGCTCCCGGGTTCATTAGTTGAAGCGATCCAGGAGTACGAAGCTGATCCATTAATGCGTGCCGCGATGGGTGATAATCTGTCCGAAAAATTTGTTGCTTCCCGAAAGGCAGAATGGGATGAATATCGAACGCATGTCAGTGATTGGGAAGTAAAACGCTACTTGGAAACCATTTAGGTATCTCAAATACTGAAAGTTTGTCTGTAAGAGGGTTTTTTGGTATCATGTTGATTGTGAAACAAAAAACCCTCTATTCAATTGCAATTTGCTCTCTGCTTCTATTAAGTTCTTGCAACACCACCTGGTTTGGCATGGACAAATTACCATGGTATGACGAGGGAGATGTATTATTTAACGATGACTTTAAAGACCATTCAAGTGGCTGGGAAATTGGCAGCAATGTGTATGAGCTCAAAGGGTACTCAGACAATGGTTATCTGATTTCAGTGAACACCATTAACTCACGCAGCTGGTCCAATCCAGGATTGAATTTAGCCGATATAAAAATCTCAGTTGAGACTCAAAAAATTAAAGGTCCTGACGACACCAACTTTGGTGTTATTTGTCGGTATCAGGACCAATCCAATTACTATGCATTTTTAATTAGCAGTGATGGCTATTATGGAATCATGCTGGTAGAAGATGGGTTCTACGCTATGCTCGATTCTGGCCGCTATGAATACTCAGAAATCATCAATAAACAAGATGGAAAGAATGCAATAACGGTGGAATGTTTGGGTAAATCCCTCAGCCTTACTGTCAACGGGGAAAAATTGATGGATGTAACCGACCCGACTTTCAGTGCGGGGGATATCGGACTAATGCTTGAAACCCGCTCAGCAGGTTCAGCAGCAGCTCTGTTCAATAACCTTGAAGTGATCAAATTATTGCCATGAAAGTCTTTTTTGATATGGTAGGCTGTCGTCTCAATCAGAGCGAGATTGAGAGGATGGCCAATGATTGTTTGGATATGGGGCACGAAGTTGTGGAAACATCTGAGGTTGCTGACACTATTATCATAAATACTTGCTGTGTAACAGCTAAGGCGAGTGCAGATTCACGAAAAATGATCCGTCATTATAAAAACACCACTAAGGCGAAAGTGGTAGTAACAGGGTGTTGGGCTACGATTTTTCAGCAAGAAGCCGCAAAGCTGACAGCTCAGGAGTTGGTGTACGGTAATAACCACAAATTGCAACTGCCGTCACAAATCCTTTCTGACAAAGGGTTAAGATCAGGTGCAGGAGAGGACAAAAAGCCTAACCTGGGGTCAAGAAGCCGCACCAGAAGTTTTATCAAGGTGCAGGATGGGTGTGATAATAAATGTACATATTGCCTGACGACTTTTGCACGCGGAATATCAAAAAGCTTGCCTGCTGAAGAAGTGATCAGTCACATAAAAAATGCTGAAAATCAGGGAGTCAAAGAGATAGTACTGACCGGTGTACAGATCGGTTCCTGGGGCAGAGACCTGGGAGAAAAGGTTCGATTTAGTGACCTTGTAGGGATAATATTGGCTGATACAGCAATCCCACGGATTAGGATTTCGTCAATAGAGCCCTGGGATATCGGGCCTGATTTGTTGGTTTTGTTTAGTAATCCACGTTTACTGCCTCATCTCCACATTCCATTGCAGAGTGGGAGTGAATTCATCTTGAAAAAAATGGCGAGACCAACCACTCCTAAAGCTTTCTTTCAGTTGGTCGATAATATTAAAAAGACAATTCCTGAAATTTCCTTGACAACGGATATTATTGCAGGTTTTCCGGGCGAAACGGATGCCTATTTTCAGGAGACATGCTCATTTTTGGAATCGCTACCTTTAAGTAGAGGTCATGCATTTCGATTTTCTCCAATGCCAGGAACGCAAGCCGCACTTTTTGATAATAAGATTGGCTCAGAAGTAGCTGTAGAACGTACAAAAATAATACTGAATATATTCAGTAAAAAATCGCATGAGCATAAATTGGAAAAAATAGAGACGGTTGATTGGGTTTTATGGGAGAAACCTGCAAAAAAGCAAAATTTGAATATATTCAAAGGTTTAACGCGGGATTTTACTCGGGTGCTCATCGAAAGTGATGCAAACATTGCAAATCAGATTACTCAAGTAAAGATTTGTAAAGTTGATGAAAGGGGGGGATTATGGTGCAAATAATGTCCAATAACAAACAAAATGATTCCTCAGGATTGGGATCCTGCGAAGGGTGTAATGAACCTTTTCGATTGCTTGACGAAGAAGATAGATATCAGGTAAAATCATAAGGTTAAAACTACAGAAAAAAACACCTCTGACACTGACAACATTTTCAGTGCAGAGTTCTGAAAGGAAAAAGAATGACTAAGAGGACTTATCAACCAAAAATCCGCAGACGTGTACGCGTACACGGATTTCGTGCCAGAATGGCAACAAGTGACGGAAGGGAAGTATTGAAACGGCGCAGATTACGTGGGCGTCACAAATTAGCCAGTAAATCCAATAATCATGTAAAGAGAGTCCGTTGGTAAGGAGCTGACTAATAACCTTAGCTCATCAGACTTTTCATTGAAGCCAGAACACATCAAAAGCGCAACAGAGATACAGGGTATCCGGAAGTATGGAAATACTTTTTCAAATACATACCTTGTTCTGATTGCCCAAAAAAATGAATCATGTAACATAAGGTTTGCAGTACTGGCCTCAAGATCAGTAGGTGGTGCTGTTCAACGAAATCGATGTAAGCGGTTGATTAGAGCGCGTTTTCAAAAGTACTTGGAATCGCTTGAACCAGGCTATGATCTTGTTTTTATAGCAAGAAAAAATTTGTTGGTTGCACAGTCCGAACAAATAGACGATGCATTCCAGCAATTATTGGAAAAAGCAGGACTTAACAGAAATGACTGAGGAAGTTCACATCTCTCACCACACAAATTGTGAGGAAACATCCATCAGGGATTTACCATTTAGGTTAGTGAATATTCCAAGAATTTTGTTGCTACTGGTTATCAGAGCCTATCAGAAAATTATTTCACCAGCGTTACCGCCAAATACTTGCAGATTCTATCCAAGTTGTTCTCACTATGGCTATCAGGCAATTTATAAATATGGCGCGATAGTTGGCGGGTGGATGGCCTTGAAACGTATCATCCGCTGCAACCCGTTTAATCCTGGTGGCTACGACCCTGTTCCATAAAATATTGGAGATCTATGAAGAAGAAAATATTACGAAATATCTTAATTGTTAGCTTTGCTGCATTTATTCTTGCTGGCTGTGCAATGGGGCCACGTGCAGAGAGCGTGCCTGGTCTGAGTGCTGACGACAATGCTGCTTACGTCTCTTATTTAAGTGCGCTCTATAAAGTAGATCTAAACAGCGGAAAAGAACTCTGGCGTTATCCAGTTCAACGAAATGCGCAGGTTGTTTTGTATGCACCTGCTATGGTTTTTAACGATGGCGTGTTTGTGGGGGATCTTGCAAATAAGTTTCACAAGCTGAATTTGGAAGACGGGAGTGAAGAATGGACCTTTACACAGGCTAAGGGTTGGTTCCAGGCCAAAGCTGTCACAAATGGGACGGCAATAATTGCACCAGGAACTGATAGAAATGTCTATGCGCTTGATATCCAGGGAAACCTGCTGTGGAAGTATTCCAATGATTTTGGATTTCTGGCAGAGCCGCTCATATCTGATGACACAGTTTATATCAGTGCCATGGATCATTTTCTGATTGCGTTGGATATCAACGACGGCGAAGTCATTTGGAAGAACGAACAGTCGGGGTCTTTAGTAGCCGCGCCAATATTTGACTCCAAAGAAAACCTCCTGTATGCTGGGAATTTAGGAAAAGAGTTTGTAGCAATAAACCCTAGCAGTGGGGAAACTGTATGGCGTTTTGATGACAATGGAAATCTTTCCAGCGTTTGGTCAAGCCCTATCCTTTTGGATAATCAACTGTTGTTTACAGACGAAGGCGGAAAAATCTTTTCATTAGACCCTGCAACCGGGAAAGAAAACTGGAGAATTGAGACCAATGGCGAAACCCTTGCCGGGTTAGCTGCTGTGAATGGCGGTTTTCTTGCCGTTACTCAGGATGGCAGTCTGCGCGCCTATGATCTTGAGCGAAGATCGCTCTGGACCGCTACATTGGAAGGCGAGTTAAATACGACGCCTGTTGTAGTTGGAGATACTATTCTGGTTGCAATCACAAAAGGAGATGCGTTGCTGGTAGCTTATAACCAGTCAGGAACGCAAATCTGGACTTTCAAACCGGAAAATTAAGAGGAGTACATAACTATGTGGACCACGATAATCATTCAACCTTTTACCAATGTACTCCTTGCCATTACTATGGTAGTGAAAAATTTCGGCGTTGCCATTATTCTGTTTACACTACTGATCAAAGCACTTACCTATCCCTTAACAGCAAAACAACTGAAGTCTACAGCTGCTATGACAGAACTGCAGCAAAGCCCCCGCTATAAGAAGCTGATGGCAAAATACAAGGATGACAAGGAACGCTTCGCTCAGGAACAGATGAAATTGTACAAAGAATTGGGGATTAGCCCATTTGGTTCCTGTCTGCCAACCCTCATCCAGTTTCCGATAATAATCGGACTTTATCAAAGCATCATGAAGGCAATGGCAGCCACCCCCTTAGAATTACTCAAATTAGAAAGGATTGTTTATCCTTTCCTTGATGCCACAAAAATCTTACCGATTCAAAACCGATTTCTTTGGATGGATTTGGGTCAACCCGAACGTCTAACCGTATTTGGTATAGGCATACCTGTTTTGGCTATTATTGTGGTTTTGACAACCTGGCTGCAAAGTAAGGCAATGGAACCCCCAACTGGAGCTGACGATCAAGCTGCTGCAATGACAAAGAGCATGAATGTTTATATGCCAGTGTTGATGGGCTGGATGGCCTACTCTTTGGCATCTGGTCTTGCGCTCTATTTTTTGGTGAGCAATTTAGCCACAGTAGTCCAATATACTGCCCAAGGAAAAACAAACTGGTCAAAAATCTTCCCATTTATCAAGCAGTCTGAAAACACAAAAAAACCTAAACCTGCCGTGGTAATTCCGACTGAGTGGGAAGATGAGGATGAAGAATTAGAAGAGCAAAAACCCGTTGAACAAATCAAGGCAACCAAACCATCCGCACGCTCCAGTGTTAAGCAACAAAGACCAAAAAGAAAGCGATAATCAGAGAATTTTTAGAATTGCGAGAAATCATGACAAAAAGAACGACCCTTGAAGTAATAGCCCCTACAATTGAAGAAGCGATTGACAAGGGATTATCAGAATTGGGACTCTCCGAAGATAACGTTGAGGTAGAAGTGCTCGATGAAGGTAAAAGAAACTTATTTCGTTTCGCGTCAAGACAAGCGCGGATTCGCATGACTGTTAAAACTGACGTAGAAAAGCACCTTGAGAAAGCAGTTGAAATAAGCAAAACTGATAGCAAAGACAAGAGTAATCAAGAACCTCAAGAGGTAGAAATTGATTTACTCCAAGAAGATGATGAGACAATCGTGCCTGGTGAAAAAGATGTTGACAGTGTTGCTGCAGTTGAAACTACCCTCCAACGGATACTTGATAAAATTGGTGTGAAAGCAGAAATCCAGGTGACTGAAATGACTTCGGAATCTTTGGAAAGACCTATCGTCCAAGCTAAAATTGAAGGCGAAGACCTGAGCTTCTTGATTGGCAGAAAATCTGAGACATTAAATGCCCTGCAGTATTTGCTGAGTTTAATGGTGAGCCATCAATTAAGCAGGTGGGTACCAATTCAGGTAGACATCCAAAATTACCGTTTGCGAAGGCAATCTGAACTGCAAAAAATTGCCCGGAGAACTGCCCAACAGGTAATCTCTACAGGCCGCAAACAGTGTTTGGAGCCAATGCCTGCCAATGAACGCAGAATTATCCACATGGAATTACGCGACAATAAAGACGTAGAAACCGAATCGTTCGGCGATGAACCTAATCGTAAAGTTTGCATTCATCCAAGATAGGTTATTCAATTAAGGAGAAACAATAATGCGTGCCGTTGACCTTATCATCAAAAAAAGAGATAAAACAGCGCTCACCAAAGAAGAATTGAGATTTCTGGTTCATGGTTATGCTGAGGGGCAAATACCAGATTATCAGATGTCTGCCTGGGCAATGGCTGTTTTGTTGAATGGGATGACCGACCAGGAAATCACCGATCTGACACTGGCAATGGCAGAATCCGGTGAAATTCTTGACTTGAGTGTAGCTGTTCCAATAGCCGTCGATAAGCATTCTACGGGCGGTGTGGGGGATAAAACAACGTTAACGGTTGCGCCTCTTGTTGCAGCTTGTGGGTTGCCGGTAGGGAAAATGTCTGGCCGTGGCTTGGGATTTAGCGGCGGAACGATTGATAAATTGGAAGCCATTCCAGGATACCGTGTTGACCTCAAGACAGAAGAATTTATCCAACAGCTTAAGGAAATCGGCATTGTTCTGACAGGACAAAGCGCTGATTTGGCACCCGCTGACGGTAAACTTTATGGTCTGCGAGATGTAACCGGAACCGTACAATCTATACCACTGATTGCTTCCTCGGTGATGAGCAAAAAAATCGCAGCAGGTGCACACGCCATTGTTTTGGACGTGAAAGTCGGGCAGGGTGCATTTATGCGGACACTTGACGACGCTAAAGAACTTGCCAATGTTATGGTTTCTATTGGAAAACTTAGCGGCCGCAATGTGATTGCGGTTTTGTCACCAATGGATCAACCCTTGGGAACGGCGGTAGGCAATGCGTTGGAACTCAAAGAAGCAGTTGAAATGCTGCATGGTATAGGCCCAGAAGATTACCGTTATCACTGTTTGCATCTGGCTGCGTATATGCTCATCCTTGGCGGTATTGCCAAAGATATAGAGGACGGTATAGCCATGGTGGAAAAATCCATTGATGACGGTTCAGGTTTCCAGAAATTCCTTGAATTAGTAACCGCCCAAAAAGGCGATATAAGTTTTGTAGAAGACCTCGAAAAGTTGCCGAAAGCGACTCTTATTGAAAAGATACACACGCCTAAAGAGGGTTGGATCAAATCTGTGGATGCAAAAGAGGTCGGAGAGTCCTCCGTGGTGTTGGGCGCAGGCCGAGCTCAGAAAGGGGATTCAATTGACCAGGCTGTGGGTATCATGGTTAGGGTAAAAATTGGTGATTATGTAAAATCCGGACAGGAGATGTTTGAAGTCCATGCCAATGACCCGGATAAGTTACTTCAGGTAAAAGAACGCCTAAAAAGTGCCGTAACAATTGTTGATGAACCGGTAGAGCGACCGCCATATTTCTGGGGTGTAATAGGAATATAGAAAATGGTACAAACCCGGGCAACCGGGTTTTTTTATGAATAAGGAATATAAATTTATGTTAACGCCAAGAAATGATATCCGAAATATCGCCATTATTGCCCATGTAGATCATGGAAAAACCACTTTGGTTGACGCAATGCTAAAGCAAGCCAAAATCTTTAGGTCCAACCAAAGGGTGCAAGAGCGCGTTATGGATTCGAACGACCTTGAACGTGAGCGGGGTATCACTATACTCGCAAAAAACACCGCTATTTTGGTGCCTAATCATAAAACGGGGGAAATTGTCAAGATAAACATCGTAGACACTCCAGGACATGCAGATTTTGGCGGTGAAGTGGAACGGATCATGAATATGGTCGACGGGGTACTGCTGCTTGTTGATGCGGCAGAAGGTCCCAAGCCGCAAACCCGTTTTGTATTGAAACAGGCTGTAGCTAAGAATTTACGCACTATCGTGGTCATTAATAAGCTTGACCGAAAAGATGCAGATGTGAACAGAGCATTGAATTCAACTTTTGATCTTTTTGTTGAACTGGGTGCAAGCGATGAACTGACAGATTTTCCAGTCATTTATGCCAATGGTTTGGAAGGACAGGCTGGGTCAACCCCTGAATTGACCGAAAACCTTAAAGTGCTTTTTGACAGCATAATTGACCACATCCCTTGTCCGAACGTCGACATCAAAGCGCCATTTCAATTTTTGGTAACAAATTTGGGCTATGATGAGTACAGTGGTGTTACAGCTTCCGGGAGAATCCATGCGGGAAAACTAAAACAGAACCAAGCTTTGGCAAGAATTAACCACGATGGCAGCATTGAAAAAATTCAAGCCAAGTATGTTTATGCCTTTCAAGGGCTCGAAAAAATAGCGGTAGACCAAGTAGAAGCTGGTGAAATCATCACAATAGGCGGTCTCAATGATATTGCAATTGGCGATACTCTTGCGGACATAGAAAACCCTGTAGCTTTGCCTGTTATCAAAGTGCAGCAACCAACCGTGAGGATGACATTTGGCGTAAACACTTCACCTTTTTCCGGTCAGGAAGGAAAATGGAGCACATCCAGAAAATTATGGGAACGGCTACAGCAAGAGTTGCGTACAAATATTGCCCTGCGGGTTGAGCCAACCGAAAGCAAAGATATTTTTCTGGTTTCAGGACGAGGAGAGTTACACCTGGGGATCCTCATAGAAACCATGCGCAGGGAGGGGTATGAATTCCAGGTTTCAAGACCGGAAGCCATAGTGGTTACAGGAGAAGATGGTGTAAAACTTGAGCCGTTTGAAGAAGTGCATGTTGATGTGGATTCAGAATATGTTGGATCGGTTGTTGAGATGTTAGGTGGCCGACGAGGAAAAATGATGGATATGTCCAATAATCCAGACTCAACTGTCCATCTAACCTATACAATGCCCACACGCGGGCTTTTAGGTTTTCGCTATAAATTTCTGACTATAACGCGGGGAAAGGGCGTGTTGAACAGCTTTTTTACTGGTGAAAATTTACTGGAAGGACCAATTGAGAGCCGGCAATCCAGCTCGATTGTGGCCAGGGAAACAGGAATTGCCACGACTTTTGGACTCAAGAACGCTGAAGAACGCGGACAACTTTTCATCGCTCCGGGCACACCTGTTTATGAAGGGATGATTGTAGGGGAAACGCAAAGACCACAGGACCTTTCAATCAACGTTGCTAAGAAAAAACATTTGACAAACATGAGGCAATCTATCCGGGACCTGGATGAAAGGCTCAGCCCACCAAGGCAGCTCAGCCTCGATGAGATGATTGAATACATCAGCCCAGATGAGCTTGTGGAAGTTACGCCTCTCAATCTTCGCATGCGCAAAAGAATTCTTGAAACACACGAACGCCTAAGATTTGAAAAGTCAGGTGAAGAAGAAGAATAGCTGGGGAGTAGGATAGTCTTCGGTTTCTAACCGAGGAAATAATTTGCCAGTCTGCCAGGAATCTCAGTTCTGAACGCAAAAAGGCTGCCTGCTAATGGCTGGTTTTGAAGTTCTTGTTTGGTAAGACCGGTTCTGGCTGAGGTAATATATAAGGTGCGCAGGTCATCGCCTCCAAATGTCATCGATGTAGGTCTGCCAATTGGTAACTCGATTTCAGATAAAACTTCGCCATCAGGTGTAAATTGAACAAGGCGATATCCATCCCAAAATGCACACCAAATATTGCCAGCAGAATCCAAGACCAAACCGTCGGGTGTTTCGGATGTATTTTCCCCATCTAACGAATAGAAAACCTCAGGGCTTGAAAGGCTGCCTGTTTCCAGGTTGAAGTTAAAGCGAAAAATTGCACGTTTTCCAGAATCGACGTAATAACAGTATTTGTTGTCCTGACTCCAATCAATACCATTGGAGATTGTTATATCGGGAAGGATTTTTCGGAAAGACAAATCGGGTTCCAAAAGAAAAAGGGCTGCTGTATCGGACGGACCTTTACTCCCTGCCCAAAATCGTCCAAGTGAGTCTACGCGTCCATCATTCATCATTATTTCTGAATCGGCGCTGTAAAGGGCTGCAAAGTTTGCTTGAGTTCCTGAGTGCTCATCCCAAAAAGCAAAACCCTGGGCAGTAGCGAGCAATAAACCGCCCTGTTTTCGGAAAGCAAAACTGCCTGTTTGAATCCCTAAATCAAAGATTTCCAGGTCAGAGGTGAAGGGGTCATAACGAAACAAATGCCCTTCTTCTATATCAACCCAATAAAGCTTTTTCTCTTCAGGGTGCCAGAGAGGGCATTCTCCCAGTGTATTCTCGATTTTGACAAAAGGTTTTTGAATTTTCAGTTTTGCACTCATGGTTATTTATTCTATCAGGTCTTTTGTGAACATTATTTTAGACTAACAGAAAACAAAGGCGCTGTTGTCGGGTAAAATCGTGGTATATTCGGCAGGTTAGAAGGGTTAATGCAAGGGACGTTAGGATGAAAATTACAAACAAATTAAAAACGCTCTCTGAATCAGATTTTTCGATTAGATTGTTTTCGTCTCCTCTCACTTACCCATGGATAGTTGTTTTTATTTGCATGATCTTTGGGGCGATTCTTGGATTTATTGGAAGTTTGTTCCTGCCGCCAATTTACGAAGCCAGGTCAGTAGTAACAACCAACATGGAAATAGTGCAAAATACCAACATAACCGAAATAATGGTCGATGCGGAAATTAATCATATTGGCGAATTGGTTTTTCATCCCAAAGTTATCCAATTGCTCTTAGAGAGTGAAGCAGCTTACGGCAACGTGTTAAACCTGGAATTACTTAAGGAAAACAGCACAATAGAACGACAATTAATGAACACTGTAATTAAGGTCCGACATCAGAACCCGCAAATTGCTGCCAGAATAGCTTCAAATTGGGGGGCTATCTTTTTTGACACGTTAAGTGAGGCTTATGAACATGCAGTTATCCTTTCTAATGCCAAGACACAGCTCAAAGCAATTGAGGCTTGCTTTGATACCAAGAACACAAATGAGCTGCCTGTTTGCGCATCTTTGGATCAAGCCAAACTCCAAACAGAATTGGACAGATTGGGGGAGATCATCCGGAGTGAAAGCCCACAATCTCTGGGTCTAACAGTGGATCTGAATGTGAGTCAGTACCAACCTGCAGCAATTCCAGAAAATCCGCAAAGGTTTCACAGGGGTACATTGATGTTGGTTGGCGGTTTGGTTGGTTTTTTAGCAGCGTTTGTGCTTGTAGAGCTAACCGGGTTTGGACATGCACGGCATGAAGAAAAATAACAAGCTTACTCTACATTATGTTTTATGGATTGGGTTACTATTGTGTCTGCCATTTACCAGTTTTCCATTGATTGCGAGACTCTTTGGAGATACATCAGTCGCGCCTTTATCAGCACTATTTCTATTCTCGTTGGTGTTTGTTTTTTTTCTGCCCAGGTTTCTCTCAAATAAAATTTTGCCTAAAGAAGCTTTACCATTAATACTATTCTTTCTTTATGCGGTAATTGCTACACTGTTAGCTGCTTTTAAATATATCCCAACGATGCGCATGACACCGACATCGCGAAATGCACTGGAAGCTGGACTCACTTTACTTGTAGGGATAGCGTTTTATGTTCTTACGATTCAGATCGTTGATAAACCGAAAATATTGGTTTATTCATTGAAAGCAATTTATCTATCAGGTTTATTAATTATCATTGCCAGTTTGGTTCAGGCACTTTGTTGGTACAGGTACGGAAATTACCCAGACTGGTTGTGGCAATTTCAGAGATTAGTTACCTCAAATGGTCTACTTTATGAAAAAAGAGTAACTGGACTCGCCTATGAACCTTCTTGGCTCGCAAATCAGTTGAATACTCTTTACATTCCAATATGGTTAGGTTTTACAGCTACCAGGAACTCATTATTCAAGTTTCGAATTGCTAAATACATTACCGTTGAAAACACCTTGCTAATCCTTGCTGTTGGTTCACTCTTCCTCAGCTTTTCAAGGATAGGATGGCTCACATCTGTAGTGGTGGTTGCCTATGTTTTCTACAGAATTACCAACAATTGGATAAATAAATTACTGATGCAATATGAAAAAAGACAGGGTAAAGTGATCCAAATTCGTTCGCGATTACTTGTAAAATTTTTGATTGGATTGACTTTACTCCTGGTCATCGCTTTAATCACCCTGTTGTTAGGTATTTTGCTGACAAAGATAGACCCGAGGATGGAAAAACTGTTTGACATCGAGCGATACAAACAATTCGGGATTTTGGGGTGGGCGAGCCAATTAAGTTTTGCAGAACGATTGATTTACTGGATTACAGCCTTTAGAGTTTACCTTGAGAATCCTATATTGGGTGTCGGGTTAGGCGGCACAGGTTACTTTTTTGCAGATTTGGTACCGGATTTTGGTTACAAACTGCCTGAGGTTATTCGTACGGCTGGCATGGACAACTTTATCCCAAATGCAAAAAATCTTTGGGTAAGGATATTATCAGAGACTGGCATTATTGGTGTAGCTTTTTTTCTCTCCTGGTTTTACATTCACTACCCTGAAGCTAAGAACTTAGA
>CAYVWM010000040.1:0-16575 GCA_964455505.1 uncultured Anaerolineaceae bacterium
TCTTTTGCCGCGGCAGATCATTGATGATACGCATCAGATAAGCGGTTTTTTGCATTTTTTCAACAGATAATTCCGGCGCATCCTGTTTACTCAAGAGGTTAGGCATCGGCAAATTTTCGATAGAAATCTCCCGCACCCTGGAACGATCGCGGTGATAATTCGCAACCTGATTGTGTGCAATGCGATACAACCACGCTGAGAATGGCACTCCCATGTGCTGATATTTACCAATATTATTCAAGGCTTTAAAGAACACCTTCGAGGTGATATCCTCTGAATCATGATCGCTCCCTGTATGAAAATAGATGTAACGATAGATCCGATCGACATAGGTTTCGTACAGCATGCCAAATGCATCAGGATCCGTTTTAGCAGCATCAATTAAATCTGCTTCGGAGCGATAAACCTTCATTTTTAATTCCATTTTCTCTGTCATAATTGAGATATGGGCCAGTAGTAACAACTGGTCCCATTATACTTACTGAATCCTATTTATCATGCAAACACTGGAGTAATTGCCCCCAGAGTCGTGCCAATTGGGCTGCTTAATGGGGTAAAATAGAATTAATGGAAAGCTTCGGAAGGATCAAAAAAGCCCTTATCGAGCAGTTGTTTGATTCCAGTAATGACCTGCCCGCATGCTCTCACATTACTATTAGTTTATTAGTGCGCTTTCCTTTTTCTATGGAGGGTAAGCGGACCATCTCTCAATCTTTCTATCTACACTTCAATACAAAGGAATAAAACGATGAATGGCTATGTTTTTGATGAACCGCTGAATCAACTGGACCCTGACCTTTCTTTGCTTTCAGAATTGGAAGCAGAACGCCAGGCAAGGCGCCTCATAATGATCCCAAGCGAGAGTATCGCCCCTCTTGCAATTCGGCAACTGTTGGCATCACCTTTCAACAACATTTACGCCGAAGGCTACCCCCTCGAGGAAACGCGCACGATGACCCAGGAACAGATCCTGGATTACCCCTGTCAATTAGGTGCGTACCGTCTGCACGGCGATCTTCGCTATTACAAGGGAACAGATTACGTCAATATATTGGAAGCATTGGCACGCAGGAGAGCAGCAGAGCTTTTCGCTGCTAATAATCTGGAGCCTCAAGACCTGTATATTAATGTGCAGCCCCTATCCGGTGCCCCTGCCAACAATGCTGTTTACACAGCCTTAATCAAGCCTGGTGATACCATACTGGGAATGAACCTGCTCCACGGCGGGCATCTAACACACGGGTCACCGGTGAATCGTTCCGGGATGGTTTATAACGCAGTGCATTACACAGTAAACGCTGAGACAGAAGTCCTGGATTACGACGCCATTCGGGCACTTGCCATGCAGTATAAACCCAAAATTATTATCGCGGGTTACTCTTCCTACCCTTGGATTCCGGATTGGCAAAAATTCCGGGAAATCGCAGATGAATCCGGTGCCTATTTTCTTGCTGATGTTTCTCACATTTCCGGTCTTATCGCGGCAGGTGTCTGCCCTTCACCTGTAGGCATAGCAGATGTCATCACATTTACAACCCACAAGACACTTTGCGGTCCGCGAGGAGCAGTAATTATTTCCCGCAATAAGGAAATCTCTACCAAGATTGACAAAGGGGTTTTCCCAGGTGAACAAGGTGGCCCCCACCTCAATACGATAGCAGCTATGGCGTTGGCTTTCAAACTGGCAAAAACAGATCAATTCAGACAGTTACAATTGCAGACCCTAAAGAATGCCAAAGCGCTTGCAGATACTTTCCAGGAAAATGGTGTTAGAGTCCCCTATAAAGGCACCAATAGCCACCTGGCCTTGATAGACTGCAAATCCTTCAAGAGCAAGGAGAGTGTCGCATTAAGTGGCAGCCTTGCAGCCAGAATTCTTGAACTTGCTGGGATTGTAGTAAACGCTAATACTATTCCTGGCGACCGCTCCGCCTTGGCTGCCAGCGGTGTGCGGATGGGTACAACCTGGCTCACTCAGCGCGGTATTACAGAAACAGAGAGCAAAGAAATCGCCAACCTGATCACAGAACTGCTGCGTGCAACCACTCCCTACATCATGTGCATGCGGCCTACAAAAAAGGTGCACGCAAAAGTGGATTTCGAGACCCTAACCTCAGTCAGCATCAAGGTTCGGGAACTTGCGGAGTGCCAATTCTGTCACGATGCGTACCAAAAACCTCACAGCATACCGCATCACTTTTATATCGATAGCAAACCCGAGGCTGCTTATGGAGGCTTTAGATTATCAGGGGAGAAAATTCGCAGTTTCTTGAGTTACAGCCTGACCAGTGATATCGAAACACTCACACCCGGGCAGTCCCAGTCGACCAAAATTCCAACCTCCATGGGAGAGATTGACGGACTGCTGACCTGCGAATCTGCCAATTCTTTTAATCTGACCGTTCCGGCAGAGAAGTATGGTCTGGTAGGCACCTGGCTTTCTGGACTTTCATCAGACTTGATCAAATTCAGTGAAAATTATTGCTACCGCATTCTCGGGCCTATCTCCATTACCGAATCTGAGCCGGCACAATGGACATTTAAAAACGATGAAGCTATCTGCACCGACAAGCCTTTCTTTATTGGTCAGTCAAGCAATGGGGAAAAGTCAGCCTTACCAGCCTTCATCTGGCATGAAGAGGAAGACCAACCACTGAAACGTACAACCCTGTACGAGAAACACGTTGCACTTGGAGCAAAAATTATCCCCTTTGCTGGCTGGGAACTGCCGGTATGGTACTCATCCGTACTCGAGGAGCACAATGCTACCCGCACTGCAGCTGGGTTGTTTGATGTAACCCATATGGGTGTTTTCCAGGCTGAAGGTCCGGATGCAGCTTTATTCCTTGATGCAGTCTGCCCCAACGACATTTTTGCACTTGAGGTGGGTGACTCTCTCTATACGCACTTCCTCGATCCCCATGCCAATGTAATTGATGACTTGTTGATTTATCGACGCGATCAAGAGAAGTATTTGGTAGTGGTCAATGCTGCTAACGAAGCTAAAGATTGGGCCTGGTTGAACGCAGTAAAGAACGGAACAGTGCTTATAGACCTTGAGAAGCCCTGGGTTCGCTCCCCTGGGAGGCACGTCATTCTCCGCAATCTCAAAGACCCCAAAGAAGGTGATGATATGCGTGTGGATATTGCCCTGCAAGGTCCCATCAGCCGTGAAATTGTGCTGAAATTGGCAGAACCTGCCGAACAAAGAAAGATTATGCGTCTCAATCGGACTGAGTTGTGTGAAAGCAAGTTGGCTGGTATAGACGTGGTTGTTTCTCGAACAGGTTATACCGGTGAACGCATGGCCTTTGAATTGTTTGTTCATCCTGAACAAGCGCCCAAACTATGGGATGCCTTGCTGGAAGCCGGCATACCCTTAGGGCTGAAACCCTGCGGTTTGGGTGCACGCGACTCTCTGAGAACTGAAGCTGGGTTACCGCTTTACGGACATGAAATGGGGGGGGAATTTAACCTGATGGTTAGCGAAGCCGGTTTCTTGCAGTACATCAAGATGAACAAAACTTGGTTCATAGGCCGCTCCGCTTTTTACGAGCGCGAATTGCAGCGCAGCGGTGTGGTCATTCGCTTCCGCTTTGACGAGAAAGGCGTTCGCATGGCACACCACAGCGATCCAGTTGTAGATGCGAAAGGAAAAACCATCGGAAAAGTAACCAGCTGCGCCATTGACCAACAAGGTTTCCTCACTGGCCAAGCCTTTGTAGATCTCAAAGCTGCAGACGAAGGCAGTAGAATTTGGATTTTCCAGAGCGCTTCCAGTAAGCCTCAAAAAGCAGCCGCCGAACTCACCATCGGCGATAAGGTTGTTTTGCCAACACCAGCAACGGTTGTCAGTCGATTTTTGAAAGCCTAATAACCATCTGAAAAGGAGAGAATTATGCATACTTCCTGGGACCACCGATACGCTCATCGGACTGCCGGAATCACCAGTTCCGTGATTCGTGAGTTATTGAAAGTGACTTCCCAACCGGACATCATCTCATTCGGCGGCGGTTTTCCAGCCCCTGAGTTGTTTCCAATTGATAAATTTAAAGAAGCTTGCGATACAGTCCTGACCCACAATGGACCCAAAGCCCTGCAGTACAGTCAGACAGAAGGTTTTGCCCCTTTGCGTGAATTATTAGCCGAAAGTGCTTGCAGATATGGCATCAGGGTAACGCGCGATAATGTGCTAATCACTACTGGTTCGCAACAAGCGCTTGACCTTCTCGGACGGATTTTTCTTAACAGGGGCGACCGAGTTCTGACCGAGTCACCTACCTACCTGGGTGCGCTGCAAGCCTGGAACATATACGGTGCAGAATACGCAACTATTACTTCAGATGAAGATGGCATGCAAACAGATAAGCTTGAAGAACTCATCGCCACCAACATCAAGTTTATGTATGTGCTTCCGAACTTTCAAAATCCAACGGGTGTGACCTTATCGCTGGATAGACGTAGGAAATTAATCGAACTTGCAGACAGATACAACGTGCCAATTATTGAAGATGACCCGTACGGACGATTGCGCTTTGAGGGTGAGCACATTTCTCCGGTGGTTGTTCTTGATGACGAATTACGTTCCAAAGATAGACCCACCTACGTCGGCAATGTCATCTATACCAGCACCTACTCCAAAATACTTGCGCCTGGCATTCGGATTGGCTGGGTAATCGCGCCTGAAGAAGTCATAAAGAAACTGGTCCAGGCGAAACAGGGCGCAGACTTGCAAAGTTCAACATTTGATCAAAATATTGCTTATGAACTGGCCAGAACCGCCTGGCTAAAAGATCATATCAACCTGATCCGAAAGGTTTATAAAGAACGGCGCGACGCCATGTTGGAGGCTTTTGCTGAATTTATGCCTGAAGGTACATCCTGGACCACACCCAAGGGCGGTCTTTTCCTCTGGCTGGTGCTACCAAAACAATGCAACACATTTGAGATGTTCCCTAAAGCTATCGAGGAAAAAGTGGCTTATGTACCTGGTACATCTTTCCACCCCAACGGAGGCGGATCAAATACAATGCGTCTGAATTTTTCAGCCTGCAATGTGGAAAAAATAATGGACGGGGTTGAGCGTTTATCCAAACTGGTAAAGCGCTGCCTTGTCAACCAATAAGAAAACTACTCCAAAATAATTGATCCCCGAAGCATTTCGGGGATCTTTTTTTCAAGAAGTTCGGTCAAAGACCTTATTTCTGGACAGAAATATTATCAATTTTTCCAGAGAGAAAAATCAGTCAATATCGAATTACCGATAAACTCCCTGAGAATGGAATTGTCCGGAACATAATCCGTGCCAATTGGCAGGAACCATTCCAGGAACTTGAGCAGACGTTTGGCTTCGAGATGTTCCCTTGTTCCGAAAGGGACCTGCCTGATCAATGGTTCAACCAGCGGTTTGAGAGTGCCCAGTTCGTAAGCCAACGCTGAGTTGAACATCACATCCGCGTTTTCCTGATAAGGAAAGATGTGCTGTTTCTCGCCTTGTCGGACAGACTCCCAGCGGCCGATGGTCTCAGCGGCAGAATATCCACGATCTCGGGAGTCGCGCAGGATCCTGCGGAGCATGCGTGTGTCTGTTGTTGAAATCCGGTTGTGCCGGTCAAGGTTTAGCTGGGTAAGGCAAGAAACGTAAATCTTGTATGTATTTTCCCGACTCATACCAGGTAACAGATTCGGATTCAAACCATGGATACCTTCCAATATGATCATCTCGCCCTTATTTAATTGTACGGTTTCACCATTTCCACTCAAACCGCTCTTAAAATCAAACTTTGGTAATTGCACAACTTTTCCAGCAATCAGGTCGCGCACATCAGCATAGAGTCTTTCAATATTTAATGCCCGCAGTGATTCAAAATCACGGGTGCCGTCCGGATTTAAGGGTGTTTTTTCCCTATCCACAAAAAAATTGTCCATCTCTAGCGCAAAGGGTGTGATGCCGCGTGCGATCAACTGAATGCTGAGGCGTTTGGAAAAGGTGGTTTTACCTGACGAGGAGGGTCCAGCAATCAGAATTATTTTGATCTGTTCCTTGTGACTGTCTATAGCCTCTGCAATTTCCGATATTTGCATCTCATGCAATGCTTCAGAAACCAAAATAACTTCATCCTCATGTCCTGCCTGAATAGCATCATTCAGCGCACCGACCGATGGAATCCCCAATTTCTTCAGCCATTTACCATAATCACTAAACGTTTTTAGCAGCGTAGGATATTTTTCCATCGGGGAGAGCGTGGCTGGGGCGTGGCGTCTGGGAAAACGCAAAATAAAGGCATGATCCAACAAAACCAGGTCAAACCACTGCAAATAACGCATCGAAGGCACCATATAACCGTGGTGGTAGTCTCGCACTTCCTCAGCCCGGTAGAGCACCAGGTCCTTCCTCTGTCTGTACTTGAGCAAACGCACCTTGTCTTCCTCGCCCGCTTCCTTGAAGTATTGAATTGCCTCATCAAGGGATACGACTTCACGCACACACGGCACATCGCTTGCTACAATGTCGCGCATGGCAGTATAAATCTTATCAAGGTCAACTTGTGAGAAGTTCGGAACGTTTTCGACCTGGCAGTAATACCCCCCCGATGACACGGAATGGTCGATGGTTAGTTTACCTTTGGGGAAACACCGTCTGAATGCGACCTCAAGTAAAAAAGTTAGTGAGCGCCGATAGATCCTGGCGCCATCCGCATCGCTCATAGGCAATGGGGTTACCATTGCATCACGTTTGAGTGGAAAGGTGAGTTCCCGCAAATGTCCATCGACGATAGCGCCGACAATTAAGCCGTGATCCAGGTCCTGGATTACGTTCATAAACGATTCCAGTGTTGCACCGCGCTGTCCTGTGATAACTCTTCCGTCCGACAGCGTTACCTCAATGGTCTGGCGCGGCTCAGGTGTAAGGAAAAATTCGCTTTCGTTCATTAACTTATCGCTCCAAAAATTTCATGATCCGTCATTTTCACTGTGAAGCAGGAATTATAACGGGTAATAATGCAAATTCATCTGGGCTTAAACCGTCCACTGGTTTTGCGGTCGATGGATAAGTTCCCAGTGCCTCTGATTGGGTAGTACTGTAACCATCAGGGATTGCGATATCAACGATGCGTGAATGGTTATTATCAGCAGGTGCACCGCCAAACCGGTACTGCTCCGCCTGCTGCAGCACATCGCGGATTCGCCAAACGCCCTCTGCCGGGTAGCCTTCCTGCCCCATAACAACCGCAGTATATCCCCAATCGCTTGGGTCGCCTGCGCCAAAGTATTCCTGCGGCACCACGGCAACCACAGCATTCTTTCCAGCATCGACGTAAACCTTCAGAGCGCTGCTCGCTTCATTGAAGTTTACTGGCGGAGTGCCTTCTGCAGTCGCATCAGGAATAACCACTTGTGGTGTCCATCCTTCTATCCAAATGGCATATTCCCAACCATTTTCTGCTGCCAGCGCGGCATTCCTGCCTGGCAGCAGCATCCGGTTACCGGTTCCTGCTCCTGGATCTTTATCGATGTATACATCAAATGTCTGAACCGAAAAACCATTCGGTGAACCCCATCCATTGCTGATCTCACCCGCTAAAGCAAAAATAAAATTGAGATTAGTGCCGTCCGTGGTAACTTCGAAAGTCTCAAGGTCGAAATCCCCCGGTTTAAAGACTGCATCGGTTGGATAGGTATAGGTTCCTGGTCCATTGTCATCTCCACTGGGGTCGTCAATTAGCAGCACTTGTGTTACCGGACCCAAATTCAGGACTTGAATAGAACCGGGCGCCCCCACCGGAAAGACAGAACCTGCTGGCTGCAAGATCACAGCAAAAGGAATAGAATCCCCTGCTTTTACCTCTCCCAAGAGAGCTGCAGGAAATTGCATTTCCAATTTCTTACCATCCAAAACAGCGTTTCCAATACCTTCTTCAGAGAGAACCCAAGTTTCATCCACAACCTCATAGACATTTAGATTTTCAGCGTCATTGCCAAATTGAACGATGTGCGTGGCAGCAACTGACATCTGTTGCCCTGACTGCATCTCCCAGGACGATCGCTCGGACACGCCTGGTACAGCCAGATAGACTTCCACAAAGTCAGACCCCACAACCAGTTCCTCCCGAAGGTCAACCCGCAGGCTGATGTTATTTTCATCCATCGTGTAGTAGAAACCACTGATAGTCTCGTTATCGCCGCCATCGTAGTAACCTGCCCACTCCCAGGCTTCATCTTTGACCTTTCCGTCAATCTCCGGTGTACCTGGCTTCATCAAGGGTTGGGTCGCTTTGACAGGAACAGGCTGGATAATCGGCACATCAAGCATTTTTGGCACTTCCTCTCCCAAAGCAATGTAAACCTCTTTAAGTAATGCCCGATATCCCTCATCAAAGTAAGAATCCTGACCGGAATCCTGGTCGGTCCCATACCACCAGAACCAATCGGACCCTTCTGCCAAGTACATGTAGTCCATCGCCTCAACAAGCATTTCTTTTTCAATGGGTCTTGTACCGTCGGCATAATCCTCAAGGAATGTGCGTACTGTTCCAAGCAAATTCCAGGCTGCTGCTTCCTCATCTTCACCAATCCAGGTGTCGTAATTGGCACTGAACCATGCTCCCGGAAACAGGTTTTCAATAGCGCGTTGTTCCGGAAAGGTTTTCAAGTAAGCAGAGGGCGTTATCGGTTCAAGCACTTCGCTGGTGGAAAGCATCTCGTAGAGCGAATTAAGAAATTCCTTGCCGTCGTTGTCATAATTTTCCCAGGCATTTTCGCCATCAACAACAATGGTCACAATGTGAGGTTCAGTATTGCCTCCGGCTGCAAAGTCTGCCTGGATACTCTCCAAATGCCCAACGAGGTCTGCCGCAGCTTCTTTTCCAGCCATCCCTGAGTAGGTAAAGCCAATTTTGTCCGACAAGTTCCAGTCCCTAAAAAATATCGCAACAGGCTCCCCGTTTTCGCCCTGCACATAGTAGGGTCGATACAGGTCATCAGCCTGGACAACTTTTTCAGACCCATCGCGGCTGAAGCTCTCCAATCCCAGGCTTTTCGCCAAAACAGGTTCGCCAGTCTGCATGAACTGGTAACCAGCTTCTGAAACCATGCTGACAATATCCTCAGCAACAGCACCTTCGCCTGGCCAGAGCCCCCGCACGTCCCTCCCAAAATGCTCCTCATACATGCGCACACTTTCTGCCAGATGCGCCAGGGAATCCTGCGGATATTGAAAAGCCTGCACAGGCATTGCTGCATTGGGATTACCGACCAATGCCAGATCACTATTGGTAATTAGCGGCAGAATTGGATGGGCATATGGGGTTGTGGTAACTTCAATGACGCCCTTATCCTGCAGTTCTTTATGATAAGGAATGACCTTCTGGATCAACCCCAGGATGCCGTCAAACAACAAAACCTTATCGGCTTCGCTGAAGTCTTTTCCTTTTTCAACCAAATTAAGGAATGGCTCCTGCTCCAAATAGTCCGGGTCTACCCAGGCCAGATTGAACCAGATCTGCAGATCGCGAAAGTCTCCTTCCGAGAAGTTTTCCAACGCAGCCGCAATCGCATCGGAATCGGTACCGCCTCGTTTTTCAAGCAATTCCTGATAGCGTGGAAAACGTGCAATCACGTGGTCCCAGTTGGCATCAAAAAAGCGCTGCAGAATGAATGTTTTTTGTTCAACGCTCAGTTTGTCTGCAGGGACTTCCGCATATGTCCAATAGAGATCTTTTACACCGTTATTAGCGTAATCGTCCAACTGGCGAATCAAAGAAGGGGTGAGATTGAACGTGGCTTGCATGCCCTCGTATTTGGCCACAGTTTCAGCCATATCCAGGTAATCTTTGGTGGCGTGCACGCGCACCCACGGGCGGGTATAGACCCCATCGGCATCTTTGTAATACAAAGGCTGATGCTGATGCCAGGTGAGGTTGACATACAGAACATCCGTGTCTGGTTTTGCTGCACATGCTGCTGCAGTTCCTATCACCAAAGAACAGATAATTAACATGCTAAAAATTTTTGTCTTCATTAATTTCTCTCCGTTAGGTAGCTGAAACTATTTTACCCTTTGCTACAAGGGTTTCATATACCACCAGGTTCGTGCAAAACTACATAACAGTTATGGTTGGGAAAGTGAAACTATCAGGGTTTCACCACCCTCCAGTCTTTCAGTCACAAAAAAGTCTTTCAAAGAACCGTCCTCCCCAAAAGGCAGTTCTGTAAACATCTCCCGCCCCCACAAGGTTTCAGCCTGGTAGGTTCCTGCAAGACTGCTTGCTTCTACGGATATTGTGCAATTCTCCGCAATAGTCAGTCCAACATTTGCCAGAGTCAGCACGATATCATCGCCTTCTTGTCTTAGGGTCACATAAAGTTTCCGGCAGCTGGAGGTAAAGGGCAAATAAGTTCCCGTCCTCAATGCAGGATGCTGGTTGCGAAGGGCAATCAATTCCCTGTACCAACTCAAAATAGAATCAGGGTCCTCGCCTAAAACAGCCACATTGGTTTCGTCCCAACCATCGTTGATAGCTTCCCAGGGTCTGACGGCACTGAATCCTGCGTTGGCTTCACTTGACCACTGCATGGGTGTCCGCAGCATTTCATCCGGTTTGTTACCTGTCATTCCTATCTCTTCGCCATAATACACAAAAGGTGTTCCTGGGCCGGTCAGGTAAACAAAGGCTGCCAACTTGGACTTGCTAATTTTCTTTCCAAAATAGGAAGTGACTCTTTGCTGATCATGATTGGTTAAAAAACTGCTGAACTGATAGTCCGGAAAGTATTCCAGCGTTTCCAGGTAAGATTTGATAATTCTGGAGGCATCACCTGAATAAACTGCTCCGAGGATGTCGTTCGAGAGGTCAAACATGAACAGGCTGTCCAGACCTTTGGGTTCAGTGTACTTAGCCACAATCTGCAAATCCGCCCAAACTTCACCAACGGTATAGGCTTCCGAATTCATGGGTTTGTAAAAGTCCCGCCAATCCTGGAACCACTGGATCGTTCCCTTGGTATCCTGCATCGAGAAGCCGTCTTCAAAAAGGTAGCGGGCAGCATCAACCCGAAAACCGTCCACCCCAATATCCTCAAGCCAAAATCGGGTAGCGTTATGAATTGCCTCTGTAACCTTTGGATTTTCGTAATTCAGGTCAGGCATACCTTCCCAGAATATCCCGTAATAATATTGCCCATTTTTCCCATTGTGCCAGGGATCCTGACCCCAGGGACCGAATGTGCGTGGATCCGTCTCGGACCAAACATACCAATCTTTAAAACTTGCGTCGGATTCCTGTGCAGCCAGGAACCAGGGGTGTTGGTTAGAAGTGTGGTTGACGACAAAATCAATGATGACGTGTATCCCCCGTTTGTGGGCTTCCGATAATAACTGCCGGAAATCTTCCATCGTGCCGTAATCCGGGTTGACTTCTTCATAATTGGTCACGTCGTAACCATGATAAGACGGTGATGGCATAATCGGCATCAGCCAGATACCCCCCACACCAAGGTCGGTAGTGGTCTCCGGATTGCCATCGTTGAGGTAATCAAGCATCTGAATGATACCCTGGAAATCTCCAATACCATCCCCGTCGCTGTCTTTGAAAGAACGCACAAAAATTTCGTAAAAGACCACATCATTCCACCATCCACCGACTTTTTCTGGTGGAGCTGCCTCTGATGATGTGGGTTCAGCGTGGGGTTCTGTTTCCTGTGTGGGCAAAGCTTCAGGCGTTTGTTTGATTTCAGTTGGAAGAATTTCAGGCGTTATGGTTTGCTCACTGACCATGCAGGCTGTTATTAACAAAAGACTGATACCTAAGATCAAGAAGGGAAATTTTCTGTGTGTTTTCATTTCAGCTCCTATAAAGGGACGGCAAATTGAAATTAGTAATTGGATGTGCCAAAACCAATTGTATACGATCTAACGACCCAAGGTTTTACATAGGCAGTTACCTTACACTGCTCAAGGGGTTATGGGCGTGATGCAGTCACTCGAATCATTCTCAGGCTTATTGACAGCCCGGCTTACCTCGTGAGCATTCAGCAAATCCTCTGAGGCGGGTTTTAAAAGTGACGCAAGCGCCGCTTCATTATCCCATTCCAGCCAGTTCCAGGCCTGGTCTCCGGTAAGAACAACTGGCATTCTGTCATGCACCTGGGAAACCAGTGAGTTTGCAGGACAGGTGATGATGGTGAATGTCTTCAATGCTTCTGAAGTTTGCTTTCCCTTCTCTTTGGGTGACCAGCTGTCCCATAAGCCTGCCAGAAAGAACGGTCCGCCATCTTTGTGAGAATAGTAAAAAGGGCGGGAAGATTTTTCTGAGCCAGTAGGCTTTTTCCACTCAAAAAAACCATCTGCTGGTATCAGGCAGCGCCGTTTCTGAAAAGATTGCTTGAAGGACGGCTTTTCCATAATGGTCTCTGCACGCGCATTGATCATGCGATTGCCAATCTCCGGATCCTTTGCCCAAAAAGGAACCAGCCCCCAGCGCATCCATTCCACGTTGCGTTCTTCAGGATCAATCACCACGCCCACATCCTGCGATGGAGCAATGTTATACCGCTTGCGCCAGTCTGTTGGAATAGCTCCGAGCGCCAGGGCAGTCCTCAGGTCGTCCGAGTCGATTGCCATACTAAAACGTCCGCACATAATATCTCCAAGATGGGTTTAGGTTAATAATTAAGTCCAATTATAGCTGAGGATGATCACTGATAATGCGGAAATGGACGCCTTTAGGAAGGCGTTCACTGACCTGTTGTTTTTTTTATAAGCGTAATTTGCCGTATGTTCAAGCCTTGCTGGCATTCAACTTTCGACAATCGGAATCTCAGTTAGCAACAACCACAGCCAGCCCCGCCAGCATTCAGTGTTTTTGGTGTTTATTTCCAAGCTTTCTCCCGCTTATGATCTTGAAACCTGCTCCCTATTTGATAATCATC
Source organism: uncultured Anaerolineaceae bacterium (assembly GCA_964455505.1). Classification (GTDB taxonomy): domain Bacteria; phylum Chloroflexota; class Anaerolineae; order Anaerolineales; family Anaerolineaceae; genus Mesolinea. The sequence goes on from CAYVWM010000040.1 coordinate 12,931, forward strand.
GGTAGATAGATTTTCCGTTCCACGACATTTGCCTTTGTGGTAAAAGACCAGAAAGCTGTAGCGGTGCCATTACTATAAGTCGTTCCGATATTGTTTACAGCCCGTACATGCCAGTAATACTTGGTTCCTGGAGTCAATCCACTCAAGGTTTTACTGGTCTGGGTACCAACATTGACCCAATTAGAACAAGCATTATCGTTACTTTTGTCAAAACAATAAGCGTACGAAGTGGTTCCGCTGCTGCTTCCCCAACTTAGAGTGGGCGATTGAGACAATCCGGTTGCACCGTTGACAGGGTTCGTTTTGCTAAACGCTCCTGGTTTCTCAGGCACTGGCACTGTGGTGAAGGTCCAAAAAGCATCTGCAGTACCATTGGCATAGGTCGTTCCAATATTATTTATCGCCCTGACTTGCCAGTAGTATTTTGTCCCTGCTGATAAGCCAGATAAAGCCTTGCTGGTTGCAGTGCCGACATTGACCCAGCTTGAACAGACGTTATCATTGGTTTTATCGTAACAATAAGCATAGGATGTAGCACCGCTGCTGTTCCCCCAACTTAGAGTGGGTGACTGGGCTATTCCGGTTGCACTATTGACCGGGCTTGCTTTACTAAATGCGCCTGGCTTCTCCGTAGCTAGTTCTGTGGTGAATGTCCAATAAGCATCTGCAGTACCATTGGCATAGGTCGTTCCAGCATCGTTAACCGCTCTTACTTGCCAGTAATACTTGGTGTTGGAAAATAAATCGGTCAGAGTAACGTTTGTATTAATCCCATTATCTATCCAGGAGGCGCAATTCCCATCATCCGTTGTGTCGAAGCAGTATTCAAATAATTGAATATCCGGTGTGGCAGCCCAGGAAAGGATTGGGTTCATAGAAACGTTGGAAGCAGTATTGGTTGGCCCAATCTTTGAAAAGGCTGCTGGTGGTGCTGTTGATTTAGCTGTCTTGAAAGACCAAAAAGCATTCTGGGAATTATTAGAGTACGTCGTGCCATCATAATTCCGTGCCCTCACATGCCAATAATACGTTGTGTCGGATTGTAATCCAACCAGGTTAACGCTTGTTTTATCGGGAGCAAGAACAAACCAAGATCCGCACGCGTTATCGTTACTCGTATCATAGCAGTACTCATATATTTCTACTACCCCACCACTCATATTCCATGATAAGGTAGGATTCAAAGACAACCCAGTCGCCCCATTGGTTGGCGTTGACTTCGAAAAAGCAGCAGGTGGGTTAATATTCGTTTTGGTTGTGAAGTGCCAGAAGGTCGATGAATCGGCATAAGTTGTTCCATTGACATTCTCCGCTTTGATTTGCCAGTAATAAGTTGTTCCAGGCAGCAGTTCGTCCACTGGGGTGTTTTCTGAAATCCAGTTGGAACACGCGTTGTCATTGCTGGTATCCATGCAGTAGGAATAAGAGGTCGCATTTGCGCTCTCATACCAACTGAGATAAGGGTAGATTTCAACACCGGTAGCACCGTTCGCAGGTTCATATTTCCCAAATGCACCCGGAGTTTCATCAGGAGCTTCAAACACATACAGGGGTACATCTGGATACAGTTTGGGCGGCATTTGGTATCCATCCACATTGGTGACCTCCCCCATGAGCGTGCTGTTATTCAACGTGGTGGATGTCTTAACAGGGATAAGAAACTCCCAACCTGCCCCGGCAGCAATTGGCCATACATTGCCATATTCCCCAGAAGGAATAGCATACTGGTTCACACCAGGATAAAGTTGTTCAAGAACTATGTTGCATTCGAACTGCTGGAATGGCAATTCTCCTCCAAAACACAGCATAGGGCTCTCTGGACCGATTGCCAGGCTCGTATTAGGGGGTAATATAAAAGTCAGGTACGCAGACATTGTCCCCCACTGGGGACTGCTAACTCCATAAACTACGACAGCAATATAGTAGATTGCATTGACGTAGGGGAAGGGGATATCAGGATTTTGATAATAAGCAACATAGGTCCCAAAACCTGTCTCTCCTGGAATACCCGTCCAACCGGTAACGTAGGTATATTCAACCTGTCCTTCAAACCATTCCCAAGCATCAGTACCCGTGTTTGTAGTATTACGAGCCATCATAGACGATTGCATTGGAATATAGGGTTGACTTGGGGGTTCAGACTCTTCTCCCAAAACTTCAACCTCTGGAGAGCCAAGTGCCAGCAATAGTAGCAGAACCAGTCCGGCTGACAGACGTAAAAATGTTGAAGCTCTCATTTTAACCTCCATACTTTATCAGGCGATGCGTTCCAAAGGTAAAAAGAGGTATCCTTTTTGTCGAGTAATTATTCTAAAGCGCACAAATACACCACTTTGTGTATTTACAACCCATCGGTTTTTATTAATTTCAGTAACCTGAATAGGACAGTTATTTAATAATTATACAACATTTATTCCAAATTATTCACCAGACCCTGTTGATTAATTATCCACACATAACTAAATCAACCTTGAGATGTTTATAGGTTGGTACCTAAAGACTTGAAAATGGCATAGTTATTATTTACACGATCGTCAAGTTGTTCAATGAACTACTCATTTTCTTTATTATCTATATCTTTTTACCTGCCACGCGTATTCAGTGCAAAAGATAAAACAGGTTATAATTTTCAGAATGGAAACAGAAACTTACCCACCCCTTTCGTTTAAAGCTTACTTGCCGGCATTTCTACTCCTGATCATCGTTGGCGGGGCAGGTTTAGTGCTTGTTACTCTTCTTTTACTACCCACATTGGGTCCGCGCTGGTTGTTCTTTTTCTTTCTGCTCATGCTGGTTTCTGGTCTGGCGCTTCCTATCACTTACTTCCTGAATCTGCGGTTTCCCTCCAAGCCGCCTGCTGAGAGAAATGTCATCGTCCGGCAAGCTGTATGGATCGGTGTATATGTCACCCTTCTCGCCTGGCTGCAAATGGGACGCATTTTGACATTTCCTTTGGCATTTATCCTGGGCGCAGCCCTGGTATTAATTGAGGTATTGCTCAGACTATGGGAACGCAGCCGCTGGAAACCCCAAACACCCACACAATAAACCTATGCCTGGATTAGAAAATATACCCTCGGTTGATTCCATTCTTACCCACCCCCTGACCGAGCAATTGTTAGGCACCTATGGCAGAGAATGGATAGTATCTGCAACCAGGAAAGTTCAGAACGCATTTCGCGGATCCTACAAAGAACTTCAAACAATTCCAGCAATTGACGAATGGATCCAGATGATAGCAACCCAGCTGGAAATGGAAAGTACCCCAACTCTGAAGCCAGTTATCAATGCAACCGGGGTTATCCTGCATACCAACCTGGGAAGAGCGCCCCTAAGCAGCGAAGCCATTCAAGCAATCCAGTCTACCGCTTCAGGCTACTCCACATTGGAATACGACCTTGAAGCTGGTAAACGTGGAAAACGCGATGTTCACGCAGAGCAACAGCTGACTGAAATCTGTGGATCCGAAGCGGCCGTTGTGGTCAATAACAACGCCAGTGCGGTCTTGCTGTGCCTTACAGCCCTGGCAAGACGGAAAAAGGTAGTCATTTCACGATCACAATTGGTGGAAATTGGCGGGGGTTTTCGCATTCCCGACGTATTGCGGGAATCCGGTGCGAAACTCCTCGAAGTAGGCACAACTAA
>CAYVWM010000041.1:0-8491 GCA_964455505.1 uncultured Anaerolineaceae bacterium
CTATGCGTTATTTAACGCTGCATGCGCTGCTGCAAGACGTGCGAGCGGCACACGGAACGGTGAACAGCTAACGTAATTGTTGCCAATAATGTGGCACCATTCAATTGAACTTGGGTCACCACCATGTTCACCGCAGATACCTACTTCAAGGTCGGGGCGAACTTTTCGACCATCGATGATGGCCTGTTTCATCAGCATGCCGACACCTTCACGATCGAGTTGTTGGAAGGGATTCTTTGGCAGAACACCTTTTTCCACATAATCTACAAGGAAGTTGCGCTCTGCATCATCACGGCTGTATCCAAAAGTCATTTGGGTCAGGTCATTGGTACCAAACGAGAAGAATTCAGCCAATCCAGCAATTTCACCTGCAGTCACGGCAGCCCGGGGGATTTCCACCATGGTACCAAATTTGTAGGAGATCGTAATACCTTTCTGCTCCATCACATCTTTAGCAATGCCTTCGAGTGTCGGTTGGACCAGTTTAAGCTCATTGACATGGCCGGTTAGTGGAATCATGATTTCGGGTTTCGCAACAATACCCTTTAGGGCAGCATCGCATGCTGCTTCAAAAATTGCGCGAACCTGCATTTTCATGATGTCTGGATAGACGATACCAAGGCGAATGCCGCGCAACCCCATCATTGGGTTACTTTCGTGCAGGCTCTCAACCACTTCCAATATGTGCTCTTTCTCTGCCAGCCCTTCGGTCTGACCAAGTGCCCGCATGGTGGCAACTTCAGTCAGCAAAGATTCCATGGAGGGCAGGAATTCATGCAAGGGCGGATCGATCAAGCGGATAATCACAGGATACCCGTCCATAGCTTCGAACAAGCCGTAGAAATCCGAACGCTGCAACGGAAGAATGAATTCAAGTGCGCTAAAATAGGCTTTGGCGCCTTCATCCTCTGAAAGCACTTTCTTTTCTTCAAGGATCGTTTGCTCGAGAGTAGCTTTGTCTTCGTCCTTCAGCGCGCGGCCTTCCAAACGGCCGGCTTTAAGTGCATTCTCTAATGCTTCAATGCTGTTCAGTTTTTTCTGAGTCGCTTCTGCATTCATAATCATTTCCTGAACATGCGGCAGACGTTCTACTTCAAAGAACATGTGCTCTGTTCGGCAAAGCCCAATGCCTTTTGCGCCGTAAGCGCGAGCGCGGCGGGCATCCTTCGGATAATCTGCGTTTGCCCAGACCTGCAGTCGGGAAATCTCATCAGCCCAATCCAAAAGTGCCATTAACTCTTTTTGTTCAGTCACATCTGGAGTCGTAAGACCTAATTTTCCGACAAAAACCTCACCTGAGGCACCGTCCAGAGAAATCCATTCGCCTTCTTTTACGGTTAATCCGTTGGAGGTCATCACCCGGTTTTCCATGTCAATTTGGACCATTGAAGCACCAACGATACAAGGAACCCCAAATTGGCGGGCAACCACAGCTGCGTGCGATGTTGCGCCGCCTTCGCTGGTGAGAATACCTTTGGCTGCCAGCATACCGTGCACATCATCAGGCTTAGTAAACGGACGCACCATAATAACGTCTTGTTTTTCCTGTACGTGCATTTTCTCAGCAGTGTCTGCATCAAAATAAACCTGCCCTACAGCAGCGCCAGGGGATGCATTTACTCCCTTTCCAAAGAACCGATTTGCTTTTTTGGCTTCCTCAATGTCTGCGGGAGCAAACTGCGGATGGAGCATCTGATCGACCTGCTCTGGACTTACCCTTTTGATGGCTTCTTCCTTGCTGATAAAGTTTTCATTGACCATATCATAAGCAATCTTGATGGCTGCCTTGGCAGTCCGTTTACCATTTCGAGTCTGAAGCATCCACAACTTACCGCGTTCAATTGTAAATTCCACATCCTGCATATCGTGGTAATGATTTTCCAGTTTCTCTGTAATGTCCATAAAGGCAGCATAAGCTTCAGGGAGTTCATTCTGTAAACCGATAATTTTTGAGGTATTGCGAATACCTGCCACAACATCCTCGCCCTGAGCATTAATGAGGTATTCACCAAACATCGTGGCCTCACCGGTTTGTGGATCACGGGTGAAAGCAACGCCGGTACCGGAGTCGTCGCCCATATTTCCAAAAACCATCGTTTGGATATTTACAGCGGTGCCAAGTGAATCAGGAATATTTTCTCGTTTGCGATAATCAATAGCGCGCTTTGAATTCCACGAACCAAACACTGCTTTAGCAGCGTATTCCAATTGAACCAGCGGTTCCTGTGGGAAATCAAAGCCCATTTCTCTCTTAACAACCTGCTTGAATTGACCGGTGAGATATTTCCAGTCTTCAGCGGTGAGTTCCGTATCCAATTTAACAGCCTTTTGTGCTTTGTAAGAGTCCAAAACGACATCGAATGCTTCGTCATCTATGCCAAGCACTACGCTGCCAAACATTTGAACTAGGCGGCGATAAGAGTCATGAACAAACCGATCATTGCCAGTTAACTCGACCATACCCTCAGCAGTTTCATCATTCATGCCGATGTTAAGTACGGTGTCCATCATGCCAGGCATTGAGAATTTTGCACCTGAACGACAAGATACAAGCAGCGGATTACCCGGATCTCCGAATTTTTTGCCCGTTTTTTGTTCAACAACCTTTAGCGCGGCTAAAACCTGGTCCCACATACCTTCAGGAAATTCGTTATTGACCTGATAAGCATTGCAGGCTTCGGTTGTGATGGTAAAGCCAGGGGGAACAGGAACCCCAATTCGGCTCATTTCAGCAAGGTTAGCGCCTTTACCACCTAAGAGACCCCGAACACCGTCCCAACTACCAGCATATTGTTCTGCTTGCTCAACTTCATCAAACAGATAAACCCATTTTTTGTCTGTCATTTGTCCTCCAGAAATTTAATTTGAATAGAACGCCTTGTTTTGCGTTTGAGTTTTACACAAAAAGAAATTTTACCACGTAAAACATCCCAAAACTGACCTCTTTCCGTATTTAAACCGGGTTATGTAAAGCCTTTTTAGAGGAATGGGTTATGACCACAGAATCCTGTACAATTAAGTGATGAAATCCAGATTTTTATTACTGCAATTACGAAGTGCCTTCCAATACAGGAGAGTTTTACGTTCTACTGGAGTTTTATTCGTCTTTTTGTTTTTTTGTGCTTTCCTAGCCTCTTGTGCTTCACCCAATGCAGCATTGGAAGAAATACTCCCAGAAAATCAGGTGGTTCCAACGCAAACAGCTGTGCTACGCATACCAACTACAAGCAGTACAACTGAAAGCTTTGAAGTAAACGAAGCCCCATTGAGGTGGCAAGGGCTTCTCCTCGCTTTGCCCGATAAATCCCTTGTCTTGTTAAATCCGGAGGCATCGCAAGCATCTTACATTCAACTACCTGCACAAATTAGTTTTGATAAACTCCAAGAGGCTATTTCTCCGGATGGTAATCTTCTGATTTTAAACGATGCAAATGACCTAACCAACCGCAAGTTGATGATATGGAACTTGCCAGATCAAAAAATTGTTGACAGTACCTCACTCACACTTGGTGCTGCAGTGGATTACGACGCCCTTTTTAAATCCTTGTCCAAAGAAATCAGCGATGAAATGATTAAAAAGGGGTTGGGTTCGTGGGCACTGGAAGAAGGATATCAGGATAGCTTTAACAAATCATGGTGGTCCAACAATTCGCAGGAGTACTTCTATGTTGACACGGACGAAGATGGCTACACGCATTTATTCATTAAGGACTTAAATGCTCAATTTGGAAAACAACTTGAAGGTGAACCATTCTTCGTTGAATCGCTTTTGCCTTCACCTGACGGCAGTCTTTTCTTACTGAGAAAGGGCGTCAATCCAGCATTTTCTTCACCAAAATTGACCCATTTTTTTCTGGTAGATTCAAATCGGGCAGTAACACCCATCAGCTTGCCAGAACTTCCGAATACCGCGTATTGGAAGGTTTATTGGCACTACGATAATTCGCTATTGTTCTTGCCTTACAACTCTTTCCATCTTTACTACACCCACTTGCTTCATTATCAAACAATTAGGCAGGAGTGGAAAACGCTTTGGGATCAACCTTTTCATCAATGGGTCGAACTGGGAAATAAACAGTTCTTCCTGCAAATAACATCTGCCAAAAGCTGGATATATGTGGTTGAAGATGGACAACTATTGAAAAGCAAGCAGATCAATGCCATTTGCCCTTCTATGGAGACATCTAAGTCGTTACCCCTTAATATCATCGTAAACTGCAATGATTTGATTAGTCCACAATATGTTTTCAACGAGGAAGGAAACCTTAATCCTGCAAAATTACCTGAAGTGCAAAGCTCTTCTTCAGCGAGTGGGCAATGGACGCTTAAGATGAACCTACATCAGGGTGAAACGGAAAATCTACTAATCCTCACAAACACCGTTACTGACCAAACCTGGGAGTTGCAAGCCGACGATTTTGGGCAAGCATTTTGGAGCCCAGATGAAACAAACCTGTTTTTTACAAGCCCGGATGGACTGTTTATGGTAGATCTGACTAACGGAAATCTGGTTAAGCTAATGGAAAATAACTTTGATAATTATCCCGATCTGGATGCTGTCTGGGTTGGCTATCAATAGAAGGGAAGGAAAAACCATGAAAAACCCTAGTAAATCCTTAATGCAAGACCTACGTAATGCAAAAGAACCGGCCTTACGTTATTTCGCACTAAACCATTTATTCGAAGTAGATCCAGATTACGCCGAAGGTGCACAGGCAAGGATGGAACTCCCGGACTCCGAGATTATTCTTAGATTAGCAATTCCTAATGCGCACGTACACCCATATTCAAAATGGGATGGAGCCCATTGGTCACTCGTTTCCCTTGCAGAATTAGGCTATCCCTATGTTGATCCCAGACTCACGCTAATGCAAGAGCAAGTCTATCAATGGCTTTTTTCAAACCAACACCAAAAGAGCATCAAAAAAATCAACGGACTCGTAAGGCGCTGTGCCAGTCAGGAAGGCAACGCGCTTTTTACTTCAGTAAAACTTAATCTGGTCAACGAACAAACCCCACAGCTTGTGAGCAATTTGCTGCAGTGGCAGTGGCCTGATGGTGGATGGAATTGCGACAAACGTGAGGAAGCGCACGTTTCTTCATTTTGGGAAACCTGGACTCCTCTGCGCGGTCTGGTCGCCTGGAGGGATTACAATGGTGAAGATTCCCAAGAATTGAACACCGCGATAAACAATGCAGCTGAGTTATTCCTCAAACGTCATCTCTTTCTCGGACAGCACAACAATCAGGTGATGCAGCCCGATTTTGTTAAATTGCATCACCCTTCATACTGGAAATACGATATTTTGGTTGGCTTGGAATTAATGCGGGCAGTTGGAAAACTGAAAGATGATCGCTGTAATGCTGCCCTGGATTTACTGGAAAACAAAATGCAGGTGGATGGTTCATTGAAATTGGAAAAACGTCTCTTTCAAGCAAGCAATCCTGCAGGATATGCATATTCTCCAGTGGATTGGGGCGAAAGGAAAGGCAAACAAGGTAATCCTTGGCTAACCATCCGTGCGCTTGCAGTTCTTCGTGATGCGGAAAGAATTCAACTCAGTTAATATCCTGCTTCACCCAGGGTTTATCAAACCGATCCAAGGAAATATTCTTATTATCGTACTGTGTTCTTGACGGTTTACTTTCGGCAGGAAAACCCACATAAATGACATTAAGCGGCAGCACGTTTTCGGGTAAAGCGAGAATGCTGGTGATTTTCTTAACGTAACTATGAATGGGATATACCCCGCACCACACGGTTCCCAATCCTAAACTGGCTGCTGCTAAAAGAATATTCTGGGTCGCAGCGCTGCAATCCTGAATCCAAAATCGTTCCACTCTTGATGTTGATTTGCGCAGATCACCACAAACCGAAATGGCACAGGGTGCATCCATCTTCCCAAAGAACAGGGTTGTACGGATTTTCTGCAATATAGCTGGGTCTTTTACAAGAATAAAACGCCACGGTTTCATGTTCATCGCACTCGGGGCTGCCATTCCAGCTTGCAGCAGATGCTCCAATTGGTCATCACTTGGCATCGTACTCAAGTATTTCCTGATGCTTCGTCTCTGAAAAATCCAATCCAATGCAGTCATCTTTGTCCTGACAAACCAACTAATAATGCGCCAAGAGTTCTCGGTGTTTCCAGCATAGGCATGTGACCTACACCTGGTAAGACCACAGCAGTCGCCTTGGAATTTGCTTTTTTCATCCGGTCAAACGCTTCCAAGGGCACGATTCTATCCTTGTTACCTGCCACTAATAGAATGGGGCTGTTCAACCTCGCAAGCACATCCTTTCGATCCGGTCTTGCAGCAATTGCCAACTGGGTATTGGCTAAACCTGCTGGTTCAGTTCTTGCTATGAGTTCGTAAGATATTTTTTGGATTTCAGGATCGTCGGACAACTTTTTGCTCAGTCCTTCCGCAAGTAGTGCACTTCCAACAGACAATATCGCAACTGCGTCTTTTTGACGTTGTTCCCTTTTTTCGACGCTGTCAGCATCGGCATTGCTGGTAATCATTGCCAACGCTGCCAAGCGATCAGGATACTTTTCTGCAAATGCAAGAGCCACATATCCTCCCATAGAATGGCCGCCTAAAGTAACACTCTCTACCTGCAGATGATCCAGCAACTTCCGAATATCTTCAGCCATTTGTTCGAGCGTGTGGTTCGTGTCTCCCAATTCTGACCGCCCTTGTCCACGCAGATCGGGCAGAATGAACTGCGCCTGAGATGCATACATTTCTGCCATGCTTTTCCAGATAGTATGGTCCAAACCCACACCATGCAGAAGTAAGATGGGCTTTCCGGTACCAATAATCTCGAAATGCACATTGATGCCATTAATCCTTAGGTCCATGGCGCTCTCCTTTCATTTCAATCTTGCTCAAATATTCTCTGACAAATATGTACGCTTCATCGTAATCCTTGACTTCACCCGCTGCTTGTGCCTCCCTGAGTTGTTCAAGCAACTCACCAACGAGTGGACCCGCCTTAATGTGAAACAATTCTTTTAATGCATTGCCGTTAAGTAAACGTGTTGGCTGCACAACTTCTGCTTTCTTCTCAAACCAAGCTTCCAACAATCTTCCAACCGCTGCAGTTTCTTTGACCCACTTTTCCATCGAAAGGGAATCTTCATAAGCAGCTAACATGTCTGCTAAACTTAGAACAGCCACATCAACCCCGACATCCCCCACCCGACGGAAATATCGATAAACTAATCTGTCTGGAATTTCGCCATCGTGTTTAGCTAAAAAGTGGACCTGCATGTGCTGGCCTACCACATCCACGAGATAAGAAATTTCTTCCCTTCCAAACGCAAGAGCTTCAAAACGCCTTTCTGTAATTTCCATGCCAGCGTTATCGTGGCCATAAAAGTGAAACCTGCCTGTATCATCCTGGCTTTGGGTAACCGGTTTTCCAATATCGTGATACAAGGCAGCAAGCATCAGTAAATATTTTTTCTGCCGCTTAGCCTGAATGGGTTGATCAAACCAAGCCAACAGCTCATCATCATAAGGTCGTAATGTGTGATCAGCCACGTCAAGATATGAATTTCCCAAGGCCATTTCTTTTCGTGTAATAGGATTCAGGAAAATCTCAAGGTACCTAACGACGCTTAACGTGTGCTCCCACAATGGGTGCACATGTGGATAGAGCGCTGGAATTCTTTTGACTTTTTCGAGTTCTGGAAATATGGCATTGATACAACCAAGATCATCCATTACCCTATACGCTTCGCTAGCAGAGGTGCATGCCAGAATCTTTAGTATTTCTTCACGAATGCGTTCTCCAGAAATCCTGGGAAGCTGTTTTGCAGCAAATTGCATCAAAGTTTTCGTTTCAGGTTCCATATGCAATTCGTAGGCAAAGCCAAGCCGGATTCCACGCAAAACCCTCAAAGGGTCCATGAGCATGGATTCAGCAGATGCAGTCCGTAGTAATCGATCTTGTAAATCTTTTTCTCCCCCTGCCACATCAATCAGGGTCGTATCGCGATCCAGTTTTACCGCCATCGCATTGATTGTAAAATCGCGTTGGATTAAATCTTCCTCAAGGGAATTCCCCACAAAACAAGCAAAATCGAGGACAATCTCTTTTTCGGTTCCCTGATTGAGGATCACTCTGGCCGTTTGGCGTTCATCATCAAGACTGTAGCCTACGCCATGGAGTTTTTTCCGGACCTTTTGAGCCAACTCAGTCGATCCGCCTGGAACAACAAAATCTAAATCCTTTACAGGCAATCCGAGTAAGGCATCCCTAATTGCACCACCGACCAAGTAAACCGGCCTTCCGGGACCTTGTGCTTCACGAACAGTTTGTAAAACCTTCAGGTTTTCAGGATTTTGTGGGAGGAACATACTTTTCAAGGTTTACGGTTCCAATAAAGCGTAAATTGCGGTAATACTCATCCATGTCCAGACCATAACCAAAAACAAATTGATCTTCAATCGCGAATCCGCGGTATCTGATAGGCACCTC
>CAYVWM010000041.1:8528-8832 GCA_964455505.1 uncultured Anaerolineaceae bacterium
GAGCGAGGCAGGCTCCCTTGTCTCCAGAAGGTTGATTACCGAGGCGAGGGTGTTGCCGCTGTCAATGATATCTTCCACAATGAGCACGTGTCTGCCGCTGATGCTTGTGTTCAGGTCCAGGGTAATACGTACATCACCAGAAGACCGGCGTGCACCCGAACCATATGAAGACACCGCCATAAATTCCATGGCTACCGGGATGTCGATCTGCCGGATCAGGTCTGTCATAAACATCACACCTCCACGGAGAATACAGATAATCAGCAGTTCTTTACCTGCATAATCTTCTGAGATCTGTTTTCCC
>CAYVWM010000041.1:8842-16222 GCA_964455505.1 uncultured Anaerolineaceae bacterium
TAATGCGATCTTGTAGTTTTTCTTCGGTTATGAGAATTTGACCAAGAAATTCCTGATAAGGCTGCATGCTCGCTCCTTTAATCCTTAGGTACCTGATGACAACGCCGACAACGGGCTTCATACATCTCAGAAGCTCCCACGATGACAATCGGGTCATTGTAATGCGCAGGCTTTCCATTTACCAAACGTTGAGTTCTGCTGGCAGTTTCTCCACAAACCATGCAAATGGCATTTAATTTATGCACATACTCTGCCTTTGCCATCAGAGTAGGCATGCACCCGAAGGGTTCTCCCCTGAAATCAGTATCCAATCCGGTCAGGATAACACGGATGCCCCGGTCAGCTAACTTGTCAACTACATCAACAATCCCATCATCAAAAAACTGCGCTTCGTCAATTCCCACTACCGTCACATCAGGTTCGAGTTTCTCAAAAATTTGTTGCGAGGTTGTGATTGGAATAGCTTCAAAGTCTGCACCGGAATGGGATTTAACCTTACCGTACGAATAACGGGTGTCTATTACAGGCTTAAATACCTGAACCTTTTGTTTGGCAATAGTGGCTCTTCGCAATCGGCGAATTAATTCTTCAGTTTTTCCACAAAACATCGAACCGGTAACAACTTCAATAGAACCAAATTGGTGCTTCATTTTTTCCTCCAGGTAAACAAACAGGCAGGTTGTAACCTGCCTGTTAAGTGTACCCAAAAAACTGTTCTTCTGAAAGCTATACTTCAATTTCTGCAGCAGCAGCTGGCAGTTCGTACCCAAGCTGACGCAGTTGTTTCTTGAGGTCAATCAGAGACTTGCGTCCAAACCCTTCAATCTCAAGCATTGCTTTTTCTCCACCCTCAAGTCGGGTGAGCACGTCGCCAACAGTAACAACTTCTGCCTTCTCCAGCGCAGTGATGGCTTTTGCAGAAAGCGCAAGTTCTGCAACAGGTCTTGCTAATGAAGTCTTGGCATCAGCCTGCGCTTTGAGATCGGCAACGAAATCCTGACGGACTTGCAGACGTTTGTAGAAGCGGTCGACCTGACCTTCTCGATCCAAGATACGTGCCTGTTGGCCAGTATAGAAAGGATGACAATTCGAACAAACTTCAGTCCTAATCTCAGGAACAGTTGAACCTGTTGTCCAGGTTGCGCCGCAAGACGCACAGGTAACCTTTGCATCCGGGTAATATTTCGGTTGAATTTTTTTATTCATGGTATTCCTCTTACTTGCTGCCAGCATCCTGGGTCTCAAAAACATGAACCTTTTTGCGGCCGCTGGGAAGGGTTTCATATTTAACAAATCCTTCGATGGTAGCAAAAAGCGTATAATCGCGGCCACAGCCAACATTCCATCCAGGATGAACCTTAGTACCATGTTGGCGTACCAGAATATTTCCGCTTAGCACATGTTCGCCACCGAATTTCTTTATTCCAAGCCGTTGAGAGCGGCTATCTCGTCCGTTGCGGGATGACCCGCCACCTTTTTTGTGTGCCATGTAACATTACTCCGTCTTAATTGAATCTACCAGGAGCCTGGTGTACTTCTGGCGATGGCCTGCGCGCCTGCGATAATGGATCTTGGGTTTATATTTGAAAACCAGAATTTTTTCGCCCTTAATCTGTTCAACTACCTGGGTATCTAAGCTTGCTCCCTTGATATACGGAGATCCGATGTTAATGTTATCTCCATCAACCACCAAAAGGACGTTTTCAAGCTTTACTGCTTCACCGACATTTGCGGAGAGAAGGTCGACCGTGATGGTCTTACCTTCTTCGGCGCGGTATTGTTTACCGCCCGCTTCAACAATTGCATATTTCATTTTTTCTCCAATCTTCACTTAACCGCAGACCGCGCGTGCAACCGCTCGGAAGCGGGAAAGTTGGTTTACACAATTAACCCCAGCCAACCACTGCCGGGGCAACGAACCATTATTATACATATCCGGCTTGAGACTGTCAAGCATTTTACTATCTATTTTACAAACTAAAAATTTACAAAATAAACACTTGCCATAATTCATCGTAATTTGTGCCGAATTTGGCTTGACCTGATCGAATGCAGGTGGTAGAATTCAGTCCGTTAATTTGCCCCTATGGTCTAGTGGTTAGGACACAGCCCTTTCAAGGCTATAACTCGAGTTCGAATCTCGATAGGGGCATTTTTCTATTCCACAATTTCATTTTTCAATTTTCTGACTCATTGAATGTAAATATAGGATGTACTCAATTCTGCTGGTTTTTTTCCTTTATAATAAGCCCATGCTTGCCCACGTTTTTTCCTGCGCTGTGATCGGTCTTGAAGGTGTGGTTATTGATATCGAAGTCGATTTTGGGCAAGGCCTCCCCCACATGGCGATTGTTGGTTTGCCCGATGAAGCAGTAAAAGAAAGCCGTGAACGCGTTTACTCTGCCATCAAGAATGCAGACCTCGCCTATCCCCGCAAGCCGCTTACAGTTAATCTTGCCCCCGCCTCAGTCCGTAAAGAAGGACCTTCTTTCGATTTACCTATCGCCCTCGGAGTGTTAATCGCTGCCGAACAAATAAATCAAAACCAGCTTGATGGGTCGCTGGTCGTTGGTGAATTGTCCTTAGATGGCACTGTGCGGCATGTTAGAGGCGTGCTGGCAATGGCAGCGCTTGCCAGGCAGCAGGGATATCATCGTCTTTACGTTCCCGCAGCAGACGCTGCGGAAGCAGCCCTTATTCCCGACCTTGAGGTCTTTCCTGTTGATTCCCTCTCTGCGCTGTTTCTCCATCTTACCGGTGACCAGCCCCTTACTCCAGCCATTTCCAAACCATTCACGCCTTCTATAGACAGTACCGGCCTCACCGACTTCTCAGAGATCAAAGGCCAGGAACACGTCAAACGCGCACTCGAAGTAGCCGCTGCGGGTGGGCATAATGTGCTTATGTCCGGTCCTCCCGGCGCCGGAAAAACCTTATTAGCCCGAGCCCTGACCTCGATCCTGCCCCGCTTAAGCCTGGAAGAAGCCTTGGAAGTTACAAGCATTTACTCTATCTGCGACATGCTGCCGCCTGAAACCCCACTGATCCAGGTACGTCCTTTTCGCTCTCCGCATCACACTATCAGCCATGCCGGTTTGGTTGGTGGAGGAAACATTCCCCATCCGGGTGAAATCTCATTGGCTCACCGCGGGGTGCTCTTTTTGGATGAGCTCCCTGAGTTTGGGCAGCGAATTCTCGAGGTGCTCAGGCAGCCTATTGAGGATAAACTTGTCACCATCAGCAGGGCAAACGGCTCCCTCACATTTCCCGCAAACTTCATGCTGGTTGGCGCCATGAACCCATGCCCCTGCGGTTATTATGGAGATCCTGTCCGGCAGTGCACATGCGCACCAGCTGTTATCACGAATTATCAAAAACGCATTTCAGGCCCTTTGCTTGACAGAATTGACATTCTCGTCCATGTACCGCGGGTGGAATATCAAAAATTGAGCAGCCAGAGACAAGGAGAGCCTTCCGCCTTGATTCAGGAACGTGTGGAACAAGCACGGAAAAGGCAAACGGAACGGTTCAAAGGAACAGGGCTATTTTCAAATGCAGATATGAATCCCAAAGAACTGCGTCAGTTCTGCCCGCTGGATGAAGCCTCTCATGCCCTGATGCAAACAGCCATGCGCCGGCTGCAACTCACAGCCAGAGGTTACCATCGCGTTTTGAAACTTGCCCGCACGATTGCGGATTTGGCAGAATCGGAAACCATTCAGCAAACCCACCTTGCCGAGGCATTGCAGTATCGCGCCAAAGAGTTTGAATTCTGAAATTTCCCCAATTTTAAACGCAAAATTTTTCTCCTAAAAAATAAGCCATTTTCAGCCACTTCACATTAGAATAACAAGCATCATGTCGACATCACAAGCAAGCAAAACAACTGAGGACCGCGGCTACTTGCTTGCATTTGCCAGCCCAGCTATCTTGTCGATAACTGCAATCATTATCCGTTACCTCATAGACGAATATGCCATTCCAGTATTGGTTCTGGCATTCTGGCGGAATGCATTTTTGGTCTTTGCTTTGCTTTCCTTTTTAGTTCTTACCCAAGTTAGCCAACTGAAAATAACCGGAAAACAAGTACCCTTTTTTATAGGTTATGGATTAGTGTTAGCGACGTTCAATATTTTGTTTACCACATCAGTAACCAAAAATGGTGCCGCAATCTCTACGGTATTACTGTATTGCTCATCAGCTTTCACTGTACTCCTTGCCCGAATTTTCTTAAAAGAAACTTTAAATTGGGCCAAAATCATTGCAATCGTGCTCAGCCTGACAGGATGCGCGTTGGTGGCGGAAGCACTCAATCCCGCCCAGTGGAATCTTAACTTTCCTGGACTCATCATCGGGTTGCTATCAGGTTTAGGTTATGCCATCTACACCCTGATGGGCAAGACTGCAGCCAAAAGGGGAATGAATACCTGGACAACCATTTTTTACACTTTTTTATTCGCAGCTATCACGTTATTGGTCATTAATCTATTAAACAAAGGGCATTTTCCTGGCGCTGCTGAACGACCTCTTGACACATTCTGGTTAAATAAACACTACATTGCCTGGGGCCTATTGTTTTTCCTTGGCGCTGGCCCGACCCTGATTGGATTTGGGTTTTATAATACCAGTCTCCAATTTCTTCCTTCAGGCACAGTTAATTTGATAGGGGCAACCGAACCAATTTTTACCGCTTTCCTGGCTTACATTCTCATACAAGAACATCTTTCTGTATCCCAAATAATCGGGGGCGTTGTCATCTTGTGCAGTGTTTACCTAATCTATCGCCAAAAAAACATTCTGCCAAAACAAAACTAATCTTCCAGATTTAATGAGCAAAAGCCTTAATACCCTGCTAAGCCGGAATAAATTACTGCGGATATAAATCAGTTCAGACCTCGTTTATAATCGTTTTATGCCTAAGTCAATCAACGGCCGACAGAGAAGCTGGATAATCTTGGAACAAATCGGTAAAGGGGATGCCGGTGAGGTTTTGCGCGTCCAGAGCGAACTTGCCCGGGAGACAGGATTAGTCAAACGACCAGTCCTGAATGTTTCTGGTGGCACAATTCTTCGTCAGGCAATGCAAATTGAAAACGAAGGAGATATTCTTGAAAAACTTAAGGGTCTGAATATACGCAAGGGAAATCTAACCATTCACACCCCGCTGTTATTAGATCGCAGTATTCCCGGCACATCCCGCACCGCTTCACTATTCATCGTCAGCGAG
Organism: uncultured Anaerolineaceae bacterium; assembly: GCA_964455505.1. GTDB lineage: Bacteria > Chloroflexota > Anaerolineae > Anaerolineales > Anaerolineaceae > Mesolinea. Next base: position 14,070 of record CAYVWM010000041.1, read on the forward strand.
GAAGTTAAAGGTGTGGCTATTGCCAACCTGCTCAAACAGCTTGTCCAACAACAAATCTCATTTTCGCATGTATTGGCACTGCGCGTGCTGTCTTGCCTTTTTAACCTGCTTGAACATATTCATCGAATAGGTATCGTTTGGAATGATGTCAAGATGGATCACATATTTTGGGATGAGGATACGGCTACGTTTTCTTTCATTGACTGGGGTAATGGTTTGTTTATAGAACCCGAAAAATCTTGGGATCCAAAGTCCGTGCAAATGGCAGATTATCAACAATTGGTCAGTGAAGGTAATTTGATGCTTAATCAAGTTGCCTCTGATCTGATAACGGAAGTCGACTGGCCTGAAAATGCTAACAGTTTAACCGAATTAGAGATCTCGCATTTACGCCATCGCATCGATTTTATGGAAAATTATCTTTCCATGCGGGTTACTGAGTACCAGTTAGCCTTTAATAAGAGCCTAAGTAAATTAATGGATTTTGAGGGATTGAACCAATTGTTTTCTCTCAAGAAATCACTCGCTGGTATGGGGGTTACCATTGACTCGCCAAAGTTGATAGGTGCGCTTACCGATCTTCTTGTGAAACTGATCCATAATCGTAACTTTCAAGACGCTAACAAAGCTCTGGTATTGACCAAGAGCAATCTTCCGGAAAGTTTTGGCAACACTTTTCAGATGGTGGAATATCTCCTCTCGCTTGAGGATGTCTACGAAAGTCCGATATATCAGGAGTTACTCATAGCAGTCTTAGCTGCCGATTGGCCAAAGGCGTTATGGCTTTTAGAGAGTGTGCGAAAAGAGACAAAAAACCTTCCAAGGCTTATTTCTCTGCAAACTGCTATACGCAGCTATGCAATAGATAACCGGTTGCCTCTTGAATTTTTGTTTGATCAGTTAAAAAATCTTTCCGATGATCTTCACCTTGAAATTATCAAATATCATCAGTCAGGTAATATACAGATTGACACACTAAACAATCTGGACGCCATCTCGAAAAAACTAGATGCAATTATTGGTGATTGGCAAATACTCCAGCCAGAAGAACTGCTTGGAGACAAGCTTTTGCATATTCGGGAATTATTGGGTCCGCTTTCACAAACTTCATTTCCGCTTCCTCAAGACCTGTTGCTAAGCCTGAATGCCATCCTAAACAGCTTAAGAGGGATTTTCAACGCTTGGTCTGAGGCGGACCTGAAAAAAAACCGACAGGAAATCAAAGCGTTGTTCCTCTTAGAGCCCAGTATGACTTACCTTACTGATATCTATCTTGGTGTCGATAAAATGGAACACTGGCTGCAGGCATTAAAAGATGGACCTGCACAAAACCAGTCGGTGAATGCGTTTGCGCGAAAACTGCTGAAAGCTGAACCATCAGAAATCCAGAAATTAGGAAAAACCGGATGGTTAAAAGATATAGAGGCGCTGCTGGATACTTGCCAAAAGGCAACGGATGCTTCTCTGCTGAGAGAATCAGCCGCTCAACATCAATGGCCCATACCTTGGATTGAAACTGCCAGCATAATTGTTGAGATTCCGGAAGGATTAGACAAAATCAATCTGAGTCCATCTGAGGTGCAGATACTCTCTGACTTTCACCATGCCTTAAAAACAAATGCCTTAAACACCAACCCTTTGGAAACGATCAGGTCAACACTGCCAAATTTATTCCCTTTGTACAAACAGCTTTTTCAAGATTATTCTGACGCTTTTTCAACCCTTCCAAAGCGAGTGCTTGTGCTGGACTCCTCAGCTTTTCCACAGCAGGACCAAACGAATATCTCACAGGTTATTGAAGTCATAACAACGATTGAAGATTGGAAAGCAAGCCACAAAAGTGGACTGCCTTTAGCAAAATGGAAATCTCCAAAGGGTCTTTCAGAGTGGGAAATTCTCACGCAGGTGCAAAACGCCGAATCCCTATGGAATGATGTGGTATTTCCAATTTTCGTTGCTTTCAAACTAAAAACTTGGAATGAGCTTGCCAAATTTTCATCCGACCTTCCAGCTGCAAACTCACTGATGGAATCAAGCAAGTATCTGAAACAATTGGCAGCAGATTGGTCAGCCATTCCAGAGAGGGGTATCTATCCTGAATTAGCCCAAGAAATGAGTTTTTTGTCAGAAAACGCACAGGAAATATTCTTTAA
>CAYVWM010000042.1:0-16150 GCA_964455505.1 uncultured Anaerolineaceae bacterium
CGCGCTGCGTTTGGGACGCAGAGGTCGGCGGTTCAAGTCCGCCCACCCCGACCAGATTTTTAATCGTATTCTTGTTCCTGAAAGTATACAGGTACTGTGGAAGCACCCCTTCTCTCCATCATCATTCCCGCCCACAACGAAGCCCTGCGCCTTCCGCAAACGCTGGAGCAAATCCGCGCTTACCTTCTGCAGCGCGCCATCACCGCAGAAGTGCTGGTAGTGGAAAATGCGAGCACAGACGATACGGCTGCGGTTGTAAGAGAATGGCAGGAGGGCATGCCGCAACTGCGCTTGATTGAACTCAAAGAAGCTGGCAAGGGCAATGCCATCCGGCACGGTATGCAGGCAGCCTGTGGAAAGTATCGCTTGATGGCAGATGCAGACCTTTCCATGCCGATTGAAGACACCGATAAATTCCTTGAAGCAGCCCAGCAGGGCGCCCAGGTAATCATCGCTTCGCGGGAACTACCCGGCTCAAAGCGGGTTGGGGAACCGCTGAAACGCCATCTTGTTGGGCGCATTTTTAATTTGCTCGTGCGTTGGGTTGCTCTGCCCGGCTTGCAGGACACCCAATGTGGGTTTAAGTGCTTCGAAGCCCGCGCTGCCGAACAGATATTCAGCAAGCAGACTCTTTCGGGTTGGAGTTTCGATGTGGAAGTGCTGGTCATCGCCCGCGAAATGGGATACCAGATCGTTGAAGTGCCGATAACCTGGGTATACAACGCAGGTACCCGCATCAGCGTGCTGCGTGATTCCTTTAAGATGGCACGTGATCTTTGGCACATCCGCAGCAACGCGAAACAAGGGTTATACCGTGGCGAAAAGGTTTGACCCGGCGCTGATCCCCCCTTCCCCAGATTTGAGCAGTGAAAAAACCTTATGGCAAAAAGGGTTTAATAAGGTTGCTGGATTGGATGAGGCGGGCAGAGGGGCACTGGCTGGTCCGGTCTTTGCTGCGGCAGTCATACTGCCCGCAGATGAGTCCCTGCTATGGGAGTTAGCTGGGGTACGCGACTCCAAACAACTGAGAGCCCATACGCGCAGCTTTCTGGAACCGATTATTAAGCGGACCGCTTCTGCCTGGGGCGTGGGCAGCGCTGAGGTTGCTGAGATAGACCAATGGGGGATTGCCAAGGCAGCCAGATTGGCATTTGTGCGCGCCCTTCAAGCCCTACAAATCAACCCGGATTACCTGCTTTTAGATTATTTTGCCCTACCAGAAGTGCAAACAGAACAAACCTGCCTTGTAAAAGGCGACCAGCGCAGCCTCTCAATTGCGTGTGCTTCCATCCTGGCAAAAGTTGCTAGGGATGATTTGATGCAGACGCAGGCAGCAGCTTACCCTGGTTACGGCTGGGAGCACAATAGGGGTTACGGCACCAGCGGGCATCGCCAAGCCATACGCCGTCTGGGTGCGTGCGCGCTGCACAGGCACTCCTTCAACCTTCTCTGACCGATACATTCTCACGTTCTATTTCAACAGAACCTTCCAATGCGGGCAGCCTGCAATGATGTATTGCCCATGCTATAATTATGAGCATGCAGGAAGAGAAAACGCCCATCCCCCTGGTCTTTGCACATAGGGGCGCCAGTGCATTGGCGCCTGAAAACACCCTGGCTGCTTTTCGGCTTGCACACCATCTTGGGGCAGATGGCATTGAGCTGGACGTGATGCTTTCGGCGGATAAAGAGCTGGTTGTTATTCACGACGACAGTGTTGACCGCACCACCAATGGCACTGGCAAAGTGGCACAGATGCCGTATGCCGCCTTAAAGGAACTGGATGCCGGCGAAAAATTTAGCGCAGGGTTCAAAGGGGAGCCTTTGCCCACCCTCAGCCAGGTCTTTGAAGAATTGGGCGGAGAACTTCTTATCAATGTGGAATTGAAAAACTACGCCCACCCCTTTGACAACCTGACCCAGCGGGTGGTTGGCTTGGTAACAGCGTTTCATCTTGAGGAAAGCGTGTTGCTTTCATCATTCAACCCCCTAAATCGCGGCAGGGCAAGGCGGCTGAACCCGAGCATCCCGTTTGGACTGCTGACCGCACCGGGTAATGCCCTGATGAACGGTGCTCTTGGGCGGTTTTTTGGATACGAAGCGCTGCATCCCTACTATAAAGATGTTACCGCCAGGCTGGTAAACCGCGTGCATGCTACAGGAAAGAAAGTGAACACCTGGACGGTGGACGACCCGGATATGCTCCGGCGGATGCGCGCCTGCAGGGTGGACGGGGTCATATGCAATGATCCTGCGGCTGCAAGGGCTGTGCTGGAAGGCGTCTGATGACCTGGCGCAAAATGTTTTCCCTGTGGGTTTTAGCAGGACTCCTGACAGGCCTTTTTTTCCAAAACACACAGGCTTCTGGGCTGCCGCAAACAGACCCAGTCAATGCGCTGCTGGCGGAAATGACCCCGGCTGAAAAGGTCGGACAGCTTTTCCTGGTCACATTCGACGGCACGAATACCAGTGACACCTCCCCAGTCTACGACCTGATCACTAACTGGCATGTTGGCGGGTTTGTCTTGCGAGCGGATAATAATAACTTCACAGAATTTGAGACTGTGCAATCCGCTTACAGCATGGTTGCCTCGCTGCAGACAGCAGCCTGGCAGAAGACCCAACCCTTGCCTGAAGTAACCATTACCCAAAAACTACCCAACTACATTCCACTGTACATCGGGATTGAGCAAGCAGGCGGTGGCGGCAGTTCAGACCAAATATTGAACGGGCTTACCTCACTGCCCAACCAGATGGCACTGGGAGCTGCCTGGTCACCTGAAATGGCACAGGATATTGGCGCTATCATGGGGCAGGAACTCTCTGCTCTGGGTTTTAACCTCTTTCTGGGGCCATCCTTAAATGTGGTAGACACAAGCAGTCTTGAAACGGCAGGTTATTCGGGCACGCAAACCTTCGGCGGCGACCCCTATTGGGTGGGGGAATTGGGCAAGGCGTATACCAACGGGCTGTACAGCGGCAGTGAAGGCAAAATAAGTGTGATTGCCCGCAACTTCCCGGGTCTGGGCGCCGCTGACAGGCCGCCGACTGAAGAAATTGCCACGGTGATGAAATCCTTAGAGCAGCTTAAGCAAGTTGAGCTGGCTCCTTTCCTCTCAGTAACGGGTTCTGCCGAACCAACCTCGCAGGTGGATGGGGTGATGGTATCGCACATCCGTTTTCAAGGTTTTCAGGGAAATATTCGGGCCACTACCCGGCCTATTAGCCTTGATGCAACCGCGATGGAACAATTGATGGCAGTTGAACCCCTGCAGAGCTGGCGGGCTGAAGGTGGATTGACTGTAAGTGACAGTCTGGGAAGTAAGGCTGTCAGGTTGTTCTTTGATTCCAGCGGCCAGAGTTTTGACGCAAACAATGTAGCCCGAATTGCATTTCTGGCAGGCAATGATCTGCTTTACCTGGAAAATTTCATCGCACCCGGGGACGAAAGCGCATACGACACCATCAAGAACACCCTGCGTTTTTTTACCCAAAAATACCAGGAAGACGCTGTATTTGCGCAGCGTGTGGATGCCGCACTCGCACGAATATTAGCCGCTAAGCTTAAGCTATATGGCGATTTCACCATAGAAGGAGTTATTCCGCCCATTGAACAATTGGAAAATGTCGGAAAATCTGCTGAAGCCAATTTCAATGTGGCGCGGGAAGCGGTGACATTAATTGCACCGGAACCAGACTTCTTAAAGACCCTGCTGCCAAACCCGCCCGGTATGTACGAATATATGGTCATTTTTACCGACCAACAGCCAATAGCACAGTGCAGTACCTGCCTGAGCACCTATGGAATGACCTTTCGGGACTTCCAGAATGCATTGCTGGAACTCTACGGTCCGTCCAGTGGGAACCAAATCCTCTCAAACAGGCTTAATTCTTACAGTTTTTCCCAACTTACTGAACTGCTGGACAAGGTCACAGAACCAAGCGATCCGTACCTCGCAGACAACCTTAGCAGGGCAAGCTGGGTCATCTTTAATATCCAGAAACCAGATCCATCCCTCCCGGAATCCTATGCGCTGCGCAGGCTGCTGGCAGAAAGGCTGGACCTCATCAGAGATAAGAAGGTGGTCGTGTTCGCTTACGACGCCCCTTACTACCTGGACACAACAGAAATATCCAAGTTGACGGCTTATTATGGTTTATTCAATGCCAACAAGGGCTTTGTGGATGTGGCTGCCCGGGTATTAATGCAGGAATCTCCAGCTAACGGATCGCTGCCTGTTTCCCTGGCTGCTGTGGGTTATGACCTGATCAAGGAAACCTCCCCGGACCCTAACCAGGTGATCCCCATAGCACTTGTGAGCCCCGCACTTGAATCCCCTGTGCAACCCGAACAAACGGCAACTGCCACTGCACAAGAAGCTACCCCTATGCCCCTTTTTCGGCTTGGTGAAACTGTGCGGATCCAGGCTGGCATTATCCGTGACCACAACCAGCACCTGGTTCCTGACGGGACTGTGGTGCAGTTTACCGTCCGGCTTGCCGGGGATGAATTTATCATCGCGCAACCCGAGACTACCACCGTGGATGGTATGGCTACGATTGAATACAAGATTGACCGGGAAGGCATATTTGAAGTAACCTGCATCAGTGAACCAGCCCGCATATCGGGAAAGTTGGTCTTAAACACGCAGGGCGGCCTGGCAGAGTTGATCATGCCCACGCCAACCGCCACCATTACCCCAACCCTAACCCCCACGCCCACCGTGGTGTTTACCCCCACGGTCACCCCAACGCCCACACCCCTGCCTGAAATCAAATCCGGTTATCCCGGTATGCAGGATTGGCTGCTGATGGTGATGGTGCTCACTCTGGGATTCGGCGCTTTTTTTATAATTGGGCGCTATTGGTGGGGTTCGCAGGTCTGGGGGCTGCGGTCGGCTTTGTGTTCTCTCATCGGGGGGCTGGCGGCTTACTTACTGCTGACCTTGGGTTTTGAGAGGCTGCAGGATCTTGTGGCTGAGGGGGGCACCTGGTTTATTGTTCAGATTTCTATTGCGGGTATGTTCATTGGATGGGCAGCTGCGCTCATCTGGTGGATGATTCGCAATTTAAACCAAAACCATTAATCCAATCGTGAGAATTGTGTAATTTAAAACCAATAAGAAAGGGGTGAAAAGCCTATTGCTATAGATTCAGCAGCAGGGTGAGCAGCAAACTGAGAAAGGCTAAGCCTGAAGCTACTGCAGCCAGGCGCCACTCCGGTTCGCCAACCTTTTCGCGCCGGCTGGAGCCGTTGGTAGTGCCGGCAGTGTACAGGCGGTTGGTACTTTCGCCCGTGAGCGCTTTCAGGAAGGTGCGCACATTGGGGGGGCGGTCATCAGGGTGGAGTTCCATAGCCCACAGGATGGCTTCTTCCACGCGGGCTGTAATTGCTGAATTAACCGAGCGCGGTTTGGCGAGATTCCTGGGGTCCAGAAAGCGGTCGCGCACGTTAACGGGCGCCTGGTTAGTAAGCAGGTGATAGAGGGTTGCCCCGAAGGCATACAGGTCTGCCCGGTTATCGGTATGCAGGCTGTCTCCACCGTACTGTTCAAGTGGGGTGTAGATGGCGGTACCTTGTCCCTGCAGGATGGTGATGGTAACCTCTCCAGGTGCGAGCAGTTTCACCAGGCCGAAGTCTACCAACTTGACCAGCCCTGTGGGGGTCACTTTGATGTTGGAGGGTTTGATATCCCGATGTACGATCGGCGGTTCCTGGCTGTGCAGGTATTCCAGCGCATTGCCAATCTGGCGAGCCCAATCCAACACTTCCGATTCCGGTAGAAAATGCCCTTTTTGGGAAGCTTTTGAAACCATTGTGCGCAGGTCATCGCCCGGCACATAATCCATGACCAGGTAGTCGCTGTCATCCTGGGAGAAATAATCGGAGACCTTGGGGAGATTGGGGTGGTCCAGGCGGGCGAGGACTGTGGCTTCACGCAAAAATTGTTCGCGCGATTCACGCAGCATATCTGGCGGCATGGCAGAATCGTGGGTTACTTGTTTTACCGCGCACATGCGCCCGGTTAGCCGAATATCTTCCGCCAGGTAAATACAACCATAACCGCCCTGACCGATGATGCGGTCAATCCGGTAGCGTTCGTGTAAAACGGAACCAATGCTGGCAAGAACTGGCATGGTTTTCTTCTTCTCTCTCCTGGCAAAATCGATACCTGCAGTAATTCGGCGTACAACAGATACTTAAAGCAACCAAATTGCGTAAATACGCATGCGTTATAATAATTTATTATAAGCGATTATTGAAACGATTTTCATGCAATGGAACCTCCAGTCTTAGTAGCGCATAACGGACCTCTTGACGGGCAACAATGGTTGCTTCAAAACGCCCTCATTATTGGCAGGGAAGACACCTGTGAAGTGGTCATTCCGGACCGCCAGGTTTCCCGTCAGCATGCCCGTATTGAACGAACTGACCAGGGTGTAGTGTTGGAAGATCTTGGAAGCAAGAACGGCACCTATGTCAACGGCAGCCGAATCGATGCAAAGCAGTTACTAAGTGAGGGGGATGAAATCCGGATAGCCTTTACACAGAACTTTATTTTCTTAAGCGCTGAGGCAACACTGCCGCTCAGCGACCTGCCTCCGGAGATGCTTTATGCTTTTAACCTGCGCTTGGAAGAAAATTCAAGACGAGTATGGGTTCGGGGAGAAGAGTTGGACCCGCCCCTTTCTTCCCAACAATTCAGCCTGCTCTCTACACTGTATCAGAAAGTGGGTCAGGTTGTCCCCCGTGAGGAATTGATCCAGGCAGTATGGGCCGAGGAAAGCCAATGGGTGACCGAACAGGCTTTTGATGCCCTGGTGCGGCGCTTACGCGACAGATTAAATCAAAATGACCCCGACTACGACTATATTGTCACAGTGCGGGGTCATGGTTTGCGCCTGGAAAACATGCCGCATTAAGCGGAGGCTTCTTTTTTCAGGTTCTGCTGCATCGTAAAACGCAGCACTTCCCTGTTTAGTTCTTTCAGTTTTGTTACTACCTCAACCTGATCGCCGTGGCTTTCCATTTGGCTGATCAATCCTGCAAGCATTTGCATGAATTCCGCGTCAATGGCATCCCCTGCTTTTTCCATGATTTCCTGGCGGGCTTGCTGATCCGGTGCCTGCAGCAGCATTTCGATAATTTCGATGTACGCACCTGATGCACTGGCTGATTGGATCACCGCCATGATGGTGCTCAATTTTTTCAGTTTGTCCTCATCATTGGCATGTTGGGCAGCATGGGCTTCGTGATTGATCAGGTCAACAAAAGCCTGATTGATCTTGGGTAAAGCATTCTGGGTTGCTTCCTGAATGTTTTCTGCGTTCAGGAGCTCATTGAGAAGGGCTTGGGACTGGGCGACCTGCTCTTGAATGGCTTTGTCCACTTCGTCGTTGATTTGCAGCAGTTTATCCCTGAGTGCTGTCAGTTTTTGCTGTTCTTTAGGGCTGGCGCTGTCGATCTTCTCACTGAGCAGTTGGAAGAACTGGTAATCCAAGCCGCCGTGTGCCATCGTGGCAATGGCAGCCACGCGGGTCTCTGAATGGGCCGATTCGATGATAAGGTCTAAAAGGGATTCTCGGGTGAGCCCTTTCTTGCTGAGATCCTGCAAGCTCTGTACTGCTGCCTGGGTTTCTGCAGCTTCTTCCGCCATGGATTTGCCCAGAGAAGAATGCTCCATCAGGGCTTTCTGCAAATTAACCAGGATTTGAGCACCTTGGTGATCGCCGCCGGCAGCAGAAGCTTGCGCCAGCCTGGAAAGCAAGATAAAGACTTCTTCGTCAATTTTTTCGTCATTCTGCGCAATGATTTCGGGCAGCATATCTGGTTTTGCAGCTGCCAACTGCTGGAGGAGCGCCAGTTTTTCCTGCTGGGCTTTCATCATCTCGGGTGTGATGCCGTCCGCCTGGAGAATCGTCTCAAAAAGGCGCTGCTGGGTGAGCATGGTCTGCGGTCGGAAAACGTAGGCTTTCTTTTTCTCGGGCGGCAGGCCATCTACAGCCTTCTTGATTAGCGGTCCAAGAATACGTTCCTGTTCCGGTACCGGCGCGTGGGCTTCGGGGGGGAAATAGGTAAGCAGGAGTTCTTTGTCGGGGTCATGGTACACGATGGGTGTGGGGTAGGTGCCCTGGTAATGACAAACTGGGCATTCAATATAGTTTGCAGAACCCGAGAGCAACTTTTCTTTTGCTTGAGGGTCGGTATTCATGTCAAATAGTCGGGTGATGTCCGCAACGATTGGTGTGCGGCAATTTGGACAGGGGATTGATGTTTTAGCCATTAAGTCTCATTTCTATAATTATTCTCAAGTTTCAGGATTATAACACCCACAAAAACGATTTATTGGCTGCGTAGATAAGCGTTTTATTAATTTCAGTCCAAAAACTGGTCATCCGAAAGGCCAATGCCTGCCTTCCCGCTTGCCTGATCACATTTCTTAATGAGAAAAACTGCCGCTTCATTATTTTTGTCGAGTGTGGAAGCTTGCAATTGACCGAATTCTTAAATTAAAAAAATCTTACTGCCTAATAAAAAGCATTTATATACTATAATTATGCTTGTGGTGGGCACTTTGGCCACAGCAATTGTTTTGATTTCCAAATTTATCAATCCGGAGGTTATATGGATGCACCCATATTAGAAATGAAGTCCATAACCAAGGAGTTCCCGGGGGTAAAAGCCTTGGACAACGTCACCTTTAGCGTGAAGAAGGGTGAGATCCACTGCCTTGTTGGGGAGAATGGGGCGGGAAAATCAACCCTGATGAAGGTGCTCAGCGGCGTTCACCCTCACGGCACGTATGATGGGGAAATCTTTGTTGAGGGCGAACTGCAAAAATTCAATGGTATTCGCGACAGCGAAAAGGCAGGCATTGCTATCATCTACCAGGAGCTTGCCCTGATCCCGGAATTATCGGTTTATGAGAATATCTTTTTAGGCAACGAGATCACATCCGGGCTGACCATCGACACCAACGAAACTATCAGGCAGGCGAGTGAAATTCTTAAGAAGGTGGGTCTGGATGTTAGCCCGGAGACCAAAATCAAGCAGCTGGGCGTTGGCAAACAGCAGTTAATTGAAATTGCCAAGGCGCTGAAGAAGGAAGTAAAAATTCTGATCTTGGATGAACCCACAGCTGCCCTCAACGAGAACGACAGCGACAACCTGCTGGAGCTGATCAAAGGTCTGAAGGAACAGGGCGTCACCAGCATTCTGATTTCCCACAAGCTGCGCGAGGTGCTGGCGATTGCCGACTCTGTCACGGTCTTGCGGGACGGCAAAACCATTTGTACGCTGGATGCCCACACTGGTGAAGTGACCGAGCCCGTCCTGATCCGCAACATGGTAGGTCGTTCTATCGATAATATTTTCCCGCGACGCGAAAATGTCAACATTGGCGATGTGGTTTTGAAAATTGAGAATTGGAACGCGCACTCGTCAGCTCTGGGCAGAGACATTCTCAAGGATGTCAATATTGAGGTGAAAGCCGGCGAAATCGTTGGAATTGCAGGGCTGATGGGATCCGGGAGAACGGAACTGGCAAAAAGCATCTTTGGCAACCCGGACCATTACCGGGTCAGCGGCAGCCTGATTATCAAGGGCAAAGAATGCAAGTTCAAGGATCCGCACGACGCTATTAAGGCAGAGATGGCTTATGTAACTGAAGACCGCAAGGGGAACGGGTTGGTGCTCATTCAGGATGTAAAGCAAAACATCACCCTGGCCAACCTCAAGGAGATTGCTGAATCCGGTGTGATCAACCAAAACGAAGAGATCGTGATTGCCAACGATTACAAGCAATCCCTGAACATCAAGACCCCCAGCATTGAGCAGAAGGTGAGGAACCTGAGCGGCGGGAACCAGCAGAAAGTCTCGCTTGGCAAGTGGCTGTTTGTTAAACCCGGCGTTATGATCCTTGACGAGCCAACGCGCGGTATTGATGTTGGCGCCAAGTATGAGATCTATACCATCATGAATTCCCTGGTAGAAAAAGGCATGAGCATCATCATGATCTCATCCGAACTGCCCGAAGTTTTGGGAATGAGCGATCGCGTATATGTCATGTCCGCAGGAAGGATCAAAGGCGAGCTGCCCATTGAGGAAGCTACGCAGGAAAAAATTATGGAAATGGCTGTTGATTATTGAGGAGTAACCCATGTCAGAAGAAAAACTTACTACCGATAAAGGTTCAATTTTTGCAGAAATCAAGCATTTGCTGGCAGCCAATATTAGCCAGTACTTCATGTTCATCGCCCTGATTGCAATCATGATCTTTTTTACGATCACGACTGAGGGCGTGTTCATCTCTTCACGCAATATCAGCAACCTGCTTAATCAGATGGGTTATATTGCGGTGTTGGCAGTGGGGATGACCCTGATCATTGTCATCCGCCACATTGACCTGAGCGTGGGCTACCTGGCTGGTTTCCTGGGCGCTTTTTCTGCTATTGCCCTCACCAAGTGGGGTTTGCCAGTTTTTGCGGTTTTGCCTGCGGCTTTAATTCTGGGCGTTTTGTCCGGGCTGCTGACCGCCACACCTGTTGCCAGATTGGGCGTTCCCGCTTTTGTGTCTACCATGGCGGCGGGCTTGATTTTCCGCGGTGCGCTCCTTTTGGTAACCATGGGGACGGGCACAATCATCATCAAGGATAAGATTTACAATGCTATTGGTAATGGCTTCATCCCGGACCTTCCCGACTTTGGTTTTTTGGACAGCAACCATAAGATCACGCTTTTATTGGGCGCCATTGGGATTGTGCTCTACATATTCAGTGCTTTCAGCACTCGCCGGAAAAAGATCCAGTACAATTTTGATGTTTCTTCATTCCCCATTTTTATTTTGCAATTAGTGCTCGTTTCAGCCATCATCGGATATATTTCCTGGGTGCTTTCCGGGTACAACGGTCTTTCCTGGAGCCTGGTTCTGGTTCTGGTTGTTGTGGCAATTTTTACGTTCATCACCACCAGGACGCCGTTGGGGCGGCATATCTATGCGGTAGGCGGCAATCCTGAGGCAGCAGAATTGAGCGGTATCAGCGTTCCCAAGATTACCTATATCGTCTTTGGCGCTATGGGTTTGCTCTCGGCGCTGTCGGGTATCATGTACGCCTCGCGCTTGCAGTCGGCAACCACCACTGCCGGGCTGGGCTTTGAGACCGATGCTATTGCAGCTGCCTTTGTGGGCGGTGTTTCGGCAGCTGGCGGCGTGGGTACGGTACCCGGTTCCATTGTAGGTGCCCTGGTGATGATGTCGCTGACCAGCGGTATGAACCTGATGGGGATCGATATTTCCATTCAATACATTGTCCGCGGTGCTGTGCTGGTTCTAGCTGTGATTGTTGATCGCGCCACACGCAAGAACCGCTAATCCTAACATCACCAATAAATCAAACAAAAACAGCAGCGCAAGCTGCTGTTTTTTTGTACTCTGCGTTACTTCTGCGCGAGGCAATCAACCTGGCTCCCCTGCGCCGTCCTTATTGTATAATATAGTCCTTATGGAAGCGTTAAATCTGGAAGCCAGCCCAGCAAGCACACCGCGCTGCGCAATCATCATCCGATCTTTCAACGAAGAAAAGCACATTGGCAGGCTTTTGGAAGGCATTGCCCGCCAAACGATCAGGGATGTGGAAGTCATCCTCGTAGATTCCGGGTCTACGGATAGTACGCTTGCAATCGCATCCCAATACCCGGTTCAGGTGGTACACATACCACCCAAAACCTTCACCTTTGGGCGTTCCCTCAACCTTGGGATCCAGGCAGCCAGTGCCCCGCTGCTGGTTTTTGCCAGTGCGCACGTCTATCCGGTCTATCCGGATTGGCTTGAAAAGCTGCTGGCGCCCTTTGAGGATCCGCACATAGCCCTGTGCTACGGCAAGCAGCGAGGCGGGGAGACCAGCAAGTTTTCAGAACAGCAGATTTTCGAAAGCTGGTACCCGGATGAGACCCAGCAGTACCAGGATACGCCCTTCTGCAACAATGCCAATGCCGCGGTTCGCCGGGATCTGGCGCTGGAGCACCCCTACGACGAAACCCTGCCTGGGCTGGAAGATCTGGAATGGGGGCAGTGGGCGCTGCAGGCAGGCTACAAGATCCACTATGTCCCCGAAGCGGAGATCATTCATGTGCATCATGAGACGCCGCGCGGTGTGTTTAACCGCTACAAGCGTGAAGCTATTGCCTTCAAGCACATTTTTATCCATGAGCGCTTTGGTTTTTTGGATTTTATGCGCCTTTCTGCCCGCAATATTTCCAGGGACATGAGCAACGCCGCCAAACAAAAGGTGCTGCTCAAGCATTTTTTCAGCATTATCTGGTTCCGGGTATGCCAATTTTGGGGCACCTACCAGGGTTACCGCCACCACGGACCGCTGACCTGGCAGCTGCGCCAGCGCTTCTACTACCCCAATGGCATTCTGGAAGCAAACAACCCCAAAAACCGTGATGTGGAGCCAATCCGCTATCAATAGACACATACCTATGCTCCCCAAAGCCCGCTTGCCCGAGCTGCTGAAGGCTAACCTGGTTGACGTAAAGCCTCCAATTCTTTACAATACATTTAATATTTCCTTTAAGAAGGAGCAATGCCGATGAAGGTCCTCGTTCATAAGCAGGAAATCTGTACAGGCTGCCGCGAATGCGAGCTTGCCTGTTCCAGAACATATTTCAAAACCGATGATCGCAACAAATCCGCTATCCGCATCATCAATAATTTCAACACCTTCCATGCGCGCAAGTGTACCCAGTGTGGGGAATGCATCAACATGTGCACGGCGAATGCCATCTACCGGGACAAAAGCGGGGTAGTGCGCATCGATAAAAAGTTGTGTGTGGGTTGTTTGGGATGCGTCGGTTTCTGTACAGAACTGGTGATGTTTTACGACGATGACCTGTTGGAACCGTTTAAATGCGTTGCCTGCGGCAAGTGTGTGGATGCCTGCCCTGAAGGTGCGCTCGAAATTGTGGTGAGCCGGGCATAAGGAGAATATACAAATGGGAAAAATACTCAAACAATACCACTACACCCCCGCCCGGATCGACAAAGGCTATTCTGGTAAGTCGCTGTATATCAATGTGGGTGACCTGCGCATCGAAGAAAAAGTAGTAACCGAATTCATGAAAGAAAAATTTGTGGGCGGGAAAGGCTTTGACCTGTGGTACCTCTGGCATGCTGTTACCCCTGAAACCCGCTGGGATTCCCCGGAGAACGAAATCGTCATGAGTGTGGGGCCTTTGGGCGGTATCACCCAGTACTCTGGCACGGGCAAAACCCTGGTTTGTGCTATCTCCCCCCTGACGGGAATCCCGATTGACAGCAATGTAGGCGGGTACTACGGTCCGCTGCTCAAGTTTTCGGGTTGGGATGCCCTGGAACTGCAGGGCAAAGCAGAACAAGACGTGGTCATCTTTGTTGATGGCAACAAGGGCTTGGTCAGTATTGAAGAAGCCCAAGATCTGCCTGAAGATGCCCACCTGCTGGGAGAGGAACTGACCAATTACTATGCAGAAAATGAAAAAGACAGGGTAAATGTTTCTGTGGTGTGTGCTGGCAGCGCTGCTAAACATGTTCTGATGGGCATGCTCAATTTTTCCTTTTACGATCCCCGCCGCAAGGTGGTGCGCGTCAAGCAGGCTGCCCGCGGGGGCTTGGGCACCATCTTCCGCGACAAGCACATCAAGGCCTTGGTTGTCCGCTTTAAGGGCATCAAAGGCAATCTGAACAATCCTGCCGATATTGCCGCCCTCAACCGGGTTGGGGTTAAATATCACAAAGAAATGCACGATCTGGATGAAAAGCAGAACGGCATGCGCAAGATCGGCACTGCCAACACCATTATGGTAATGGACAAGTACGACCTGCTGCCCACACGCAACTTCCAAACCGGCGGCGACCCGGATGCATACAAAATTGCCCCGGAAGTGTTTATCAATAATTATCTCACCCAGGGCATCCACGACGGCTGCTGGTACGGCTGCACCATGTCTTGCGCTAAGGCTGCCGACCATTTTCCGCTGCTTACCGGACCTTACGCCGGGCAGTGCGTGACGGTGGACGGCCCCGAATATGAATGCGCGGCCGGGTTGGGTGCCAACCTGGGCATTTTTGACCCGCAAGCCATTCTGGAACAGAACTTTTACTGCGATACCTACGGCATCGACCTGATCTCTTATGCCACCACAGTGGCCTTCATCATGGAATGTTATGAACGCGGACAGATCAGGCTGGAGCATACCGGCGGGCTGGACCTGCGCTTTGGCAACAGCCAGGCGTCGTTGGAATTATTACACCAAATGTCCCGCGGAGAGGGTTTTGGACCCACAGCCGGGTTGGGTGTGCGCAAACTGAAAAAGCTCTTTGTGGAAGCATACGGCGCTGATG
The DNA here is from genome assembly GCA_964455505.1 of uncultured Anaerolineaceae bacterium. Taxonomy (GTDB): domain Bacteria; phylum Chloroflexota; class Anaerolineae; order Anaerolineales; family Anaerolineaceae; genus Mesolinea. The sequence continues at coordinate 14,385 of CAYVWM010000042.1, forward strand.
CGCAATTGCTGGAAGACATCGGCATGGAAAACAAGGGGCTGGAATACTCCGAGTACCTGCATAAGGAGAGCCTGGCACAGCAAGGCGGTTTTGCCCTCACCAACAAAGGCCCCCAGCATGACGAGGCCTGGCTGATTTTCATGGATATGGTCAATAACCAGATCCCTACCTTTGAAGATAAAGCCTATGCGCTCTTTTACTATCCCATGTTCCGCACCTGGTTCGGCTTATGCGGGCTGTGTAAGCTGCCCTGGAACGACATTGTGCCGGCAGACAATTACCTGACCGACACCCCGGCCAAAGTGCCAGAACACGTGCAAAACTATGTCGATATCTTTAATGCTGTCACCGGGAAACAGATTGACAAAGAAGAACTCATCCGCCAGTCTGAACGGGTGTACAACTTCCAGCGTGTTTTCAACATACGCATGGGCAAGGGGCTGCGCCAGCACGACAACGCTCCCTACCGCTCACTCGGTCCGGTCACCAGGGAAGAATACCTTTCCAGGCAGGAGCGCTACGACAAGCAACTGCGCGAACTGCAGGGGCTGGACCCCGACGCCATGACCCTGGAAGAGAAAATTGCTGCCACGCGCAAATACCGTGAAGAGCAGTTTGAGCTGCTCACCGATGCAGTTTATAAGCGCCGCGGCTGGACGCCAAACGGCGTGCCCACCCCCGAACACCTGCACGAAATCGGCATGGACTTGCCTATGCTGCTGGAGGTGGTTAAAGGACAGTTATGATCAAGGTTAATACCCGTGAACACCCCTGGCAAGCTGGCCTGACCGTGCAGGCACTGCTGGATGAGAAGGGTTTTATTTTCCGGCATATTATTGTGCGCCTGAACGGTAAGTATGTGCCCGAAAAAGATTATGGCAGCATGCCAATTCGGGATGGGGATGATGTGCTGGTGCTGCACCTGATGGCAGGCGGGTAATATGGAGTTGGATCGCTATTGCCAGAATCAAAGCGCCATATCAGCGCAGGATCAGGCCCAGCTGGCTGCAAAGCGGGTGCTGGTGGTTGGCTGCGGGGGACTGGGGGGCTATGTGCTCGAGTTTTTGGGCAGGCTGGGTGTGGGGCAAATCAGAGTGGTGGATGGCGACCTGTTTGAGGAAAGCAACCTCAACCGCCAGCTGCTCAGTTCCCGGATGAACCTGGGCAGACCCAAAGCGCTGGCGGCCCAGCAGCGCTTGCAGGCGATTAACCCGCTGGTACAGGTGGAGGGTCTGCAAGTCTATCTTACTGAACAGAACGCACCGGCATTGCTGGAAGGCTGCCACCTGGTGGTGGATGCGCTGGACAACATCCCGGACAGGCTGGTGCTGCAGGAGGCCTGTGCTGCGGCTGGAATTCCATTGGTGCATGGCGCATTGGCAGGCTGGTGGGGGCAGGTGTGCGTGGTGCTGCCCGGTGAGGGTTGGCTCTCACGCATCTATGAGGGCGCTGAGGATGAACAGGGCAGTGAGAAAGACCTGGGGGCCCTGGCATTTACTGCGGCTGCAGTGGCAGCTGTTCAGGCGGCGGAGGCAGCTAAACTGCTGCTGGGCAAACCCGGCTTGCGCGCTGAACTGCTGCAGATGGATCTGCTGAATAATACAGTCAACAAGATAGCTTTGTAGTTTTTGATAGTCAATAGTCATCAGTCACTGGTCGTCAGTCGGCAGTCGATGGTCATTCATTAGTTCATAGTCGTTAGTCTACGGTCTTCAGTAAAATAATTGGTGTGAGGTGTACTCGAAAGTTATTCCAATCATCAGGCT
>CAYVWM010000043.1:0-15410 GCA_964455505.1 uncultured Anaerolineaceae bacterium
GTTGGGATTGACCGCTGAGCAAGTTCAGGGTGAGCGGGGTTTGGTCCAGCACCCCAACCATGTTGCGCGCGACGCGCGGCGTAGCGGGGTCGCTGTCGGTATCCAGCCAGCCGACTTCTTCCAGAAGCGCAGCTGCATCTGCGGCCTTGGGCAGCGCAATATTGTCTGAAAGCTGCAGGTCACCGGGGAATTTTGAGACAGCCAGCGCTTGTAACCCGCTGACATTCAGGGCTGCAGCAATGGCCTGGCGTGTTCGCAGATCTCCCAGCAAATCAGGCCTGTCGCCATCCCAAATGTTATAACCGTTATTATAGGATGCAGGCCGGATGCCAAACACAAGCTGTTGCACTGGGTCAAGGTTCTCTACATGAATATCACTATCCGCTGCAAGTGTTTGCAGTGTGCCTGTGTCCAGACCCTCAAGGTGGTAACTGCGGTCAAGCAGGTCGCACTCGCCCGCCCCAAACATTTCCAGAGCCTTTTCGGCTTCAGGAATAACCAGATAATTCAGCAAATCGTAAGCCGGCTGATCTTCACTTGCCAGATGATAATGCGGATTCTTTTCAAGGTGGAGCCCAACGCCAGGCTGCCAATCCGTGAGGCGGTAAGGTCCCCATCCCAGTGGCAGGCGGGCTGCTTGTTCTGCAATGGCCAGTTCTTCCGATGTTAAATTCCCCAGCTGGTGTGCGGGCAGTGGATTCCAAAACAATTCCGAGACACTGGCAGTAGCAAACCCGGGGATTCCGCGCCATATGACCGCCTGGTCACTCTCTGCCGCATAGCTATCAGTCCGGTCCAGAGCCCATTGAGATGAAGCCAATTGTGTTTGCTCTGCCACGCCGTAAGAAAACAGTGAGTCTGCCGCAGTCATCGGGCTTCCATCAGACCACATAAGGCCTGGTTTCAATTGGAATTCCACCACCATCTGATCCATCGAAAAACTGCCCTCTTCCCACGTGACTGCGCAACTGCTTTGGGTGCAGCCTGCAGGCCGCACGAAAACCCCCCGTTTGAAAACGGTCAAGTTTCCATAGGCATCAACAATTACATCGCCAGGCTGCACCTCACGCGCTTCCAGCTGTACCCCCCCATTATCGGGTGCAGGGATGCTTTCCAACAGGGAACCTGAGAGCCCGCCGTCTGGGTCTTGCACGAACGGATCAGGGAAGATGGCTGCAAAAACGCTCTGCTTTGCCAGGGTGTTCCTGCCGTCGTAAAGGTAAAGGCTTTGGGGGTCTTCAGCTATGCAAATAGTGAGAACCTGGGGCGGTTCGGGCGTGGCGGTCGGGGTGGGTACGGATGTTTGCGTGGAAGTAGCAGTAACGGGTGCCTTTGTGTCAGAAAGCTGGAGCGTTGGGGTTGGTGAAACCGGGCTGCATGCAAACAGAAGCATACCAAGAATGAGAGCAATTACCCACGATTTGTAGGATATGCGCAATGTATTTTTACTAATCCGGACTTTCGAAGTCAATTTTTTCATCCTCATCCAGAATCTGCTTACCACCAAAACGCAGGCGCAAATACGAATCGTAGCGGGCAGGGTGGATGCGCCCTTCTTCGCTTGCCTTCCGAACAGCACAGCCCGGTTCGTGGCTGTGGGTGCAGTCGCTAAACTGGCACTGGGCCACCAACGGCGCAATTTCGCGAAAGTAAGCATCCAGTTCTTCAGGTTCAATATCCCAGAGCGCTAAGGTGCGCAATCCGGGCACATCGGCAAGATATCCGCCGCCGTCCAAAGGGAAAAGCTGACGCACCTGGGTGGTATGGCGGCCTTTGCCTTTGCCTACGCCCTGGCTAAGCAGACCTTCCCGCAAGTTCAAACCGGGCTGAACGCTATTCAGCAGGCTGGTTTTGCCAACCCCGGAGGGCCCTGCCAGAGATGAAAGCTTGCCGGTCAGGAAACCTGCCAATTTTTGCAGCCCTTCACCCGTTTTGGTAGACGTGTAGACCACATCATAGCCGATTTGGCGGTAGGGTTCGAACAAAGATTGTGCAAAGGCTTTGCTGACCAGATCCACCTTGTTGGCCACTATCACGGCGGGTATTTTCTCGCGCTCAGCAATCACCAGGAAGCGGTCCAGCATCCGCAGGCGGGGTGCAGGATCTGCACAAGCAAAAACCAGGATCACCTGGTCTGGATTGGCAAGCAGCACCTGTTCGTAGGAATAGTTGACGCCCGAAAGTTGGCGCGACAGCACCGCCTTACGGGGCAGGACTTCTTCAATGCTCCCGGTGCCATCCTCGTGTTGAATCACGTGCACCTTGTCACCTACAGCAACCAGGTCCCCTGCTGCCCGCCCCTGCTTGAGGCGCCCGCGCACACGGCAGCTTATTTCTTCACCATCTACCAAAACTGTGAGATATCCAGCCTGGGAACGAACGACCAAACCTTGCCGCAGTTCAGTCATACACACCATCAAAGGAGTTTACAAATTTGGTCATCAGGGTTCGGGGGTTTCTGTCGACGGGATATACGGTTCCTCTTCCCAGGGCATTGTTCCGCCCGCATTGCTGTTGTTGGAGAAGTACATCGATACAACCCGTCTGAAGAGCGGCGCAGCCATTTCCGAGCCCTCTCCCGCATTTTCAAGAATTATCGCGACCGCAATGTCCGGTCGGTTGGGGTTTTCATTAAAGGTGTAACCAGCAAACCAGGCATGCGAGTCTCCCAGGGGGTTTTCTGCCGTACCGGTCTTTCCGGCAATGTTGTAACTGAGCCCCTTCATCTGGTACGTGGCAGTTCCTCGCACACTGCGCACCACGCTCACCAGCGCTTCCTGTATTGCCGTAAGGTTGTCTTCAGATATTGGCAGCTGCCCCGCAATTTTTGGTTCAAAGGTATAAACCGGATCGCCGCCGTCAACCGGAATGATCCTGTCCACCACCGTGGGCGTATAAAGGGTGCCGCCGTTGCCCACTGCTGCAATAAAGCCAGCAACCTGCAGGGGGCTGACCTGCAAGGTCGATTGCCCGATGGACAACTGTACATTATCAGAGACCGTTTGCGGATGTTGCACGTTTCCCTCAAAATCCGGGATTTCAATGCCAGTGGGCTTACCCAAACCAAAACCCAGGGCAAGGTCGGCTATTGCCGATTTGTAGCCATCGTTCCAAAGCGTCAGGCCGATATGCCAGAACCAGGGATTGCAGGAGCGCATCAAGCCTTCCTGCAGAGAAAGCCAGCCCGAAGCTGGCAGCTCTTTTTCATAAGTCCAGTCATAGAGAGTGAAACCTGCCAGTTCTGTCCACATGGAATCACAATAGTAAGGGTAGTCCGGTGTGAACACACCCGTCTCCAGCGCTGCAGCCATGGTGATGATCTTGAAAACAGAGCCCAGCGGATACACACCCTGGGCAGCGCGGTTATAAAGGGGCAGTTCCACATCGTTGAGCACATCGTTGAGCATCATGCTGTTGGCATTGGTGGGCTCAAAGAGATTGGGGTCAAAACCGGGATTGGACACCATGGCCAGCACGCGGCCAGTATCCCGTTCCATGACAACGATTGCCCCGCGCATATCGCCAAGCGATCTCTGCAGATAGTACTGCAGTGTGCTGTCGAGGGTTGTGTAGATGGACGAGGCTGGTTCAGGGTCTGCTGAAGACAGCATGGTGACAATTTTCCCCTGGGGGTCCATGACATAGAGGGTGGCTCCATGCGTGCCCGCCAGGTATTCTTCGCCCCACTGCTCCAGACCGGTTGCGCCGATCTTTTCGTCGCCGGCATAACCTTTGCGCTGGTATTCCTCCAGCTGTTCCGGGGAAATAGAAAGCACATAACCCACCACGTGAGGGGCAATCCCGCCGTCGTAATAAAAACGCGACCGAAAATAGGAAAGCACTATGCCCGGAAAGGAAGTCAGTGCATTGTAGTTCTTCTCTGCAGTTGCTGCTGATACATTGGCAATTCCAACATACCAGTCTGCCTGGGCGTATTTGTATTTATTGACTATCTGGTCATAGGAAAGATCGGTGACACGCGAGAGGAGATTGATCATCCCATTTTCAGTTTCAGGGTCAATCTGTCCGGGAACAACCCCAATAGCGACGGCATCATCCTGGGCTACCAGGGGATAACCTTCTTCATCATAGATATTCCCACGGGCAGGGACTTCATAGCGCAGTTCAAGGGTGTTGCCGCCCCGCAGTTCAGGCAGGATCAACCCCTCTTCCCACTGGACATGCCAGGCCCCGTCTTCCAGCACCAGGTTCATGATGTTTGTGCGTTCAATTTCTCCCAACAAGGTAGTGCTGTACTTCACCTCGTACGCCGCCTGCGCGCTGCTGGGATTGACCATGTAGGAAAGCAGGGCGTATTCCATAGTCTGCAGGGTCATGGCAACCGCTGCTTTTTTGTGTTGATCGCGGAACTGCTCAAGGCTGAGGGCGTCTTTGGTGAGATTGCTCAGCTGGCTATACATTTCTTCGTAGTTTTCGGCTTTCCAGGCAGCAAGATAGCTTTCTGCTGCTTTCTGTACATCGGGAGCTTCCTGAACCTGAATGATAGGCGTAGGGAGTTGACCGGTCGGCGCGACCGTGGGAGCCGGGGTTATCCCGGGAACACAGGCTGAGAGCAGCAGCACAAGCGCAACTGCAGAATAGAATAGCTTTCTCATAAGTTCTTAATTATATATCGAATGTGGAACTGCATTAACATTCCCCGCCAGCCAATACGCGGGCGAATACAGGGCAGTGATAACCCAGCGTTTGCTGGCAGAGGGCAGGTACATCGTTTGTGATTTTTACATCCAATTCTGCCAGGGCATGGGTGATATGGCACAATGGCAAACCCATCACGCTGGCATAACACCCGCTGAGTGAATCCACAGGGCGAAAGTCCGGATGTTGAATAGCATAACTACCGGCTTTATCCATGGGATCACCGCTGGCAATGTAGGCGTCCATTTCTTCATCCAGGTAATTGCGCATGGGCACTTGGGTTGTACAAATTCTGACGGGCAATAACAGCTCTTTCCCGCTGGAAAAGGCAATAGCGGAATAAACGGTGTGTACCCTGCCGCGCAAACGGACGAGCATTTCCCTGGCTTCCACCGCATTCCCGGGTTTTCCAAGCACTGCATCGCCGTGAACCACAATCGTATCGGCAGCCAGTACCAACCCTGGGCAGTTCGGTGAGACGGCCAGGGCTTTGCTTTCTGCCAGGCGGGCAACAAAGGCGAGCGGGTCTTCACCAGGCATCCGGGTTTCGTCTACATCCGCTGGAACAACCGCAAAAGGCAGCCCTAATAGCTGCAAAAGCTGCTTTCGCCGCGGAGAATTAGACGCCAGAATGAACTTTGTCGGTGCCATATTTGGAAAATTTTAACACGGAATATCTGAACACCCTGCTGAAACACTCACAATGCGCTGAGTAAGGTATGCTTCCAAGGAGACAGTCAATCGAACAAGGATCTGCTGCCAGACCTCACTGGATGTTTTTAACTTGAAAACTATCAAAATCACGTACAAGTACAGATTCAGGGAAAACAGCTGTAGCTTCGGCAATGATATCTTCATCACGGTAGCGTCGTGAAACGTGGGTCAGAAAGAGACGCTGCACACCGTTGTCCAAAGCCAACCGGGCAACTGCTTCTGCGGTGGTGTGGCCAAATTCTGCTGCCAATTCGCTTTCTTCCTTTAAGTAAGTCGCTTCAATAATCAGTGCATCCGCACCACGCACATAATCAGCAAGCTGTTCAGGCTTACCCACATCGCCCACCACAACCAGGCTTGTACCTGGTTTTTCGGCGCCAAGCACCTCATCAGGCCGAATAACTCTTCCATCCGGGAGGGTAATCACCTTGCCGTCTACGAGATCCTTGCGCCAAGGACCTGGAGGAATGCCCAGCGCTTCCGCCTTTTCAGGAAGGAAAGGACGGCGGGCAAATTCATCAAAGCGGTAACCAAGCGATGAAGAACCGCGGTGACTTACAGGGAAAGCAGTGATGGAAAAATTATCTGCTGTAAAAAAATTGCCTGGTTTAATGTCCAGCAAATTGATGGGCATGGGGGGAGTGGTATTGCGCAGCACCACGCCATTAATCAGGTCATCGACCCTATCCATGGTATGGCGGCTGCCGTAAATATTGATTTCATCAATGGCTTCCCAGCGCATAAAGGTAGAAACCAGCCCTGCCAAACCGAGGATATGATCAAGATGGCCGTGAGTAAGCAGAATGTGATTAAGACGTTTAAAGCCCACTCCAGAGCGTAATATTTGGCGCTGAGTGCCTTCGCCGCAGTCTATCAAAAAGCGGTATTCCTCATGCTTAACAATTAGAGCAGATAGCCCCCGCCGGATTGAAGGCGCAGAGGCAGAAGTTCCTAAAAATACAATCTCAAACAAAGGCGTGGTGGTTTCCCTTCAGGAGGATTTTACTTGCCGCCGCCGGCTATCTGCCGCAGCAGGCCGAGCGCACCCAGCCCTACCTGCAAACCTTGCTGCGCTGTAAGGGGTGCTTTCGAACCGGATTCTTCGGATTGTTTGATCAGGGTTTGGGCAATTCCAAATCCAAGCAGTGCACCCAAGAGGGTGCCTACCAACAGTGTAATGTTCTTGGTGGAGGATTTCATCTCATTCTTCCTTAGTCAGATTTGTTGTTAGGCTGCGCGCTAACCGATCCAGTTTTGCAGCTCCCTGCCTGAGGTTGAGAACAGGCTGGACAGACGCATTTGCCAGGCTGCGGGTACGTTGATTCACTTGTATTAATGCCTTCAGAACAGAAAGACTTGCACCAGGAATCGCACGATACAACTTTGACGTCAGCACAATTAAAACGATTAATAAAACCAGGTTGATAATAAACAACATCATCCAGGGCAGAACCGCCACAATGGCAGCAATTTGCCCGCGCTGTGTAATCAGCCCGGATTGGGCGCCAGCCTGCCAGAGAATTAGCACAAAGCCTGCCAAAATCACTACGCTTGTAAGAATAACTGGCACCAGGATCTGCCAGGTTTTTTGACGCTTGTGGGCGCGCGCTGTTTCAGTTATTTCTGCTGCTTCAGGTTTGGGTGCTGCTTCCATGCGCATATTGTAGCATGAGAATACCCAGATACCACCAGCAAACGCCTGTACAACCCTGCCGAATGAATATATATTAATGGGAGTGTTTTTTTACCGCTTTTCATGTATAATTTCGTTCAGAAAACATTATATGCACATGGTCCTGTTTGATATGAAAAGACCATGGCTCGAAGGTCCGAAAGGATCTGGATGGGATAGTGTATTGCCAGGAAACCTGGCTTGTAGATTTTGGCAAATAACAATGTGTAAGTGGCGTTACATAAGGAAATTGAATTGCTTGAGACCAATAGCATGCTGAAACACCTCACTGGGCTTAGTTCCGGTAAACGGTTAGTTTTGAGGATTTTTTAGAACAGCCTATGCTGAAGCCATAATTGTAGCTGCCTGTAAGACTGATGAATCAACATATCCAACCCAAAATTGGGTTGGGGATGTGCTCATCAATTGAATCACAATACTATCCATCGTCTTGCCATGGTCATCATAAGGCCGTGGCTTTTTGATTGGAATGGAACGAGAGATTACAGCAATTGAAGCGCAGAAACGTAACCGCCAACGGCTTAATATCCATCTTGACGGCGAGTACGCTTTCTCACTGGATCGTATCACCGCAGCATGGCTGAAGCCAGGACGGAGATTGAGCCAGGCAGAAATTGACAACCTGCTCGAAAAAGACGAACAGGAAAGCGCTTTTACACGTGCGCTGCATTTTCTCAGCTATCGGGCCCGTTCTGGCAAGGAAATGGAAACATTTCTGTCTGGAAAGGGCTACTCTGAGCAGGTGAAAGACGCAGTCATGCAAAGGTTAGAGCAGGAAGGTTATCTCAACGACGCTCGCTTTTGCAGGGACTGGCTTGAAAACCGCAGTACTTTCAGACCGCGGAGCCAGAGCCGCTTACGAGCAGAACTCCAACAAAAAGGTATACCCACGCCCATCATTCAGACCGCAATCGTGCAAGCCGACTTGGATGACGCCGCCCTTGCAAACAAAGCAGCAAGCAAGGTCAGCAGACGCTACAGCGCTCTTGACTGGAAAACCTTTCGAAATCGGGTGGTCAACCACCTGCTGCGCAGAGGTTTTTCGTACGGGATTGCTAACGGTGCCGCCCAAAAAGCTTGGATTGCATTGCACAACCATGAGCACGATGATGCGTTTACTATGAATATGGAGCAATTGGAAAAATGATAAAAGGAAATTTTTTACCCCCAGGCTGGCAAGGTTTGATCCTTCTGGCCGCTGTTTTGCTGTTGGGAGTTGCGATCGGATATTTTATTTTTACCTCCATCCGCAAACAGCGTGAAGAAAAATTAAACCAGACAGCCAAATCTATTCTTGATCAAGCCAACGAAAAAGCCAGGCAAACCGAACTGGATGCAAAAGACAATGCATTAAGAATCACCCGGGAAGCAGAAAGCGACCTGCAGCGGATTCGCAGTGAACTGAGCCGGGAAGATGACCGCCTGGTAAAGCGCAGGGAAGATCTTGACCGGCGTTTCGACCAAATGCAGCAGCGTGAAGCCGCTCTGAACAAACGCCAGAGCAGTATCGACCGACGTGCCAACGAGATAGATACGATCTTCAATAAGCGAATGGAAGAGCTGCAGCGCGTCTCGGAAATGACTGCCGATGAAGCCCGCACGATACTGTTGGAAGAAGTTGAAAAAACAGCCCGCACCGACATGGCCCGCATTATTCGCCAATTGGAAACAGAAGCGCGCGAAACCGGCATGGAAAAAGCCCGCGAGCTCATCGCCGATGCTATCCAGCGGGTGGCATCTGACAGAGTTGCAGAAGTGACCACCTCGTTGGTAACACTGCCCAATGAAGAAATGAAGGGGCGCATTGTAGGCCGCAACGGCCGAAACATCCGTTCATTTGAACAGGCTGCTGGCGTGGACGTGATCGTGGACGATACACCCGAAGCGGTTACCATCTCCTGTTTTGATTCTGTCCGACGGGAAATTGCCCGCAGAACGCTCAGCCGGCTGGTTGTGGATGGCCGCATTCACCCCGCCTACATTGAAAAGGTGCTGGAAGAGGAACGCAAACTGATGGATGAAGATATCCAGAAAGCCGGCGCAGAAGCTGCCTACGAAGCCGGCATACACGGACTGCATCCGGAAATAACCAAGAAAATGGGAAGGCTCAAATTCCGCACTTCTTATGGTCAGAACCAACTGGCGCATTCTGTGGAAACCGCGAAGATTGCCAGCGTGCTCGCATCTGAATTGGACGCCAATGTGGATGTGGCCAAAACAGGTGCATTCCTGCACGACTTAGGCAAAGCAATGGACCACAATACGGAAGGCACCCATGCGCTGATCGGCGCAGAATTTGCCAAACGCCACGGCGTCAGTGCCGCCGTAGTCAATGTGATCGCATCGCACCACCATGAGGTTGAGCAAGCCTCCGTCGAAGCAGTCATTGCAGAAGCTGCAGATGCTATCTCCGGTGCGCGCCCCGGTGCCCGCCGTGAGGACCTGGAACAATATATCAAGCGGCTCAAAGCGCTTGAAGCTGTGGCCAATTCGCATAAGGGTGTGGAACAAAGCTTCGCTATCCAGGCCGGGCGCGAAGTCCGCATTATCGTCAAACCGGAAGAAATTGACGATTTGGAAGCGCACAATATCGCCAAAGATATTGCCAACGAAATTGAAGAAACTATGCAATATCCAGGGCAAATCCGCGTCACTGTTATTCGTGAAACGCGGGCTGTAACTTATGCCAAGTAGGGGTTATACTGCTTTTCGTGCATCACGCTGCTCTCTGGTCCATGACCAGGGAGCAGTTTTGTTTCATCAGGCAGACTGAAGATCTGTTCACGTATCTTTGAAATAAGCAACCGGTAATCCCCACCCGGAAAGTCTGTACGCCCAATGCTCTCATGGAAGATGGCATCCCCCGTGAAGGCTACCCCAAGGCTTTCACAGTAAAAGAGGACAGAGCCAGGGCTGTGGCCGGGCACTTCCCGCACTTCAACGACAGGGGAGTTACTTTCAGGATTGATGGCAAGAAGCTGCCCCTGCTGCAGAGAGATATCAAGCCCGGGAACTGGATCACCTGACACGCCAAAAGAAACAGCAAGAGGTTGTTTTTTTGTCCAGGCAAAGGCATCCGGGTGCATGGCAATAAGTGGTGATGGGTTAACCAGCTTATGCAGTGAAGCAGCGCCAGTTGTATGGTCGAAGTGACCATGCGTAAGCCAGATTTGGCGGAGATTTAGCTTGAGCTGTTGAATGACAGCAAATTGCTGTTTTGGCTCAAAAGATGGATCAATGATCACCGCATCGCTGCTATCCTCATCCATTAACAAGTAAACGTTGTTTTGCATCGGTCCCATAATCATTTTCTTGATAGTAAGCGCCATGTTTTATTCCTTTTTCTTTATTGTGGAAACCGGTTTTTCAGCTTAGCTTTATTCTGGTTGACCACCAGGGTCAGGAATAGAGTAGCGGCAAGAAGCACCAGGCTCACCAAGTAGACACTCTCAGGGTTTTGTTTATAGAGCAGCCCTGCTAACATTGGAGCAAGCATAAAAGCGATGTTGCAAGCAGATTCCACAAAGCCAAAAGCCGTTCCTACCTGGCTATCCTGAACAACCGGGCGGATAAAAGCCGAACTGAGCGAACGGGAAAGTCGATAACCGCCTTTTAAAAGATACGCAATGCTAAAGAATGGCATTCCAGTGCTTTTCCACAGCAACAAAGAAACCCCAATGAGGGCGATTTCACTGAGCAGAAAACCCTTCATCGGAGCAAGATGTCCCAAGGCTAACAGAAAAAGCACATTTCCAACATTCTGTACCGAACCAAGTGTGCCAATTGCAGCAAAAGACAAGCCGCGCTCATTTTGTAAAAAATTCGCCGTGAGCGGCTGGGGTAGATACAGGACAAACATAATGAGCGTAACCATTCCCAACGAAAGCATAAACCGGGAGTTCTTAAAAAGATTGCCGTTCAAAGTTACATTCTGATGGATTGTGACCGGCTGTTTACTGATTAAGAAGATGATCAGCGTGGAGATGATGAAGAAACCAGCGGAAACTTTGAATATAAACCTCAAACCAAACTGCTCTGCAATCAAACCACCTGCGAGCGGCCCCAGCATAGCGCCAAGATTGTAAGCCGCTGATGTGAAGGTCAGTGCCCGGCCTACAGACCAATTCCCCCGTGCACTGGCAATGTAACTGTTCATGGGTGCCAGGGCAGCAGTCGTAATGCCGTAGATAACCAAACCGATCACAAATCCCGTCAGCCCGTGTGAGATTGCCATGACGGCTGTTGCCACAACCCCCATAATCCAGGAAAACCACATGATCGGGCGTCTGCCAATTCTATCGGAAAGATAACCGGCAGGGATTTGTGCCACTGCCATTCCAAACCCATTAATACCCAGTACTGTACCAATCAGCACCGGGTCTGCACCCAATTCCTGAAGATAAAGGGGTTGGAATATGTAAAACAAACCCTCCCCCAATCCCCAGGCAAACAAAGATGCAGCAACCAGATACAGGTCCTTGCGGGGGTTCAAAGCATCACACTCGCATCGATTCTAATGGCACAACTTTTCGGGGCAGATCTGTCAGGCTCTCCAAACCCTTTAGGGTGATCACCACGTCATCCTCGATGCGGACCCCGCCGCGTCCCGGCAGGTAGATGCCCGGTTCGATGGTAAAGGTCATACCGGCTCCCAATAGCATTTCATTTCCCGTATAGATGTAAGGGGGTTCGTGCGCTTCCATACCAAGCCCATGACCGGTACGATGCGTGAACCAAGGACCATATCCCGCATCGCTGATCACTTTGCGCACTTCCTCATCCACAAAGCCGGCTTGCATACCAGCTTTTGCTACGGTGCGGCCTGCAGTGTTTGCTTCCAACACTACATCACCTATACGCAAAAGCTCAGGGTCCACATTTCCTACTGCAAAAGTCCGGGTTATGTCGGAATAGTAGCTCTCAAAACTCGCTCCCCAATCAAACAACAGCAAGTCGCCTTCCTGAAGGATGCGATCGGAAGGCACAGCATGCGGGTTGGCCGAGTTGGGACCGCTGCTCACAATGGGCTGAAATGGAAGCGTGATGTCTGAACCGGCTCGGTAAAGTTGAATGACCAGTTCAGAAGCGATCTGGCGTTCGCTCATGCCTGTCCTGACTGTTTTCAAGGTCTCAAGCAAAGCTTGCTGGGCAATCAAAGCAGCCTTGCGCATTTTATCCAATTCCTGTTGGTCTTTGCACATGCGCAGTTCAGCAAAAACAGACGAAGCATCAATAAAATCTGCGTCAGGGGTTGCTTTTTCAAGGAAACGTAATTCCAGCACGCGCAGGCGGGCAGGCTCAACGCCTATTCTGGCATTTGCCAGACCAAGTTCTGCAAGAGCTTGACTAAAAACCTGCTGCCAGGTAGCAGGATCGTCGCCAAATAGATAAACAGCAAGATCGAACGCGAGCCCGAGCAATTTTTGCTGTTCAAGGGCAGGCAAAATCAATCCGACTGTGCCTTCTGCGGAAACGAGCATTACCGTTGGGCGCTCCATCAGATGAAACTCAAGCCCGGTCAGATAGGTCAGTGTAGGGCCTGGATTAAGGGCAATAGCATCCAGCTGGTATTGCTTGAGAAGTTGCAGCAAATGAGAGATTCGCGTTTCCATTATTCAGACCTTCCGAGATTTTTGCTGATTATAATGCAGCCGCAATCCCTAAACGGAAAGATTGCTGTGGTAACGAATGCCAGGAGAGCAAAAAAATATCCCCCTGAATTCTCCAGGGGGGTACCAGTAGGACTTTTAAAGATGGTTGCGGTAAAAAAACAACTCACGCAGTACGGCTGCCAGTGTTATAAGCACGATAATTCCACCCATTATCACAATGCCATCAATCTTCACAACTGGCGGTTCCACAACAGGCTCCAGCGTTTCACAAGGCTCCATCGTCTCACTCTGGGCTGCGGGTGTTGGCGTAGTTTGTAAAACAGGATTGTCCTTAGGAAAGGCTACAACCACAACCACCATGGCAAGCACTGCAAGCATGAGAACTACCAAAGCAGTGATATTCCCTGTCAGGTTTTTACGCGTAAAACCGTTCGAATCATTGTTGGGAGTAAACTGACTCATTTGAGATTCTCCACTGCCTGTCTGGCTGTCTCGCCAGGATCTGCATTATCTTTTAAAATTAGCATGGTTGCTTCTCTGAGCACCGGGGCGATGCTTGCCATCACCTCGTTAGATGGAACCATTACTGCTGCATTGGATAACAGTGTAAAACCTAACTTGTAGGTATCGGATTTCCACGATGCCAAGGAGGATGGTCTTACCGGCACCCTGCCAATCGCTTCCGACCAGCTTGAGAGAAAACCGGGTTCTGTCAGAAATTCTGCAAGAGCCACAGCCAGGGTTTGGCGTTCCGTTTTGGGTGTGGCAACCGCATAAACCCATCCGGTGGCTAAGGTCAGCGAAGTTTCTCTGATTGCAGGTTCTGGAAGATTGTCTCGCCCAATTTGCATAGCCCTGAGGAGACGGCTCGTGCTGACAACCGCCATGTTGGCATTCTTTTCATCAAATGCTTCCCAAACCTGGTTTTCGTTTGTAAACTGAAGTGACCCGGGTAATATTTTATTTTTTTGATTAGCCTCTTTGAGCACCTGAAGGGCTCTTGTCAGGGGACTCACTTCCAGAATGGGATGGCGCTGGTTGTCTTCCACCAGACCGCCCAACGAAAGATAGAGAGTCAGCATAAACGCTGCTTGTGAATCGTCAGCAAAAATGGCGATGTTCCCTTCATTCGTGGCTATGCTTGCCCAATTCGATTGCGGTGGGGTTTCCATCTCGGCATCGTACACCAGGGTAAGTGGGTCGCCAACAAACGGGATGCCGTAGACCACATTTTGAATTAAACCAAGGTTTCGGGCGTATGGAAACCAATCCTCTCCATCAACGATGGTGGTCAGGGCATCCAGCGGCTGCACCAAGGATTTCAACGCAGCGGTTTCAAGGTCCTTGCGTTGAAGCACTACGAGGTCAGGCAATACATCTGGTGCTGCAGCAGCAGCGGCTGTTATAGCGTCCAGCAAACCGGCGGGTCCATTCAAATTCTTCAGTCTTACGTTTACGGTAATACCATGCTCAGCGGCAAAAGTGTCCAGACGCGCCTGAAAAAGCGTTGCTGCCTGGGTTTCTTTCCCGGGGTCCATTTCAGCAGGCAGCCAAATGGTCAATTCTGTAGGAGGGGGGGCAGGGGTAGGAGTGGTTTCAGTCACCTGTTCCGTGGGCATGGCAGTCTGACTCAGCGCTATGGGAGTGGTCTCCCCAGGTTGAGCGGTTTTTCCAAACCAGGGAAGGTCCAAGGCAGCAGACAAAACGTCACAGCCTGTCAGACTGAATGCCAGCAGGATTATCAAGAGCCTCACAGGGTTGAGTTTATAACCAGAAGCGCCTGCATGTTGTCTTCTATTACGCTGGTCCATCAAGTATTCCTTCCAGGCTCATCATGCATAACGATAAAAATCAGGACAGACTCACTTCTTTATTCAGCAGTTCAGCCAGCAGTTTAATGCTGTTTTCCACGTCTTCGCGGTCCACCATCTCAGATGGAGAGTGAATGTAGCGGCAAGGAATGGAGAGACAACCCGCAGGAACACCAGCATGCGTTAACTGGATTGCGCGCCCGTCAGTTCCGCCGGCTTCAAGCACTTCCATCTGGTAGGGTATGCCGAGGTTTTCCGCACCCGCTACCATCCAATTCACCACACGCGGATCAGCAATGAAGGAGGCATCTTTTATCTTGATTGCCGGTCCATTCCCCAGGGCAACCTCCATTTTGATGGTTTTAGGGATGTCCCCTGTACGGGTTACATCTACGGCAATGCCTACTTCAGGATCCACGCCATAGGCTGCGGTGGTTGCGCCGCGAATTCCTACTTCTTCCTGCACGCTAAACACGAAGTACACCTCGTTGGGGCTGGTCTTTTTTACCCTACGCATGGCTTCGATGGCTATTACCACTGCAATGCGGTCGTCCATAGACTTAGCGACCAGACGCTTGCCGAGATCCATAAAAGGACGTTCAAAACCGCACACATCCCCAACAGTCACCGGACAATCGTCTTTACTGGTTGCACCAACATCAATAAATAACTTGTCGAGGGTGGGCATAGTATTGCCGTCCAACCGTTCCCAGCCGATGACACCGTGAACCCCATTCATAAACAAGACGCGTCCGCCAATACAGGTCAGCGGTGAAACCCCACCAATGTTGATAAAACGCGCAAAACCGTTTGCATCGATATGGTTAACCATCAAACCGATCTCATCCATATGGGCTGAGACCATGACGCGCATTCCATTCGCTTTTTTGGTGCCAACCCTGGCGATCAGATTGCCGAGCG
>CAYVWM010000044.1:0-15115 GCA_964455505.1 uncultured Anaerolineaceae bacterium
TGGCGGTTTTTGGGCTAATCCTTACCGTAGGCTGGTTTTGGCTGGAGCGTTTACCTGGATGGCTTTTGTCTATGCTGACAATTCTGGGTGTGCTCATTCCGGTAGTCTGGCTCTTGCAATTTGGGGTCAGAAATGCCTCTAAGAAGAGGACGCAGCGCAATGCAGGGCTGCTCAGTTTCAGTTTGGGGTTTACCACCTATTTCATTTTACTGGCCGAACTTTTCGCTCTCATAATTGTTCTTGTTGGGTTTTCCCTGCTGATCATGAACGAGACGGAATTGTTTCAATCTGTGTTGTCACTTTTCGCAAGACTCAGTGAGACGCCGCAGGATACCCAAGCAATGCAAGATAGCGTGATGGCATTGCTGAAAAATCCACTTGTTTTAGGGGGGATTTATCTGATCGTAGCGGTGGTCATGCCCATTATCGAAGAAGTATTTAAGACATTGGGCGTGTGGTTTTTTGTTCAGAAGGATCTGTCTCCATCCGACGGGTATGTGGCTGGGCTGTACAGTGGGGCAGGTTTTGCCCTTATTGAGGGTTTGCTTAATAGCATGCAAGTCGCCGCTGGTCTCAGAGAGGAATGGCTTTTTTTCCTGGTTGGCAGGGCAGGCGGAAGCCTTTTGCATATTTTTAATGGGGGCCTGATGGGTTGGGCTCTTGCCAAAACCTGGCGAGACAGGAAATATTGGCGTATCGTGTGGGTTTTATTCATTACAATCGGTATACATGGTTTCTGGAATGCCATAGCAATTTCGACGGGCATTTTGCCAGAGTTTACATCCACGCCGGCAATAGCTGCCAGTTTGGGTATGTATCTGCCTCTCGTTTTGCTTACGATTGGCTTGATTGCGGCTTACGGCATGATTACGGCAAAGTTGTTCCAGGTGAAAAACGAGGTTGCACAGGTTTAGATGCAAGCGTTGGCATCTGAAACAGCTGCTAATCTTCGCATTTGTCAGGGTAAAATTGGTTGAGAACCGACGATGAAACGCGTAACCATCTTAAATTTAATTGCTTACCTGCTGGAGAAGCTGGCAGATGTCCGGGTTGAAGGGGCAAATTTTGTACCAGAAACCGGGGGTTTCATCGTGGTAACCAATCACCTCAGCCGCCTCGATACGCCGTTTCTGATGCTTTCTACGCCGCGCCGCGATGTAATCGGGATGGTTGCCAAGGAATACCAGAGGGTTCCATTCTTTCGTTGGATTTTGGACCGCATCGAAGTCATCTGGGTTTCACGGGATAACTACGATTTTTCGGCTTTTCGAACCGCAGCAGACTATCTCAAACGCGGGTGGATTGTAGGGATGGCTCCGGAAGGTACCCGGTCAAAAACAGGCGCTTTGCAGCCAGGTAAACCAGGGGCAGCTCTCCTGGCAATTAAATCCGGCGCACCTATTGTTCCCGCTTCTGTAATGGGTTCCGCCGAAATGCTCAGCCGTTTTGTCCGCTTGCGCAAAATGCGGGTGACCATTCAATTTGGGGAGCCTTTTCACCTTAAAGCCTTTGAGCGCGGCAGTGAAAAAGAAAGGCTGACGGCAGCAACTGATGAGATAATGTGCAGGATTGCAGCACTTTTACCGGAGCAGATGCGAGGTGTCTATACTGACCATCCCAGGCTGCAGGAACTACTCGCGGATGATGTTACTAACCAGGAGTGAATAGATGATCCCAATTCGTGATGAAATAAAAACCCGGCGTACGCCATTTGTTAACCTGATCCTGATCGTAGTCAATATTGTTGTCTTTGTACTCCAATTTATGGCAGGTACCGAAGGCATGGAAGCCTTGGTCTACGAGTACGCTATGATCCCGGTTGAACTTACCAGTGGTTTTGATCTTGGCGACGCCAGGGATATCATTACCAGTATGTTCATGCATGCTGGGTGGATGCATCTGATTGGCAACATGCTTTATTTATGGATTTTTGGTGACAATGTGGAAGACCGCCTTGGGCATTTCCGCTACCTTCTGTTCTACCTGGCAGGTGGCGTTGTGGCAGCCTGGGCGCATGTTCTGATCAATCCTAATTCAGCAATCCCAACCGTTGGCGCCAGCGGCGCTATCGCAGCGGTGTTGGGTGCCTACCTGGTTATGTATCCGCGCAGCCGGGTATATACGTTCATTCCTTTGGGTTTCTTCCTGCGCTTAACGCTGCTGCCCGCCTCAGTGGTATTAGTAATCTGGTTCCTGCTGCAGTTGTTGCCCGGATTACTGAGCATTGGTGCGCCAGATATGGGCGGCACAGCTTTCTGGGCGCACATTGGCGGGTTTGTATTTGGGTTGTTGATCGGGTGGCTCTTCAAGCCTAAGGGTTATGGGCAGCCGTCACATTCTTGGTCAGAATCATAAGAGAAATTACACAAAAACAGCCTGCCTCAGATAGAAGGCAGGCTGTTTTCTGTAAACACACAGGTTAATAGTGGATGATGGTATCGCGTACTTTACCCCATTTGAGTGCATCGGAAATACCTTCCGTGATTGGCAGTTCTGCTTTCCAACCCAGCAGTTTCTCGGCTTTGTCGGCGTTTGCATAGGCGCCGGCAACATCTCCTGGCCTGGGCGGTCGGATTGAAATGGGCAGTTGTTTGCCGTACACCTGTTCAAAGGCTGTCACCAACTCTTTTACGGTAACGCCGTTGCCCGTTCCCAGGTTGATGGTTGTGAAGGCTGAGTCTTCTTCAGCTGCCTCAGCGATCACCTCGTCAAATTTTTGGACTGCCAGCAGGTGGGCACGGGCAAGATCCCAGATGTGGATATAGTCGCGGATGCCTGACCCGTCGCGGGTAGGCCACTCCACACCCGTCAGGTAAAACACCGGCTCCTGACCCATTGCAACGGAAACCATTTTTCCCAATACATGGGTTGGGTTTTGAATGTGCATGCCGGTGCGCATTTTGGGATCAGCGCCAATCGGGTTGAAATAACGCAGGGCAATGCCTTTCAGATTGTAGGCGTGGCTGAAATCCTTGAGCACCATTTCCATCATGTACTTGGTGCGGGAATACGGGCTAAGCGGTCTGAGGGGGGACTCTTCGGTGACCATGAAGCCCGGCACCACATCATAAATGGCGGCAGAGGAACTGAAAACCAAGCGGGGGTAACCCAGTTCTGAAAGCAGCTTGAAGAACAGCATGGATTTGACTACGTTCTCGTAATAGTAGTCGTAGGGCTTGGAGACAGATTCTGGCACTACAATCAGTGCAGCGCAGTGAATTGTGGCATAGATGTCGGGATGGTCAGAAAAAACCTGCCTGACCATAGCCCTGTCGGCAATGTCCGCTTTGTAAAAGATGCGGTCTTTAACAAACTCTGGTCTGCCGGTGACCAGGGAATCGAGGATGATGGGGGTGTGGCCTGCATCCAGCAGAACCGAAGCGATGGTACTGCCGATATACCCTGCACCGCCTGTTATCAGAACTTTCATTGGGCAATCTCCTTTGGTGGAATGTTTGTATAGATTATTGGATTCTGAGCGGTTACCTTGCGCACGGTTAGCAGGATGACCAGACCAACCAGTAAAAAGACAAGGATGGAACCCACTGCCCAGAGCAGTCCGCTTTGTTCAGCAAGCAGTTCGGCCATTCCATGGTTTACATAGTAATTGTGGGCGCGGTACGAAACCGTACCAAATACAAATGGTCCGATAAAAGTGGAGGTACGTCCAGCCACAGACAGGAATCCATAGAATTCCGTCGTTTTTCCAGCAGGCGCCAGTTGGCTCACCATCGTGCGGCTGACTGCTTGTGCTCCGGAAAGTGAAAAACCTGCGAATGCGCCGATAACAAAGAACAGTGTTGTGGTTTTGATGAAAAACAGGCCGGTTAGCGAAGCAATCAGGATGATGAGGGATACAATGATCGCTTGCTTGCTGCTCTTCTCGTCGGAAATTTTGCCAAAAAGCAGGGCGCCTAAGGCCCCGGTGATATGAATGACGATGACGAAAATGATTAATTGCGTCTGCTGCATCCCGAACAGGGTAGCGCCAATGATCGAGGCAAAATCCATCAGCATCATGATACCGTCGTTATAAATCAGGAAGGCAGCCATGTACTTTAGAAACTCGCCATAATTTTTAACATCCTTAAATGTGCTGCGGAGTTTTTTTAGTGCCAAGGAAAAAATGTTTTCTCCAGCCGGGACAACTTCTGCTTCGCTTAATTCGCGCACGTTCAGGTAAGTTGGAATGGATGAAAGAAGGTAAAAGAGGGCGGTTATGAGAAAAGTATAAGGAATGAAACTGTTGCCGATCAGCTGCATGGGTACCAACACGACAAGAAGGCAGGCGACGCCGCCCAGCATGCCAACTGCCCAACCTTTACCGGAGATGTAACCAATCGTTTCTGGTGTGGAAACGTCTACAAGCAGCGCATCGTAAAAAACCTGGGCACCGCGGTAGCCTATCTCTGCCAGAATAAAGAAAAGCATGCCCATGAAGATATCCCCGGCACGCACAAAGAACAGCAAAGCGGTAAACACTATGGATATGCTGGTAAAGATAAAGAGCAGTAATTTTTTGGAGCGGGAGAAATCTGCAATAGATCCTAAAATGGGGGAAATGATTGCAACCAAAATGGCTGCGATACCTACCGACCAACCCCAAAGCCGAGTCCCTTCAGCGCCGCCCACCACCGCGCCCTTAAAATAGGCGGAATACACTGCCAGCAAAACGATGGCTGCGTAGGCCGAGTTACCGAAATCGTAGAAATACCAGGCATGTCTTGCTTTGCGGGCTGGTTTGGTCTGGTCAAGCCGATTTTTTGGGGATATATCCATGTTTATGGTCCTGTCCTATCTAATCAAAAAATTGGAGTGGGCTGGTATTTACTACCGCCTATCCCTGTAGGGAATGACCTGCTTCGCAGAATAAAGAAGTACGCTGCAGGATTCCGCGCTAATTGTATCAAACAACATTGTTTCTGACCTTGCAGTTTTTTCCTACGTAATGCTTGTTGAGAAAACTTGGCTAAATGCTGGCATCGGGAGTAATCGAAATATCTAAATAGATTAGTGTTGTGTAGAAAAAAAAGACTCCCGGGTTTAGCGGGAGTCTTTGCATACCTGTTCAAACTAATCAGGCTTGAGCACGTTTCTTGGCCTGGGCTCTTGAACTGATGGCTTTCATCACTTCAGCTGCAACCGATGGCAGCAATATGAGCGGCAGCATCATCAGCCAGTGATTGACATCGATTGCTATGGTGTTGAAGATTGGCTGCAGGAAAGGAACATACACCACAGCGATGATCAACACCATCGAGGCCAATACTGCCCAGTTCATGGCCTTGTTTGTAAAGATCCCAATTTTTGTGAGTGGGAAGTACTCTGAGCGGGCGGTATAAGCCCGCAGCAGCTCGCTTACCGAAAGGGTCACAAATGCCATTGTCTCACCAAGTTCGAGATTGACGGATTTACCAAGCAAGAAGGCACCCATCGTTGCTGCGGTGATGGCAAGGGTTTGGACAACAATACCGCGCAGCATGAAACGGTTAATGATGGGTTCGTCGGTTGGGCGAGGGGGATATAGCATAATGTCCGGGTCGCCCTTTTCAGAGCCAAGCGCCAACGCGGGTGCGCCGTCTGTGACGAGGTTAAGCCACAAAAGCTGGATGGCTGTGAGAATAGGGGGCAGTCCCAGCAGCGTTCCCAGAAAGATGATCATAATTTCTGCCATGTTACAGGAAACCAGGTAGTAAACAAACTTACGGATGTTGCTGTAAATGATGCGGCCCTGCTCCACCGCCGAAACTATGGAAGCGTAGTTGTCGTCCGTCAGCACCATGTCGGCAGTTTCTTTGGCTACATCAGTTCCCGTGATACCCATGGCAACGCCGATGTCCGATCGTTTGATGGCTGGGGCGTCATTAACGCCGTCGCCTGTCATTGCCACAACTTCTGCGTTGGCGCGCAGGGCGTCCACTATCTTCATTTTGTGTTCAGGGCTAACGCGGGCATAAACATCGGTGACTTTGACAATCTCCCGCATTTCTTCAGGACTGGCATCATCAATGTCTGCACCGGTCAGGACCTGGTGGTCGGGACGCAGCAAGCCAATTTCTTCCGCTATGGCGCGGGCGGTGTTGGGATAGTCACCGGTGATCATGACGGTGCGAATGCCGGCTGTAGTAGCCTCGATGAGGGCTGGTTTAACTTCTACCCGGGCAGGATCAATCATGCCGATCAACCCAACAAATACGAGGTCGTTTTCCAGCGCTTCAGGCGTGACTTCCTGAGGCATTTCCGAAACCAGCCGGTATGCCACCCCTAAAACCCGCAGAGCATTACCGGTCATCTCGTCATTAGCAGCCAGAACTTCCTTCTGCATCTCTTCGGTCATTGGTTCGTCCGTATTGTCCAAATTAATGCGTTTATTGCATAACTTTAAAACGACATCGGGTGCGCCTTTAACCGTAATGACATGCCACTTTTGTTGATCCTGGTGGTTAAATGGGGAGATGTCATCATCATCAGGATCGATCAGACTATTGATGGTGATCATCCGTTTGCGATCTGAGTCAAAGGGGATTTCCTGTGCGCGCGGGTAAGCTTTGTTGAGGGTCTGGACCGATGCGCCTGCTTTGTGGGCTGCTACGAGGATCGAGCCTTCTGTTGGATCGCCAACCATGCGATATGTGGTCTTGCCTTCGCTCTCGCCGCTTGGTTCAAGCTGGGCATCGTTATTAAGCGTTCCAAGCCACAGCGCGGAACGCGCAGCCGGGTAATCCTTGAGGTCCACTTTTTGTCCGTCGACAAGAAAATCGCCAACAGGTTCATAGCCGGTACCGGTGATACTGATGGATTTGCCATCTACCCACAAGCGGGTGACGGTCATTTGGTTTTGGGTGAGGGTTCCGGTTTTATCTGAGCAGATAACAGTTACCGAACCGAGGGTTTCTACGGAGGCCAGTTTGCGGATGAGGGCATGACGGTTGACCATCTCGCGCATACCGCCTGCCAGGCTGATCGTGACAACTGCCGGCAGCCCTTCCGGGACTGCGGCAATGGCCAGGCTAACCGCAATCATGAACAGGTTGACAAATTCCTGGATGGTGTTGGGGTCACTCAGTGAGAGTTCTCCCGGGGCAACAAAAAGCCGGATCACGCCAATCAGGAATACCAGCACACAGACGATGATAGCGCCTATGCCGAGAGTCTTGCCCAACTGGTCCAGCCTTTTTTGCAGGGGAGTTTGTTCTTCTTCCACCGTTTGCAGCATGGTGGCAATTAACCCCAACTGGGTGTTCATGCCAGTGCTGGTAACCACGCCTTTACCGCGTCCATACGTAACCAGGGTGCCCATAAAGGCGGAATTGTGGCGGTCTCCGATGGGAATTTCTGCATCCAGGGCGGTTTCTGCATCCTTCTTGGTAGGCACAGATTCTCCGGTCAGGGAGGCTTCATCTATGCTAAGGTTGACCGCTTCAAGCAGTCGGATATCTGCGGGGATGTAGTTTCCAGCTTCGATGAAGACGATATCGCCGGGCACCAGTTTGGGCGCAGGCACTGAAACCCGATGACCGTCGCGGACCACCTGGGCTTCAGGAGCAGCAAGTTTCTTGAGCGCTGCCAACGATTCCTCAGCACGGGATTCCTGCACGATACCCATGATGGCATTTAATACAACGATGAGGAGGATTGCTCCTGCTTCCACCCAATCTCCCAACAGTGCAGAAATGACGGCTGCACCGATGAGAAGCCAAATAACAAAGCTGTTGATTTGTGCCCAGAGCATTTCCAGGAACGTGGTACGCTGCTTTTCAGTAAGCTCATTGGGGCCATACTTTTCCAGCCTTTTTTGGGCTTCCTGGCTTGTAAGGCCGGTATCCGCAGGGACGTTAAGTTCTTGAAGCACGGCATCAGGATTCAGTGCGTGCCAGCTTAAACTGATCTCATCGTCCTCCTGTCGTTTTGGCATAGCGATTTCACTCATAAAGACTCCTTCTAACTACAAAACTAAACGCCCTATTATAGCCGATTTGATTGGAATGTCTGCAACAAATTTCTGAAGTGGGCAAAAGACTGCAACGCGCTGAAATCTCAGTCATTTCGTTGGCATTCGATAGTTATGTCTCAAGAATCATAGCCAAAGCCTGTGTTAAAATCAACCCATGACCTGGAATATTTGCGGGCATGAAAGCGCTGCTGCCTTTCTCAGAGCCCACACCCAATCAGATAAACTGCGGCATGCCTATCTTATCACAGGGCCGCAGGGCGTTGGTCGGCGCACCCTGGCGCTGGCATTTATCAAAGCTCTGAACTGCACCAAACCGCCAGAACCCGGGGATTTTTGCAACCAGTGCACGGCCTGCCGGCAAATCAATGCCCAGACATACCCTGATCTGACAATTCTCGAACCTGCTGAAGGGTCCAAAGACCTTAGAATTGAGCAGATTCGCACCATGCAGCAAACGCTTTCGCTTGCGCCTTTTCAGGGAAAATACCGCACAATCCTGATCCCCAATTTTCAACAAGCCACAACAGCTGCTTCAAACGCTTTATTGAAATCATTGGAAGAACCGCCGGCGCGTGCTGTGCTTATTCTGACTGCGGATTCCAAGGAAAGCCTGCTGGAAACTATATCGTCGCGCTGTGAAACCGTCCGATTGGGACCGCTTCCAGTTGAACAGGCGCAGAGATACCTCGAAGAGCGTTTTGGGATACCGGCTGACCGTGCTGCACTGCTTGCCCATCTCAGTTCAGGCAGAATAGGTGCTGCAATTCGGTATGAGCAGGATCCCAGCCTGTTGGATTCTTACAGGAATGCGCTGGAAACGCTTGAAGATTTGTTGGGGGAGACCAAGCGCGCCCGCTTGCGGTTTGTTGAAGTTCAACTCCGGCAAAAAGGTGCACTGCGCGAGGTTGTTGCTGTGCAGTTGTCTGCCTGGCTGACTTTCTGGCGGGATGTGATGATTGTGAGCAGTGGCGCGGATGTTCCCCTGGTTAACCAGGAAAAAGCAGCATTTGTGGGCCTGACTGCAGGACAGGTGAGTTTGGCAGAAGTAGAGTTGCTCCTGAATTTGCATGAAAAAGCCCTGAACCAATTGGATAAGTATGTCAATCCCAGGTTGGTCATTGAAAACATCCTTGTCAGGCTTCCGCATATCCGCAGCATTCCATAATAAAAGCATAGACAATTGCCGTTTTTGTGCCCGGACTGGATTCTGTAAAAATTTTGGCTCCGGTCTCCGAATGTTCTGTAAACAGAACTGCTTAAGGTACAATCAGTTTCACCATGGATGATTTTATTGACTTGCTTAATCCCCAACAGCAATTAGCTGTTGCTGCGCCGGAAGGTCCGGTTCTGATCCTTGCAGGTCCAGGCTCAGGCAAAACGCGGGTGTTAACTTATCGGATTGCCTACCTGGTTGGGGTAATGAACGTTCCCCCCTACAATATTCTGGCTGTTACCTTTACCAACAAGGCTGCTCGAGAAATGGCTGCCAGGGTCGAAAAAATCCTGGTTGGGCGGGGACAGGGTATCTGGTTGGGCACCTTTCATGCTATTTGCGGTCGAATTTTGCGGCGTGAAGCGGATCTTTTGCCAGTCAACCAGAATTTTGTGATATTTGATGCTGACGATCAGGAATCCCTGATGAAAAATGTGCTCCGGGAGTTAAACCTGGATGACAAAATTCTGCGCCCTAATGCGGTTCTGGATGCCGTGTCCAAGGCGAAAAATGATTTGATTTTGCCGGCAGATTACCCGATCCAGACTTTTCGGGATGAACAGGTTCAAAAATGTTATCGGTATTATCAGCAGCAGTTGGTTCGCAACAATGCCATGGATTTTGACGATATGCTTGTATATACCAATGCGATCCTTGCGGAATATCCGCAGGTGCGCGATACCTATGCCCATAAATTTGAGCACATCCTTGTGGATGAATTTCAGGATACCAATTTTTCGCAGTACGCCATCTTAAAACATTTCGCTTCCAAACACCGCAACCTGTACGTTGTGGGCGACGAAGATCAATCCATTTACCGCTGGCGGGGAGCGGACTACCGCAACATCACCCGTTTCCAATCGGATTTCAAAGAATCCCGGACTATCCTGCTTGAACAAAATTACCGCTCCACACAGACTATTCTGGATGGTGCCATGGCAGTAATTGACCGCAACCCCAACCGGACACACAAGCGGCTTTTCACTGAAGTAAAAAAAGGTGAACGGATCACCCTTTATGTGGCAGGCGATGAGCACGAAGAAGCCCAATATGTTGCGGATGCAATCCGGCGGGCTACCCAGAACAACAAGGTGAATCCCGGCGATTTTGCCATTATGTACCGTACCAATGCCCAATCCCGACTATTGGAAGAAGCCTTTCGCCGTGAGGGCTTGAGCTACCGCCTGGTTGGGGCGCAGCGATTCTATGGGCGTAAGGAAGTGCGGGATGTGATTGCGTTTTTGCGCCTTATTCATAATCCGCAAGACGAGATCAGCCTGAAGCGTGTCATCAATCTGCCGCCCAGAGGGATTGGAGAAAAAACTTTGGAAAAGCTTGCTGATCAGGCCAAAGTCGTAGATCTGACGATGGGCGAAATGCTGCTTCTAATGGTTGAGCCAGAGTCAAAGGGGTTGACTGAAGCACTTGGTCGGGAGGGGGCACGCCTTGCCGCATTTGGACGCATGCTGCAAACCTGGCGGAGCACAGCACACAGCACGGACCTGCCCTCTTTGTTTGATCACATTCTTGCCGATGTGGGTTACCAGGAATATATCCAGGATCGCAGCGAAGAAGGGCTTGACCGTTGGGAAAACGTGTTGGAGCTGCGTGAGGTCCTTTTGGAGTACCAGGATTTGGGTTTGGAAAGTTTTCTGGAAGCCATGGCTTTGGTCGCGGATCAGGACACCCTGCCTGAAAACGTGGATGCGCCTACCATGCTGACACTGCATGCCGCCAAAGGGCTTGAATTCGAACATGTATTCATCACCGGGCTGGACGAAATGCTGCTTCCCCACAGCCGATCGCGGGACGAACCGGAAGCGCTGGCAGAAGAACGCCGGCTGCTTTACGTGGGCATCACCCGTGCAAAAAAGCACCTCACCCTTACACGCGCAAACCGCCGGCGCAGTCCCTACGGAGGCTATGAAGACACCATGCCATCCCGCTTCCTGGAAGACCTGCCGGAAGAGCTTCTGCAAGGCAGCCCCAGGGGATTGCCAGGTCGTTTGAGTTACTCGCCGCGCAGCAGCTTTTCCCGTTGGGAGGTACCGGTTTTTTCCCAGCCAAAGCGCCGCACTGAAGCACCCCAAAAAAAGTATCAGACGGGTATGCAGGTCCGCCATGCAACCTACGGCAGGGGCGTGGTTAAAACAAGCAGACTGGAACACGGCGATGAAACCGTAGAGGTTTATTTTGAGGGAGTTGGTCTCAAAGCCCTGGTCGCATCGCTGGCAAAACTGGAAATTTTGTAACCCTACCCTCTATACGCCCCAGCGTCAAATTTTGTATAATTGATACATGAAACGGCAAAGCAATTTTGTGCTTGGAATGCTGTGCCTGGTTCTCCTGACCCTGGCATGCCGTTTCAGCGCGCCTACGCCCGTTGCCTGGGTTCCTACTGAAACAGAAATAGCGGTTCTACAAACCCAGACGGCCATAATCAGCAAACAAACGGCTTATCCTGTGGTTACCAAGGTTCCGACACCCACAGCCACGCCCACTAACACACCAGAAAAAAACCTACAGGAGGATGACGGTCCCTGGTTAATCTTCCCAAATGAGGAGGGAACAGCTTTTTATGCCCTTGAGCAAGATACCGCTGCGCTGATTCTGCTGCAAATGCCGATCATTTTAGATGTCTATGATGTCCTTGGTGGGATCGCACCTGACGGCAGCCAATGGATGGTTAGGGCGGGGACCGTAGCTGTTGAGGATGAACTGGCGGTTTATCGGGTGATTGATCCTTTGGAGCCAGTTGAGAAGATAACCCCATTGCTTTCACTAAATCTGCAGCAGTCCGTCCTTGAGGAACAAAATTTTCAAGCCAGCATGGCGCTTAAGGCAGTACAATATCCGGCTGCTTTCGGGTGGTCGCCAGATTCAAAACAGGTCGCTTTCCCCGCTGCCCTGCATAACCTGTCCAGCGAAATTTATCTTTACAGTCTAGAAAACATGTCACTTCAGCGCCTGACTGCCCGTTACCAGCAAGATCTTACACCGCTTTGGAACCCGGGTATGGAATGGGTCCTGTTTCAAGAGGCAGACACGTTTAGACCGAATGTGGACTGGGAACCAGGACTTGTGGCTGCATTGGGGATGCCTGATCTTGCAGTTACCCGGTTTTTGTTCAACTCTTCCCCCGCAAATTTAGGGGAAGTCTTTATTGGGTGGACTGATGCCCTTCATTTTCTGAGTTATGCCCGTACCGAACAAAGCGGAAACACCCTGCGATTGACCCATGTTGAAGCCGGCAATCCGAGGACCTTGTTTGCAGGTAGTTTTAAAGAACTTGCCCTGGATCCTGCCACCAACGATATTGCCCTGCTGATTGATGCCCAGACCGCGCTTGACAACAAACAATCACCAGGAGTTTACTATTCCACCGCTGCAAGCAGCAATTTCAGGCAAATTTTACCGGGCGAATATGAAAAGTTGTCCTTTTCAAAAGCTGCCGGCTTATTTTGGGCAGCCAACGCTGCGGGCGTGGTTGTGTTCGGTAGGGATGGTATTACCGCAAGCTTTCCCGGTACGAGCCAGGTGGCTTACGCCAACCACCGAAACTGGCTGATTGCCTCTGGTGGGCAAGGCGCCTGGCTGTATTCAGGAGACGGAACGCGTCTGCAGCAGCTTACCGGACAAACGGTTTCTGCCGCGGTCTGGCGGGAGGATTCCCAAGGCTTTTACTTGCTGCTGCCAGACGGTTTGTATCAGGCTGATTTCCCCCTGCTTCAGCTTCAACTTGTCTGTAATGATGTTTACCGGGATGGTGATACACCTTTTGTCTGGCACACGCCCTAATATAGGTCTTATTTTGAGGGTTCAACCTTACAACGAATAGGACATCGTATAATC
Source organism: uncultured Anaerolineaceae bacterium (assembly GCA_964455505.1). Classification (GTDB taxonomy): domain Bacteria; phylum Chloroflexota; class Anaerolineae; order Anaerolineales; family Anaerolineaceae; genus Mesolinea. Next base: position 13,020 of record CAYVWM010000044.1, read on the forward strand.
TGAACAAGCAATGTAAGGAGGTTTACATGGAAACAATTTTTACATGGTTCGGGCATGCCACTTTGGGATTAAAGACCAGCGGTTATCACTTGTTGATCGATCCGTTTTTCAGCGGTAATCCAGCTGTGAAGGTGGGACACGAACAAGTCCCAGCGGACTATATTCTGGTAACCCACGGACATGGCGACCATGTGGGGGATGCAGTGCAAATTGCCCAACGTACGGGTGCTGTTGTAATTTCTAACGCTGAAATTTGCAAATGGTTTTCCGCTTGGAAAATAAAAACCCACGCCCAGCACATCGGCGGTGGGTACCAACACCCCTTTGGCTATCTGAAGCTTACCCTGGCGCTGCATGGATCGGCACTGCCGGATGGCAGCGATGGGGGCAACCCCACCGGTTTGCTCCTGACACTCAACTCAGGCAAAAAAATCTATATGGCAGGCGATACCGGCTTGTTTGGCGATATGCGTTTGATTGGTGAGGAGGGCATCGATTTGGCTGTTGTTCCGATTGGCGACAACTACACTATGGGTCCTGAGGATGCTTTGCGGGCTGTCAAGCTGCTCAAGCCCAGGGTGGTCATTCCGATTCATTACAACACATTTCCGCTTATCACCCAGGACCCCCATGCCTGGAAGGTGCGCGTGGAAACCGAGACTGACTGCAAAGTGGTCGTTCTCGATCCGGGTGGTACTTATTCTTTGGAGCCATAGACATGAGCGATGAACACAAAAAGGATGACAAGAACGACCGGATGCCGCCCGGTCAGCTCCTGACGCCACGTTTCCCCATACTCCATTATGGTCCTGTTCCCCAATTTGACCCAGAGACCTGGACCTTCAAGGTTTGGGGCGAAGTGGAGAAACCTCTCACACTCAACTGGGAGGAGTTCAGTGCCCTGCCGCGTACTGCGATCTTGATGGATATTCACTGCGTCACTTCCTGGAGCAAACTGGATACCCACTGGGAGGGAGTCGCGCTGAAAACCCTGGTGGAAATGGGCTTGGTGATTCCCACTCCGGATGCGAAGTATGTAGTCCAACATGCCGAGTTGGGATACACCGCCAATTTACCACTGGAGATCGTTTTGGCGGATAACTTTTTACTGGCTACACATTATGAAGGCAATCCGATAACGCCAGAACATGGGGCGCCGCTGCGTGGGATAGTAGGCGCCATCCCCGACCGACCTGACCTGAAAGATGTGTATTTCTGGAAAGGCGCCAAGTGGCTGCGCGGGTTGGAGTTCTGTGCACAGGACCGCCCTGGTTTCTGGGAACGATCGGGTTATCATAATGAGGCTGATGTGTGGCTTGAACAGCGTGCGGCACAAGATTAACCCTTAAGCCCTATTTCTTAACTTAAAAATAATTGAGCCGACTGAAATCGGCTCAATTATTTTATAAAGGATTCTTATGATATTCTGTTCTGGCGCCAGGTGTAAAAGCCCAACCCCAAACCCGCCAGCAAGACCACCAAACCTATTATGCCGAGGATGGGTATGCGATTGGCAGTGTCCACGGCAGCCTGATCTACTGGCGAGAACGTGGCAACCTGAGCACCAAAATCAACGGTGGCTTGTTCGCCGGCTTTTACTTCCAGTGGATAATTGGTGATGGTCGTGGCGTTGAAGCCATCTGGAATGGCAACCGTGATATTGTAACTGCCTTCCGGGATTTCATCGAAACACAATGGCTCGACCTCATCGGGGTTGCCGGCAACTGTATTACCAGTTAGCGACACCTTTCCCAGACGGTCGTTGAGGCTGACCACCCCGCCATAAAGGTAGGTTTCGCCTTCGGTGCGCATGCCAGTGCCATCCATGTCGTTAAAGAGCACAACACAAACCCGGGCGAAACCAGGTGAAGGTGTGGCAGTAGGCGTAAATTTTTGGGGGTCAACGGTTGCGGTAGGCATGGCTGTCTCGGTCAGGGCAGGTGCAGCTACCGTGCCAATCAAAATTTTTTCCCCAGGCATCAATGTGCACTGTTCGTCCAGACCATTCAACTGGATAATTTCACTGATGGGCACATTGGTAAGAAGGAAGATGCGCGTACAGGTATCGCCTTCTTCAACTGTATAGTAAATGCGAC
>CAYVWM010000045.1:0-14886 GCA_964455505.1 uncultured Anaerolineaceae bacterium
CAATGGAAACCTACCAAACCTGGGTGCGCCTGTTTGAATTGCAGCGCTACTATTCCTGGATTGTGGACCGCTTTCACCTTTCCACGCAGATGTACCAGTTTATAACTTACGGCAAACGCCTGGATTTTTCGTGGCTGGAAGACCGGCTTGCGGCAATCAATTTTCGGCTGGTTTTTTGCCGCCGGTCGCGCGAATCCTTTGCAACTGCCAGGGAAGAGCGCCTGAAAGTATCTGGCAACCCGAAACAATACGACGATCTGGAAATCTTTAAACGCGAGCAGGACGTGCTGGAGGAACTGGTAGAGCAATCCCACCTGATGTGCCTGAAACTGGATGTGTCCGATAACAACATCGCGGCAGCGGTAGAGCGGGTGGTGGATTGGATGGAACAGACCGGCGGTTTGAGCATGCCGGATTAAGCGATGAGCACCGCCTTATAAGCAGTGGTCAGGCTCTTAACGGATCAGTCCGCATTCTTGGGGTAGTTCTTGGGGGCGGGCGCTTTCACGACAATCAGTTCCAAAGTCTCATCATCGCGGTTCATCACGTTCATCTTCACTTTAAAAGGAATCTTGAGCAAGGTGGGCGCCTGGTATTGGTGCACATCCTGTTCGTCCAACTGGATGGAAAGCCTGCCCCGCACAACGGTCATGTAGACGTTGGAGTTGGAAAAATGGACCGGAAGCCCCTCATCCTTGTTAAAAATCATGTGGATATAATCCAGGTTGTCATCCTGAACTACTTTTTCTACGGTGCGTTCCGTGGCTTGGCTGAGCGGCAGCGCTTCTTCTATCATGGTTCTTTCCTCTTAGTCTTTTATTTTTATAATGCTTCTTCAATAACCGGGATTATACCCGTCCAAATGCAGACGTTTGGCACTTGTAGCACCCCGCAGCGCTGCTGTCAAGCGTTCCCGATGGTACAATCTACATCACTGGAAAACAAAAACCATCATGAAAAAACACATCCGCAATTCTGCCAAGGCAGTCATCATCCAGGAAAACCGGCTGCTTGTCCTGCGTAAACAGGATGTTCTGAGTGCCTATGCCGTGCTGCCAGGAGGCGGGCAACGCAAGGGGGAGACACTGCCGGAAGCCCTAGTGCGTGAATGCCTTGAAGAGATAAACGCCCCCGTTAACGTGGGAGAACTGCTCTTTGTGCGCGACTACATCGCCGACAACCACGAGTTTGCAGAATATTCTGAGCATTTGCACCAGGTTGAGTTTTATTTTGCCTGCACCCTGCCCCAGGGCGTGGAGCTTGGTAACGGGAGCCATCCCGACCCGGGTCAGCTGGAAGTGTGCTGGGTTGCCCTGAACGCCCTGGATGAGGCAAACCTTTACCCCCGCCAGCTGGTGCCATACCTGGCAAATTTGCAAGCCGTCAACCGAACGGTCTATTTGGGGGATGTGAATTAGGGCAGTACAGGCCTGCCAATCCTCCTTTTCCCTGCCAAAGGTATAATAATCCTACAGAAGACGCGCCCGGTTTTGGGATTTTGAGTTTCGAAACCCGGTGCCAGGAGTTTATTATGCGCCAGACCATGCTGACAAACGAACAATTGCTGCATCTCGAACAGGAAAAAACTGCCCTGTCTGAGGTTTACCAGCGGCTCTCCCGCTTTGACCTGCCCCCTGAAGCGCTGGAAACGCTGCGCAAAGCTATTAACCAGCTTGATGAACTTTTTTTGGTGGTGGTAGTAGGCGAGTTCAACTCCGGGAAAAGCGCCCTGATCAACGCCCTGCTGGGGCAGCGCGTGTTAGCTGAAGGTGTAACCCCCACCACTGCCCAGGTTACCCTTGTGCGCTGGGGTGAACAACTCAGCACCCGAGTGGTGGATGAAAGTTTTGCTATCGTAACCTTTCCACTTCCGCTGCTCAAGGAATTAAACCTGGTGGATTCCCCGGGTACCAATGCCATCATCCGCCAGCACGAGCGCCTGACCAACGAGTTTGTACCGCGCAGCGACCTGGTGCTTTTTGTCACCTCGTCTGACCGTCCGCTGACCGAAAGCGAACGCCAGTTCCTGGAAAAAATCCTTGCCTGGGGCAAAAAGGTCACCCTGGTCATCAACAAATCCGATATTCTGGAGAACGATGCAGCTGTTGAAGAGGTGCGCTCTTTTGTGCTCACCCACACCACCGGCATTCTGGGAAACACACCGACATTGTTCGTAACCTCTGCTAAATTGGCCCAAAAAGCCGCCAAGATCGAAGACCCGGCAGAACAGGCCAGCCTGCGCAGCACCAGCGGTCTGGACGCACTTGAGGAATATATCACCGAAACGCTGAACGACAGCGTCAAATTGGATCTGAAATTCAGAAATCCGCTCGGGGTAGCGGAGAATCTGCTCCGACAGGCTGAACAAGCCCACCAGACCAGAAACGAGGAACTGCAAGAGGATGCCCAGCTGGTGCAAAAGCTAGAGAGCACCATCAGCAATTACGAAAAAGAACTGCAAGCTGAAGTCCCTCCCCGCCTGGCGGAGGTTGAAGGCATCCTACAAAAGTTCGAAATGCGCGGGCAGGAGTTTTTTGACAACACCCTGCGCGTGATCAACATTGCCAACCTGACCAAAAGCGAGAAGATCAAAGCCCGCTTTGAACAGGAAGTGATGGCCGATATGCCCCAGGACATCGATGGGAAAGTCCATAATCTGATCAACTGGCTGGTGGACAAAGACCTGAACGTTTGGTACCAGATCATGGCAGCCCTGGACCGCCGCCAGGCGCCTGGTGCAAGCCTGCCAATGGATACTGACCTCAGCCCGCAAACCTTGCGGCGCAAAGAACTTGCCGAAAGCGTTGGGCAAACCATCCGCAGCATTATCAACGACTATGACCGCAAAAAAGAAGCCGAAGAATTGCGCAACCTTGTGGAAGGCGCTGTTTCCCAAACCGCACTGTTTGAGGTCGGGGCGGTTGGACTGGGCGCACTGGTTGCCACAGCCCTGTTTTCATCCGCCATGGACGTGACGGGCATTGTAGCCGCCAGCACACTGGCTATCTTGGGCTTATTCGTTATCCCTTATAAACGCAAGCAAGCCAAACAAAACTTTAAGGAGAAAATGGAACAACTGCGTGCCAATTTGATGAGCACACTCAACAACACTTTCTCGCGTGAGTTTTCTATTGCGGTCAGACGTCTGCAGGACAAGATTGCGCCCTTTACCACCGCGGTGCAGGAGGAGCAGAATCGTCTTGAACAAGACGCACAAATGCTGGATGCCATAAAATCAACACTAAAGGAGACGCAGGACCATATCCAGTCCGTCCTGTAACAAACCCTATGCACACAAACACACCCCGGTTTACCTTTATTTTCCTGATTGCAAGCCTCGTGTTGATGGCTGCCTGCAGCGGGCAAACATCCACACAAGTCCTCTCCCCAAAAGCAATGGAAGTGGAAGGCACCCCCTTCACCGTCTACCAGGGGGGCTACGGTTTTACCGTGCCGCTGGGCTACGACCTTCAGATTGACAGGTTCAACAGCACCATCAGCACACCAGACGGCTCGGTGATGCTTTCTCTGAATGGCAGTTGGGATTTGGAAACACAAAAAGACGCCAGCCAAATCCTGGACACAATGCTGGATACGCTGTTCAGTGCAGAGGGCAGCCAGGTAAGCACCTCCAAGGCAATACCTGTCATTTTGGGCTCATCTGAGGGCAGCGCCTATGATTTTTCAGGCACCTTTGTCGCCAATGCTGTTCAGGGTAGAGCGCTGGTGGTCAAACCGGATGCCGACCGCTATATTTTCCTCTTAGGCCTGGCCAATGAATATGAAGACCCAAACCTTTGGGAGGAGAACGGGTTGGACGCCTTTGAAGCGGTGTTTGCCAGCCTGATGGTACTCCCTGAGGAGACGCTCAAGAGCGCCAAACTCTGCCCAATTTCAGCGGATAAGGATTACGGTCTCTCTCCCGAGAACCCCATCCAGGTGGGCGGCGGATTGGTGAGCGGTCTGCTGCGCGAACTTGCCTACCTGGATAACCTGGCAGGCAGGAACGGAGAAGCCGTTACGTATGAACGGATTGGATCGATACAAACCGAAGGTTCAATTGTAGATGAGTACAAAGTGATCGTAGGCAGCCAGGAATTCACCCTGTACCTGGATGAGTACACCTATGGGGTCATCAATGTGCCGCGCGGCTTGGGCTGCAAGGGTGCGTTTCCGTTATCTGAACCGTGAGCATGAAACTGATTCAGAATTAACCACAACGGGGCGGTCGCTGACCACCCCGTATTATTTCCTGACGAAAAATTTATGCTTCCGGATTGCTTACAAGCGTCCCAATCAGCTCACCCTGTACACCACGGATGAGAGCTTCCGGTTCCCACAGGTTCAACACCAGGATGGGAATATCGTTCTCCATGCACAGGGTCACAGCTGTACTGTCCATCACTTCCAGGCGGCGGTTTAGCGTCTCCATGAAGGAAAGCCGGTCAAACTTTACTGCCTCAGGGTGGGTTTTGGGATCGCAATCGTACACGCCATCCACCTTGGTAGCCTTGATGACCACTTCAGCGCCGATCTCGGTGGCGCGCAGGGCTGCAGCCGTATCGGTTGAGAAGTAGGGGTTGCCGGTGCCGCCTCCGAAAATGACCACCCGCCCTTTTTCAAGGTGCCGGATGGCGCGCCGGCGGATGTACGGTTCTGCGACAGAGCGCATTTCAATGGCTGATTGCACGCGCGTCATCACATCAATGCGCTCCAGCGCATCCATCAAAGCCAGGGCATTGATAACCGTGGCCAGCATGCCCATATAGTCGGCTGTTGCGCGATCCATACCGCTGTTCTCGCCGGTAGCGCCGCGCCACAAGTTGCCCGCGCCAATCACGATGGCAACATCCACGCCCATCTGCCAAACCCGTTTTACCAGGCTGGCAATGCGATCGGCTTCGACGGGGTTGATGCCCTGCCCGCTTGGGCCGGCCAGCGATTCACCGGACAACTTTAAAAGTATCCGTTTGTACTGTACCGTTTTGTCAAGATCGCTCATGCTTCCTCCGCTAAAAATAGAGCCAACTTTTGGTTGGCTCTCCTTGTTTACGCTTCAGCGTCTGCTTCGTCCTGGCGGGTTGTTTCGCCAAGAGCCCAGCGGACAAATCGGCGGACAATGATGTTTTCTCCAAGGGAACTCACCTTGTCGTTGATGACATCACTGACCGTCCGGCTGTCATCCCGGATGTATTTCTGGTTGAGCAGCACATTCTCGTTCTTGAATTTTGTCATATAGCCATCAAGGATCTTTGGGATGATCGCTTCGGGTTTGCCTTCAGCGCGCACCCGGTCGGTCACAGCCTGGGTTTCCGCCGCAATCACTTCCGCTGGGATATCTGCTTCAGAGACGTATTTAGGTTCGGCAGCAGCAATTTGAAGGGCAATTTCGTGTGCCAGTTCTTTGAAAGACTCGGTCTTAGCCACAAAATCGGTCTCGCAGTTCACTTCAACCATCACCACCAGCCGGCCTTCACTGTGGATGTATACTTCCAGGCGGCCTTCCGAGGCAACCCGGTCTGCCCGTTTTTCAGCGGTTTTCAAACCCTTTTCACGCAGTTCCGTCAGGGCCTTGTCAAAATCCCCTTCGGCATTTTCAAGCGCTGTCCGGCAGTCCATAATACCGCAGCCGGTCTTTTCGCGCAGGTCTTTGATCATATCAATGGTAATTTTCATCATGGTTCCTTTTTAGATGGCTGCCCGATCAGGCTTCCGGCTCTTCCTTGCTCTCTTCTTCGTCAGTATCAAGTTCTTCGTCTTCCACAACTTCCCGGGCAGGAATCTTTGCGCGGGTGGAATCGCCGAGCAAGTCTTCATCGTCCAGTTCAATATCCTCTTCGATCTTGCGGGTGATCACCGACGGGGCTTCAACCACGGTCTCTTCCTCTTCAGTGTCTTTGCGTGAGAGACGACCTTCGATGACGGCATCGGCAATCCGACCGACAAGCAGTTTGATGGCGCGGATAGCGTCGTCATTAGAGGGGATGACGTAATCAATCTTGCGGGGATCGCAATTGGTGTCCACCATGGCAATCACCGGGATTTCCTTAATATAGGCTTCGTGGATGGCAGTTTCTTCACGTTCAATGTCCACCACAAAGAGCATATCGGGCAGGCGCTTCATGTTGCGGATACCGCTCAGGCGGGATTGCAGGCGGGATATCTCCCGCTGGATCAGCAAGCCTTCCTTTTTGGTCAGCAGGTTGATTTCGCCGGTCTCGAACAGTTTCTCCAAGCGATTCAACTCAACAATACGCTGCTGGATGGTAACCCAGTTGGTCAGGGTGCCGCCCAACCAGCGCTGGTTTACATAAGGCGAACCGCAGCGTTCGGCTTCGTCCTGGATAATTTCCTGGGCCTGGCGCTTGGTACCGACGAAAAGAACGCTGCCGCCGTTGGCAACACAGTCGCGCACAGTATTGTAAGCTGCATCCAGCAGTTTTACAGTTTGCTGCAGGTCGATGATGTGGATCCCATTCCGTTCCGTAAAGATATACGGACGCATCAAGGGATTCCATTTATTGGTTCGATGTCCAAAATGGACGCCGCTCTCGAGGAGCGCTTTCATAGAAACAGCGGGTGACATAATACTCCTTTTGCGTTATGCCGCCGCCTGGCTTTGCAACCACTCCGAACCCTTGCGGGCACGCGGGAGGGTCTGTGCCGAGGCGTGTGTAATAGTAGTCCCTGGCAATTGCCAGAGCGGAGCAAAGTATAACATATTTTTTGTCAAGCAAGGGAGGAAAGGTTGGCAGAGTTTTCCCCCTTCTTGCATTGATAAAAACAGGGATATTGCACCCTATTCCACGCAAAGCTGCTAAAAATTCTCCATAAGGGAAAATGCCTTAGTTGCCATAGTTTTCCCATTGGATAGGCTTTGCATTGGCAGGTATCCGCCCTGCCATTTTAACTAAATCCACAATAAAGCAGTCTTGCCAGCATTTATTCGTTATTTGAAAATTACGATAAATTTGCTATTATTACCTTAACCAAATCTTATTGTCTGTCCATGCTCTCAGAGCAGTCCTTTCTTGACTTTAGTTACGGAAAATCATTAATCCGTTTTCAGGAGGCTGGAATGAACACCTTACGTATTGTTAAGAGCAGTGCGATTAGTGCATTATTGCTCGTTTTAATGACTGGACTCGTTGCCGCCCAATCCCCGGAGGCCACAGCACTTGGCAGTGGTTTCACCTATCAGGGGCAGTTGTTGAGCAACGGCGAACCCTTCAGTGGTTCCTGCGATTTTCATTTTAATCTGTACGATGCCGTGGGCATGGGCACCGCCCTGACGGAACTCAGCATGACTGATGTTCCCGTTTCAGAGGGCACTTTCACCGTGCAGTTGGACTTCGGCACAGCCTTTTTTAATGGCGATAGCCGCTGGCTTGAGATCTGGGTACGCTGCCCTTCTGGCAGCGGCGAATACCAGGTGCTCCATCCGCGTCAACCCCTTACAGCAGCGCCGTATGCGCTCTATGCCAAATCCGCCCCTTGGACTGGTATTGCCGGTGTGCCAGCGGGCTTTGCGGACGGTGCGGATAACGACACAACCTATACTGCAGGCATGGGTCTCATCCAGAGCAATACTACCTTCTCAGTAGATACTTCCCTCATCCAGGCAAGGGTGACCGAAGTGTGCGCCAGCGGGTATGCTATCAAACAGATCAATACAAACGGGGATGTTGTGTGTGAGCCGTTCTGGTCTCTGAATGGCAATGCGGGTACCAGCCCCACCATAAACTTCATTGGCACACCCGACAACCAGGCATTAGAGATCAGGGTGAATGATGAACGCGCCCTGCGCATTGAACCGACCAGCCCAAGCCCAAACCTGATCGGCGGCTATTTTGATAACCTTGTGAGAAGTGGTGTCTATGCTGCCACAATCAGCGGTGGGGGGTCAGAAGATTACCCCAACAAGGTGTTTGATAATTACGGTACCATTGGCGGAGGGAGTAACAATACCGCGGGGAGCGATGGCACAGACCACTTCAACAGCCTTTACGCGACGGTGAGCGGCGGCAATAGTAATGACGCCAGCGGATACAATGCGAGCATCGGCGGTGGCAGTCATAACACAGCCAGTGGAGCCGGTGCGGCGGTTGGTGGAGGTACAGATAACACAGCCAGCGGGTACTATGCCATGATACCTGGCGGCAATGGCAATACTGCTGCGGGGTCATACAGTTTCGCCGCTGGCCTCTCAGCAAAAGCCAACCAACCCGGTTGTTTTGTGTGGGCGGATTCCTCCGATACTGCCTTTCTATCCTGTAATGATCCTGACCGTTGGATTGCGCGGGCAGCCGGCGGGGTGTATTTCTACACAGACAGCGGAGCTTCTACCGGTGTCTACCTGGATGCAGGGGGTGGATCCTGGATCAATGTCAGCAACCGCGCCCTCAAAGAGAACTTTAGTTCCATTGATAATGCAGCACTGCTGGAACGCCTTGCCCAATTTCCTATCACCACCTGGAACCTCAAAACCCAGGACGACTCCATCATCCATGTTGGCTTGATGGCGGACGAATTTAACAGCCTCCTCACTGGTTTGGGCGGGGAAGGCCAGGACAACATCAACACCATGGACGCGATCGGTGTAAGCATGGCAGCTATTCAAGGCCTTTATGACCAGAACCAGGACCTCAAAGCAGAAATTGCCAGCCAGCAGGAACAACTTGATGCCCTCGAATCACGTCTGACCGCCCTCGAAACTCAAAATAGTGCCCATGCCGCTGCTTCCCCTGCTCTCTGGCTGCTGGGCTTGTTGGCTCCCCTCGCAGGCCTTTGGCTCGTACGGCAACCCAAGCGAGGTGACCGATGAACAGGCCTCTTGCTAAAATACTGCGGCTCATCCTGATTGTGCTCTCCCTGATACTGCTTACCCTGCCTGTGCTGGCGCAGTCTGGCAGCACGTACGACCTTTCCTGGAATACAACTGACGGCGGAGGAGGGCAGAGCATCGGCGGGGTGTTCAGTCTCATCGGTACTGTGGGCCAGGTGGATGCCGGAGCAATGTCCGCTGGGAATCTGACACTGCTCGGCGGTTTCTGGACCGGAGGAGAGAGTTCCTGTTTTGAACAAAACGGCGTCTTTTTGCCTTTGATCATTAGATAATTAAAGCGGACAGCTTTACCATCGCTCCCCTCTCAGGTGCGGTCTAATCAGACCGCACCATCATATTTGCCTGGTCCACTGCATGGTGTTTGGAGAGGCGCGCTTTCTGCCGGAAAGCATTTGCACCAGTTGTTTTCGGCTTAATGCCAAAACCATGCTATTGCCATTAGAATTAAGGCCATGCCCTACCAAAACGGAGGAAAGTATGCCGTACGAAACCAATATGTTTGAAATCATTGCGCAAACCCCGGAGGATGCCATCGCTGCCGAACAAGGGGGAGCCACCCAGTTGGACCTGAAAGCCAACTTTATTGAGGGAGGGGTTACTCCGTCCTTTGGCATGGTCGAGCAAATCTGCCAGTGTGTAAGCATCCCCGTTCTGGCGATGATCCGCCCCCGAACAGACACCTTCGTGTACAGCGCAAGGGATATAAAGATCATGTGCCGGGATATTAGCATGCTCAGGGATTGCGGCGTGGGCGGCTTTTTGCTCGGCGCCCTGACCCCCAACAAAGAAATTGACCGCGCTGCGATACAGGCTTTTCAGGATGCAGCCGGAGATATCCCGCTGCATTTCCACCTTGCCTGGGAATTAGCCCGCTCGCCCGAGGATGCGCTTGAGACGATGATTGCGCTGGGTATCCAAAGCGCCCGTACAACCGGCGGTCAGGGACCAAGCGGACATGTGCAGGACCAGCCGGAAAATGCCGCCCAGTTTGCCCGCATAGCAAGCGGCCGGCTGAACTTGCTGCTGGCTGGAGGCGTAAACAAAGATAACCTGCCTGACCTGGTCCAAAAAACGGGTATACGCAACGCGCATGCCGGCACAAGCGTCCGCATTCCCGCACACCCGACTGGTGCAGTCAATCGTGAAAAGGTAGCAGCTTTAAAAAATGCATTCTTTGACGGGCTGGAGAGCCTGGACTCTGCCTGAGCCCAAATCGGAAAACCTGCAACGGGCAAGGTTTGCATACCGTACAGATCGACAGGCCTGATTGAAACAAAAGACTTTAGCAAATGCCTGGACAAAAACTTGATTTTCAACAAATTTATACGCACTTCAGCACCCCGATAACCGATTTGGACTGTGGGGCGCTGTGCGCTCTCCACAATCCGCACCGCATCCCCTTTTGCTGCGATATTTGTTATGCCGTCCCGGCGGCCTATAACCAGGAATGGGTGTTCCTCAAGCGGCAGACCGATCTCTGGCATCCCTGGCGGGGAGATGAATGCCCGAACGAACCCATTGACCCCGACCTGCTTCAAAAAGACACACCAGCCCATATGTGCCTGCTGGCCTGTAAGGGTCCGCAAGCCTGCCAGCGGTCTTTTCGCAGCATCAGCTGCAGGCAGTTCCCCTTTTTTCCTTACATCACTTCCGACGACCGCTTCATTGGCCTGGCTTATCATTGGGATTTTGAACCCTGGTGCTGGGTGATCAGCCATCTGGAACAGGTAAGCCCGGCATTCCGACACGAATTTATTGAGACCTATGACCGCCTGCTGATAGACTGCCCCGAGGATTACGACAGCTATTACTACCTATCAGAGGACATGCGCACCGAATTTGCCCGCCGCAGGCGCCGCATCCCCATTCTGCACCGCAACGGACACAATTACCTGCTGAGTCCCAAAAATGAAAAGCTCCAGAAGGCAGCCGCAGAAAAGTTCCGCAAGTTTGGCCCGTATCGGGATTTAAATAAAAATACCCCCGCCTGATCTGGCAGGGGTCTTGGGGTGTTGTTGCCGATTATCTGCGGTTATTAGACCCGCGGTTGCCGCCGCGGTTGAAATTGCCACCAGAACGGTTGTTGCTGCCGTAAGAAGGCCGGCTGCCATAGGCAGGGCGCTCTTCGCGCGGCTTGGCCACATTGACGGTCAGTGCCCGTCCTTCAACTTCTTTACCATTTAAAAGCGCAATGGCTTTTTCCATTTCAGCCTGGCTGCCCATGGTTACAAAGGCAAAACCCTTGGGGCGGCCGCTGTAGCGGTCTTTGATAATTTCGACTGACTGAACAGCGCCTGCTTCAGAGAAAAGCGCCTGCAGCGTTTGCTCTGTGGTGTCATAAGACATATTTCCAACGTACAATTTTGATTCCAACTTTTTCCTTTTCGTATACTCGATCGGATTTGCACGAAAAAACCACCATCATTACTACACGGACGGCGGTTGATTACACACAAATCGGTTAATAAGATTAACATATTCTACCACACAAATTAATTGTGGTGTTTTTGTACAACCACGAATTTTTCTGTTAGAAAAGATTGGGCTCTACCGGAAGGCTGCGGGCAGGAAAAGCCAATGCGCGCCTGGCGGCAGCACCTGGATTTGCTCCGTATGGCTGCTTGTGCCGCCAAAACCGCTGATGTTCAGGCTGACCGTGAAATCCCCTGCGGAAGTATAGGTGTGCGATGGATTCCCGCAGCCGCTGTGTTGGCTGCCATCGCCAAAGTCCCACTGGCAGCTGTCGTAATCGCCTGAGGACGTGTTGCTGAAGGTGACTGTTAGCGGAGCCGTACCCGTGCTGACCGATGCAAAAAAAACAGCCTGCACCGGTGCGTAGACCTGGATAAGATCTGCTTTGATCTCTGTGTCTTCCCCGCCCAAACCTGCTGCCTGCAGTGAGACCGTGAATTTGCCAGCTTCCTTGTATGTGTGCACCTGGTCCCCGCAGCCAATTGCTGTGCTGCCGTCCCCAAAGTCCCACTGGCAGCTCTCGTAATCGCCTGTGGAGGTGTTGGTGAAGCTAACCGTCAGCGGCGCAATCCCGCTGGCTGGGTCAACGTTAAAATCCGCATCCACCGCCTGGTAGACTATGATGTAATTTTCCCGAATTTTGGCACTTTCCTGGCTGCTGGTCGTGACAGTCAGCGAAACCGAATAGAGCCCTTTTTGGGTGTAGGCATGCGTGGGGCTGCTATCCGTGCTGCCCTGCCCGTCGCCAAAATCCCACAGGCAGCTGTCGTAAACCCCCTCCGTTTCGTTACTGAAAGCCACAAGTAATGGCGTAATCCCCACCAGGGGTTCAGCAGAGAAGTCGGCGATGGCGCTCACCACCTCAAGACTGAGCGGAACCTGCAATGGTATGAATTGCGGGCTGGTGCCGCGCAGGGAAAGCAAGGCCTGATAATCACCGGGCACCAAACCAGTGGAGTTGAATTGCAATGTAAGGTCCACACATGTGTTGCCGGCTGAGGTGCCCGAGTTCTGGTCAACTTCTAACCAGGATAAGTCCACACCGGGCTCCCAGTCCGCCAGGTCCAGCAGTGAGTTCCGCAGGATCTGCCTAAAATTTTCAGAATCCGCATAGGCTTGCTCCAGCGGCAGCCCGCTGACCAACACCCTGCCCAATCCCAAGCGGTAATCCAACAGCGTGGGGTCGCCGGCATCGCTTTCTGTAGTCAGAACTATACTCCCGTCCACCAGGTCGGTAAAGTAAAAGCGGCTGGCCGGTGTGGCATAGATTGTCTCGTCGACATTCGTCATCCAGGGATGCTTCGTCAGGCGCACGAAATTGGTGGTGTCGTTGTCCAGGGCTGCCTTAACCCCGCCCGGAATTTTGAGGTTTACGGGCACAGCATCCTCTTTGACAGCAGAAAACCACAAGGCCCCGCCTGCCGCCAGGTAAGCCTCAAACTTTGCCAGGGCAGCGTTCCAGGCGGCATAGAAGCTCAACGCCTGGCTGCCAGGGATGATCACAAGATGGTAGGCGTTCAAATTTAGTGTGGGAATACCCGCTGAATCCATCGAGTCAAACAGGATGCCACTATCGGTCAGGATGTTTTCAATTACCCCCGCAGCAGTATCCCGGATGATCAGCACTGTTTTCTCCTGCGATTGCGGAGCCGTCAGTGGGTTTATTCGTAAATGCGATGCAGTCGATGCTGAGTTTCCTGCTGAAACACCTGCGGTGGCTGCATCCGCCAATAAATCCAAAAGCGCGTTCTGCAGGATTATTCCCCCTTCGGCATCCTCATCCCAGGCTTGTTCAATTGCAGCGGTGCTCAGGAATACACGCCCTCTGCCAAGAGCATAGTCCACAAGTGCGGCTTCGTTGTTATCCGCTGCAGCCAGCATTTGCGCACTTAGCGGAAGGCTCTGCAAAAACCCGTGCGACGGCAGCGCAACGCCCCCTGAGGGCAAGCCAAATATCCAGGGATGGTCCACATCCAAAAGGTTTATTTCAGGACTGGCATAAGCCGTATAGGTGAGCCCGCCTGGCAGCACCTGGACTGTTTCCGGATCACCAATATCGCTGACGATCATCCACAAACGCCCACCTGCCTGCACATAGGCCTCGATCTTATCGCTATGCGTGTTCCAACTCTGGATGGAAGCCGGCAGTTGACCGCCTGGGACGATCACCAGCCCATAACGCTCGAGTTCCAGAGTAGCTAACCCAGCGAAGGGCAGCAGATCAAACACCACGCCAGCCCTGATCAGGATATCCTGAATAGCCGTGCTGGCCGGTTGGGCTGTATCCTGCAGGATCAGCACAGGCATTTGCTCCACAGCGCTCCAACTCCAGGGACTGCTGCTGGGATTACAGACCTGCAGCGTGCGCTCAACCAGCTTTCCCGGAACCTGCAAACTGGAGAGCGGCGCGGTTTCTAAAGCGAAAGTCCAGAAAAAGAGATCCAGCAGGGTGTTTTCAAGCAGCTGCTTGCCATTCCAATTGCCATCATGGGCAATCTCCAGGGGCTGCCCAGTAAGCATCACCCGGCCTTGCCCCAAGCGGTAGTCTACCAGGGTCGGCGCTTCCAGCAGGTCACCCGTAGCAATATCAAGGGCGTCGGTCATGACCACCAGCGCATCAGCCGGCAGGCTGCCAAAAGCGTTCATGCTGGCCAGGGTCTGATCAACCTGCTCCGGAACATCCAAAGCCCAGGGATGGGATGGCAGCTTTACCAGGTTGGTGCCGTCCTCTCCCGGAAGGTTCACCAGCCCGCCCGGCACCTGCCCCCTGGGGGTGATGGTGCCCATGGCTGCCGTCGAAAGCCAGAGCGCACCCCCAGACTGCACAAAATCCTCAAAGCGCAGCAGGTTG
Source organism: uncultured Anaerolineaceae bacterium (assembly GCA_964455505.1). Taxonomy (GTDB): domain Bacteria; phylum Chloroflexota; class Anaerolineae; order Anaerolineales; family Anaerolineaceae; genus Mesolinea. The sequence continues at coordinate 14,169 of CAYVWM010000045.1, forward strand.
GCATTCCAGTCCGTGTAGAACTGGGCGTTCTGCAAACTGGGGACTATCACCAATCGGTAGGGCACAAGATCAATAGCCCCCATCTGATCGGATCCGGCACTCGTGAACGCAATCCCATGTGAACCCAATACTGCTTCCACTGCCCCTACAGGCTGGTTGGTCAGGACAAGCACTGCGGGCGTACTCACCTGATAAGCCTCTGGCTCCAAGCCCAAACCCTGAGCCTGACCGCAGGTAAGATGGAACAAGAGGAGAACAGCCAGTCCTGCCAGCAAAATATTCCGAGTTCGTGTTTTTTTATCCACTTTCCCTTATTCCCTAAATAGCTTTAAAAGCGTAAATAAAAACAACCAGAACCTGCTTAGCCTGGTCGTCTGATTAACCATTGTGGAACGATCATTCCATCCTCTTGTCGTTTTGTTTTAGAACTGATCTGGGACTATTTTACTATGAAAAGCCCTTATGCTTTCCTTTTCCGGGTTTTCAAGAACATCCCAAATAGCCCATCATTCTCGGGCGAGCCCTCCCGCAAGCCTTACCATCGTCCTGGCGCCCCAATCCGGGAAATGGTTGCCGGCCCGGTGCGCGCTGAGGTATAGCTTTTTTCCCACCCGCCCGGACCAAAAGGCTTCCATCACCAGGTTCGGGGTTTTGGGCAAATCTGGCAAATACATCCCCAAGAGCCACAACGCATTCCCATCAAAGCGGTCATGGCTGA
>CAYVWM010000046.1:0-14811 GCA_964455505.1 uncultured Anaerolineaceae bacterium
GGACACATCCAGTTTCAGGCACATCAGGTGGGATTGCTCTACCAGTTCCTCCAGCTCGTCCTGTTCGCGTTTAAAGAGCTCCAGATCGTCGTATTGTTTCGGGTTGCCGGATACTTTCAGGCGTTCCTCTCGGGCGGCTGCAAAAGACTGGGGCGACCGGCGGCAAAAAACCAACCGAAAGTTGATTGCCGCAAGCCGGTCTTCCAGCCAGGAAAAATCCAGGCGTTTGCCGTAAGTCATAAACTGGTACATCTGCGTGGAAAGGTGAAAGCGGTCCACGATCCACGAATAGTAGCGCTGCAATTCAAACAGGCGCACCCAGGTTTGGTAGGTTTCCATTGCCAGGGTCTCTTCTTCGGGCAGGTAGTTGATCAGCCCGCGCCCCCACGGAAAATTGGTAAAGGCACACCATTCCGCTGATATCAACGGTGAGTGATAGCGGTATTTGCGCGGACCGACAAAGCGGGGGTGTTCGTTTAAATCAAAAGCAATCTCGGTTTTGAAGGTCAGACGGGTGCCTTCCAGTATGACTTTTGGGGTGAGTTTTCCAGGCATTATTCCTCTGATTGTGGTTGTTGATTATTTGTTTACTACTCCAGGATGAGTTCCCATAAATGCACATGGGCAGGCTCGCCCTCGTTCAGGCTGGTCAATGAAAAAATGAGCGTCTGGACACTCTGGGCTTCTGCCAGATCCACCGTAAGCGGACGGATAGCATCTTGCGCGCCAATCTCCACCCGATGTTGGCTGCTTTCGCCCTGCGGGGATACCAACTCCAGGTCTGCCTGGCTGGCGGTATTGCCTATTAGGGCAGTGATGCGCTCTATCTGCACAGGGTCCGTAAAAGTGAGTTCGATCACCAGCGGGTTGGCTTCAAAGGTGCGGATAAGCGTGGCCTCGTCGCCGTCAAAGGCCTGGTAGATCTCATTGATATCCAGCAGGGAATAAGACGCCTGCACTTCCTTGCCAAGCAGGGTAAGGGTCGCTGTTTGGGGCTTGCGCCGTTCTGCTGCTTCTTGCGCCAGGATGGCATCGATGTCATCCGCATAGCGCAGGGAGACGAACCGAAACCCGGGGTCTCTATTGGGATAAGTTAGTGTTTTGAGCACTTCGATATCCTGGAATTTCCCGGTGGTCTGGATCCAATCGTATTCTTCCGGGGTCATCACAAACAGGGTGTTCTTATCCAGATCTTTTTTGTAGAGTGTGTAGGGCTCAACAGTGCCGAGTTGGATGGGCAGCGGGTCTCCCATAAAAAAGCGGGCGATCACATCGGTGCCGTTCGCCCAGGATGGGCTGAGCAAAATGACCGCCTCAGGGTTCTCCTCTTTATAGGCAGCAATCTGGTCGAAAAGTTCCTGCCCGCCCCACTGCAGCCCGTACAGGCCGTAATCGCTGTACCACGTAGGGCCATTGCGGACGGCTTCCCATGGCAGCCACAGGCTGAATCCTGCCAGCGCTTCAAAGGTTAGCCATAAAAGCGTTTTTTGCAGGCGCTTAGTCTTGCTAAAAAACTCCAGGACCATTTCCAATCCCATGGCAGCCAGCAGAGTCAGGGGGGTGAGCATGGTTAGCAGGCGGGTGATGCTGATGTCGGCCAGGGCTGCGCCAGCTGGGGCGGTAAATAGGGCAACCAGGGCTATCCGACAGGCAGGCCCTTTGCGGAATTTGATGGCGGCAGCCAATCCCAGTAGTACCAGCGGCAGCAGAAAAACGGGCATGTGCCCCCAGCCTTTGAACTGGTGGCGGATCAGGTCGCCCTGGTCAGGGAAAAACCAGTAGATCGGGTTGAATGCCCTGGCATACCGGCTGGCGAAAGCCCCCATTTTTTGCAGCAAGGTAAGGTCGCTCACCCAGTAGGAGCGCAAGATGCGCAAATGGTCCTGCAGGGCTTGCGGGTGGGTGAGGCGAAAACGGATATAAGGGAGCGTGAGCAGAAACAGCAGCAGGATTGCCGGCAGCAGGTCGTGTTTGTGCTGCCAGTGGTAGCGCAAGTCGATGATCAGCAGGCCGAAACCTGCCAGCACCACCACCAATTGCAGCGGGCTGTAAGCGTAAAAAGCAAGTGCGCCAAAAGCGAGCGCCAGCGGCAGGTGTTTCGGGTTTTGCAGGCGGTAATCGAGATAAAAATAGAGAAAGAGCGCCATCATGGACGCTCCCAAACTGGTTTCAAAAGCGGTGCGGGAGTGCAGAAACCAGGCAGGCAGCACGCTAAACAAGAGCGGGGCAAGCCACCACAGGCGGTTTTTGAAAAAACGTTTCAGCGCCATGCCCATACAGAGCGGCACCACCAGCGAGATCACCGCCGGAACAGCGCGCGTCAGCCAGACCGACCGCGGCAAAAGCGCCGGGATGAGCTGCAGGTACACCGAAAGGCTGAGATTGTACTGCCCGCCGTTTTCAAAATAGGTAGGCAAAACTTCGCCCAGGTTATTGCGGAAATTCTGTGAAATCAGATCGACAGCCGACATGGTCTGAACAGCTTCATCGGTAAAAAAGTAAACGGGGAATTTATCCAAAGCAACCAGGCGGGTGAATAGGTAAAGCAGCAAGCCTGCCAAGAACAACCCTTTCTCTAAGCGGGCTGGCAGCAGCAGTTTGGAGTTGTTTGCTGCAGGTGCTGCGGTTTGCTCGAGCGCTGGGTTTATGTTCACAGTGGACATGCAAAAATTATAGCATTGCCGCCCAGGGGCTATTATCCAGTTTTTTGGTGGGGTTCAGCTTCTGGGGCAAACCTTGCTATAATTGCGGATAACTTCGATTAAGAATGGAAGGTAAATGTATGCCTGATTACATCACCCTGGAAATGTTTACGAAACTGGTCGATCTGGCTGCCCTGGAGTTGGACCCGGAGCAAAGCGATTATCTGCGCACCGAATTGAACCATCAACTGGCAGCGGTCAAAGAGCTGAGTGAAATTGCGCTGGACGATTCCGTCAAGCCCAGTTTGCACGGCGTGGAATGCCAGCCCAAACCTCCTCGCCAGGATGTCTGGCAAGCCTTTCCTCACCCGGAAGAGATCATTGCCATGGCGCCCGAAAGCCAGGACGGCATGATCGTTGTGCCGGATGTGGCAAATACAGAACGGGGGGAAGAATGAACACAGCCTCACTCTCTGCAGCCGATATCGTCAGCCGGGTCAAAGCAGGCACGCTCAGCGTGCAGGCGGTCCTGGATGGCGCTCTGGAACACATCCGCCGAGTGGACGGTGTGCCGGGCAGCCTGAACCCGGGTGCGCTCAGCCCCGAAGAAGAACGCAAAGTGCATGCTTTCATCCAGGTCTCGGAAGACCTGGCAAGGCGGCAGGCAGCTCGGGTAGAAGAAAAACTGGCCCAGGGCGAGGACCCCGGACCCCTGGCAGGTGTGCCGGTTTCGGTCAAAGATATTTTCTGCGTCAAGGGCACCACTACCACGGCTGCCTCGCGCATCCTATCCAATTTTCAGCCGCCGTATACCGCCACGCCTGTGCAGAGAATGATAGACGCTGGCGCCATTATTGTTGGCAAGACCAACCTGGATGAGTTCACTTTTGGTTCATCCAGCGAATCGAGTGCTTTTCAACCCTGTCCGCATAACCCCTGGCAGCCGGAGCACGCTGCTGGCGGTTCTTCCGGCGGGTCTGCTGCAGCCGTTGCTGCCGAAGAAACCCCCCTTTCCCTGGGGACCGATACAGGCGGTTCCATCCGCCAACCCGCCGCGTTTTGCGGTGTAGTGGGCATGAAGCCCACTTACGGGCGCGTCTCCCGCTATGGACTGATTGCCTTCGGGTCCTCATTGGATTGCCCGGGACCGGTCTCCCGCACCGTAAAAGATGCCGCCCTGATGCTCCAGGTCATTGCCGGACACGACCCCGCCGACAGCACAACCGCAGCGCTGCCGGTGCCGGATTACCTCAGCCTTTTGGAGCGCGACCTGCGGGGTATGCGGATTGGCATCTCCCCGGATTACAGCCAGATTGCCTATCCAGATACGGAAACCGGTGAAATGGGCATCCAGCCCATTCAACCGGAAATGAACCAGGCGGTAGCCGATGCCGCTGAAGTGCTTGCTAGGCTGGGAGCCGAAATCGTTGAGCATGTGCCCATGCCCAATACCCGCTACGGCATCCCTGCGTATTTTGTAATCTCCCGCGTGGAAGCTGCTTCGAACCTGCACCGCTTTGACGGCGTGAAATACGGTTACCGCACCTCAACAGAGGTTGACGACCTGGGCACACTCTACCGCCGCACAAGGGCGGAAGGTTTCGGTCTGCAGCCCAAGCTGCGCATCCTGATGGGTATGTATGTGAGCGCCGCACAGCACAGCGCCAACTACTATCAGAAAGCCCTGCGGGTGCGATCCCTGATCCGTAAGGATTTTGAACAGGTCTTTGACCCCCATGGCGCTTACCGCCTGGATACGCTGCTGACCCCGACCACCCCGACCACTGCCTTCAGGCGCAATAATGTGTATGGCAATTCGGTGTTGATGCAGTACAGCGACCAAATGACCGTGGCAGCCAATCACGCCGGCATTCCCGCCATTACCATTCCGGCAGGATTTGACCCGGCAGGTTTGCCCATCGGTGTCCAATTCATGGCAGCAGATTTCCGCGAAGAGCTGCTGCTGCAGGCAGCCTATGCCTACGAACAAGCCACCCAGAACGCTGACTGGCGCAAAGTGAGACCGCAGGTGCTGCGGGATGTGGAGGTAGGAAAATGAAGGAATACGAAGTTGTTATCGGGTTGGAAACCCACATCCAGCTGAACACCCAAACCAAGATATTTTGTTCCTGCAAGGCAGATTCTTGGGGTGATGCACCGAATACCAATATCTGCCCGGTCTGCAGCGGCTTGCCCGGCGTTCTGCCGGTGTTGAACGCTGAAGCGGTGCGTAAGGGCGCCCTGCTGGCAGCTGCCATGCACGCCGAAATTAACCCGGTCTCCTATTTTGACCGCAAAAACTATTTCTACCCGGACCTGCCCAAAGGCTACCAGATTACTCAGTTCGACGAGCCCATTGGCAAAGGCGGATATATGGACTTGTTTATGCCGGATGGAAGCATTAGGCGCGTACACATCCACAAACTGCACCTGGAAGAGGATGCCGGCAAGACTAAGATCGAGAACGGTATGCGCATGGTGGACTTTAACCGCTGCGGCGTGCCCCTGGTGGAAATGGTCACCGAACCTGACATGCACTCTGCGGATGAAGCCGCCCAGTACCTGGTGCAGCTGCGCCAACTGCTGCGCTGGATTGGCGTTTCAGAAGCGGACATGGAAAAAGGGCACCTGCGCTGTGATGCGAATGTTTCCATCCGCGAAAAGGGCAGCCAGGTGTTGAACACCAAGACTGAAATTAAGAATGTTAACTCCATTGACTCCGTCCGCCAGGCCATTATTATGGAGACCAAACGCCAGATTGAAGCCGTGGAACGGGGTGAAAAGATAGAATCCTACACGCTTGACTGGGATGCCGACACTGCTACGCTGCGCAAGATGCGTTCCAAGGAAACCGAAGCGGATTATCGCTATGTCCGCGAGCCGGACCTGCTGCCGGTTGTGTTAGCTGCTGAGGAAATTGAAGCATTCAAAGTTAGCCTGCCTGAACTACCAATGGAAAGGCGCCAGCGCTTCGTGGAAGCCTACCAGCTCTCGGCATATGACGCAGAACTGCTCACCAGTGAACGCAGTTTGTCCGATTATTTTGAGCAAGCCGTGCGTCTGTATGGTGGAGAACCCAAAACAGTTTCCAACTGGATGATGAATGACCTGGTCCGCCTGATGAATGACCAGGGCAAGAGTGCGGCGGAACTGCTTCTCAAGCCTGCTGATCTGGCAGACATCCTGAAAATGGTTGATGAGGGCAAGATCAACGCTGCCACAGGTAAAGCCCTGCTCAGGAAAGTGGAAGCAAGCGGCTCTCGGGCTGCGGAGATCGTGGAAAAAGAAGGGCTGGGTGTGATTGGGGATAAAGATGCCCTGAGCGCTCAGATCAGCGAGGTTTTGGCGCAATCCCCGGACGAGGTGGCCAGCTTCAAGGCTGGTAAGGAAAGCTTGCTGGGCTGGTTTTTGGGGCAGGTGATGCGCCGCACGGGCGGAAAAGCCGACCCGAAACGCACCCGGGAACTGCTGCTGGAGCTGCTGAAAGAATAGCAGGCCTGGTTCGGGTGAAGGCTGTGTACACGCAGGGCAGCAAGGGCGTGCCTGGTTTCTTATGGGCTTATTTAATGGAAACAGGCGGTCTGGGTCTGCAAATGAATTGCGTATAGGTGTTATATTGGAGTTTAACAATGACCAGAGAAATGCGTAGGTCCAAACAGGCATTAACGGAAACCGAAATTGCAGCCGTGATGCATGCCGGCAGCCACGGCGTTCTGGCTTGTGCAGGAGATAACGGCCACCCCTACGCTGTTCCGCTTAATTACGTCTATTGGAATGGCAAAATCTATTTCCATTCGGCTAAAAAAGGCCACAAATTGGATGCCATCCTGAAGGATCCCAGGGTGTCTTTTGCTGTCATCGCTGAAGATACTATCTTGAGCGAAGCCTATACCAGCCTTTTTCGCAGCGTGATTGCGTTTGGCAGAGCCCGCATTGCGGAAGGCGACGAAAGACTTAAAGGCTTTACTGCCCTGGTAGACAAATATTGTGCGGACCGGCCTGCAGAAGAAAGGGTTCAGGAGGTTGTCAACTGCAATGCAGCGCACATCATGGTTATTGACATTGAATACATTACCGGAAAGCAGGCCAGGGAATACGCCAATGGCGAATGCAAGTCGGCGTCTAACGCTTAGATGCGCAGTGCCCACCTAAACATGGGCAGCCTCAGGTTTGCAGACAAGTTGTTTCAAGGGCCGGCAAATGAACCAACATGATGGGCATGAACTTTTTTTGCCGAAAAAGCTTGAATAAGGGGGCAATGTGGTGTGTTTTCAAAAAAGATTAATATTTGGTTAAGATATTTTTGGATCGAGTACTTCAGCGAAAATATGTTAGAATAGATTTACTTGAACTGGCAGAACTGCTAACCTTTCTAAATCATTAACATTCGAACCACATATCTCGAAAACCACTGACTGCCAGTTGCAGTTCCTTTGGAATAATCATTATTAGTGTCTTCACCATACCTTACCGTGTTGGAGGTGCCTCAAAAAAAATAGACAATCAGTTTATCAATCGATCGTTTTAAATCAAAAGAGGAGAAGATGAAAAAAATTCGTTGGTTTTCTATTGTAATAATTGCTGCGATTGTCCTCAGTGCTTGTGGGCAAACAGTGCAAGAAACGCAAGCTCCGGTCGAAGAAGCAGGTGTTCCGGAAGTTTGTACTACAGACCGCTACGGCTGCGCTAAGATCATGCCCGGGCAGACGCTCAAAATTGGCATGAGCTCCCCAATGACAGGCGGTGATGCCTCGTTTGGTATCGATGCCGAGCAGTCCGGGAAAATTGCCGTAGCCGATGCCGAACCGCTGCACGGTTTTGAATTTGAGCTGGTCGCCGAAGACGACACTGGAACAGCAGAGGGCGGCGCCGCTGTAGCAAACAAGTTTGTCGCCGATCAAACCTTGCTGGCTGTTGCCGGTACGTTGTTCTCTGGTGCTTCGTTTGCGGCTATGCCGATCTACGAAGAAGCCGGCATTCCCATGCTTTCGCCCTCAGCCACCAACCCGGGTCTAACCCAGCAGGGCTCCATGGTCTTTAACCGTGTGCCATTTACCGATGCGCAACAGGGTAAGGCCGCTGCTGAATTCATTTACAACGTGTTAGGTTTCCGCAAGATTGCGGTTCTGCACGACGGTGAGGACTACGGCAAGGGCCTGGCAGAAATTGCCAAGCAGGAATTCGAAGCCCTCGGTGGCGAAGTTGTGGAGTTTATGGGCATCACTTCCAAGGAAGCGGATTACACCCCCATCCTGACCACCATTGCTGCCAAGTCTCCGGAACTGCTTTATTTTGGCGGTTACACCCAGGATGCCGGCGTGCTGGCCAACCAGATGAAGACAACTGGTCTTGAGAACGCAGTTTTCTTTGGCTGCGACGGCACCTTTGGTACAGATTTCCTGAACCGGGCTGGTGAAAACGCAGAGGGCTCCTATCATGCGACTCCTCGTACCCCACCGCAAACCCCCGAAAAGACCGCCTTCGATGAAGCCTACAAAGCTGCCTACGGTGTTGGCCCTGGCGAGCTTTCCCCGTTCACCTGGAACAGTTACGACTGCACCACCGCGCTGATTGAAAAAGTTGGCGATGTGGCGGTGCTTGGCGATGACGGTGCGCTCTACGTGCCCCGCGGCGCCCTGGTTGATGCTGTGCGCGGCCTGAAGGATTGGGTCGGAATCAGCGGCACCTACACCTGCGCCCCCGTTGGAGACTGCAACATTTTGGGTCCCCAATTCCATATTGTGGAAAATGGTGCATTTGTTCCGGTTAACTAAGTTTATATAAATCTGAGGTATACAGGGAAAGGGATCCCTTTCCCTGTATAACCTGTTTTATCGATCCTTCCCCAGGAGATTGCTATGGAAGCTATCGCGCGGACTTCCCGCAGATATAAGCGCAAAGGTTTTTCCAAAATCGTAAAAATCGGTTTTGGCATTTTGGTTGCTGTGTTGGTTATTTGGCGGCTTTATTCTATTCTTATCGTTCAAAGTGAGTACAGTGCGGATATCTGGATCCGCTTGTTGATTTCAGGCTTAATCATTGGCGGTGTTTATTCTCTGATTGCTATCGGTTACACCCTGGTGTACGGCATTCTGCGCATGATCAACTTTGCCCACGGCGAAGTGATGATGCTGGGCACCTTTGGCGGCTATTTTGTATTTGAAGCTGCCAAGAGCATTCCGGTGTCTTCAGAAGGGGTTACTTTAGCCCAGGCTTACCCCCTGGTGGCAGTTATCGTGGCTTTTATCGTTGGGATGCTGACGTCCGCCCTCACCGGTTACCTGTTGGAAAAAGTGGCCTACCGCCCCCTGCGCAAAGCGCCGCGTCTCATCCCCCTGATATGTGCGATTGGCGCCTCCATCTTTCTGCAAAATGCAGCCCAGCTGCTCTTCAGTCCGCAGACCCGTGACTATGCCAATCCCCCGGTCATCAATCGGGGTTTGGGTTGGAAGATTATGGTGAACAATGCGGAAGTTACCCTGCCCTACACCGGCGTGCTGACCTTTGTACTTTCTGTGCTGCTGATGGTCGGGCTGTACCTGATGGTGCGCAAAACCAAGTTGGGCAAGGCAATGCGGGCGGTGGCTGCGGATAAACCCACAGCAGCCCTCATGGGCATTGATGTGGATGCCATCATCAGCCGCACCTTCATTATCAGCGGAGTGCTGGCAGGTGCAGCCGGCGTGATGTGGGGTCTGCACAACGGCCTGGTGTATTACTTTGTGGGTTTTTTGCCTGGCATCAAGGCCTTTACCTCGGCGGTTTTAGGGGGTATCGGCAATATTCCCGGCGCCATGCTGGGCGGTATGCTGCTGGGCTTGATCGAGTCTTTGGGACCTACCGCACTGGGCATCAGTTACCAGCTTAAGGACGTGCTGGCATTTGTAATTCTCATCGTTATTCTCATTTTCAGGCCGTCTGGAATTCTCGGTGAAGTGCTTGCGGAGGAGAAAGTATGATGGATAAAATACGCTTTCGCAACAGCATGCAAAAAGGCCTGGTTTTTGGGATTGTCCTGGTATTCCTGGTTTTGATTGATTTTGAAGTGATGGCTGCCAGGATGATCAGCAAAGCCCTGGGCACCAACGTGGTCGGCGGAAACCTACCCAAGGTGCAGTTCATGGTCATTTTCCTGACGCTCTTTGCTCTCTGGCTCGGCTCGCTTGTTACCCCAAAAGAGGGCAAGTTACTGCCGCGCCTGCTGCAAGCACTGGTTGCCGGGGCAACCCTGTGGGTGGTCATCGCTCTGTTTGACCTGGTGCTGAACCTGCTGCTTTCCAGAGGGATAGACGTAAGGCGCTACCTGGCTGCGCTTGACCCGGGCAGCATGCGCCTCTTTCTGCTTGAAAAGGGGCTGCTGGGCATCCCGCTCCACCTGGTTATTTTCACGCTGGCAGCCGGGTTGGGCAGTCTGCTTAAGATGGGCCTGCGTTCCAAGTTGGTGCGGCGCTTCGTTGAGCGCATCAAAGCCTGGATAGACACGGTCCAGAAAAAAGCCCAAAGCAAAACGCCCCGGTGGGTCAAAAAATACGGCGTGCTGCTGTTTTATGTGCTCATCGGGCTAAGCGCCCTGATCCTGCCGCGCGTCTGGGGCTCTTACTACAATTACGTGGTCGGCCTGGTTGGCTTGTATGTCATCCTTGGCATCGGCTTGAATATCATCGTGGGCCTTTCCGGGCAGTTGATGCTCGGGTTTGCCGCCTTCTTTGCGATGGGCGCCTACAGCATGGGGCTGCTGAACGCACCCCAGCCGCTCGGCATTATGCTCGGCTTCTGGCCGGCGCTGCTGGTTGGGGTGGTCATGGCGGTTTTGGCTGCGGTCTTGCTGGGCTTGCCGGTAATGGGGCTGCGCGGCGACTACCTGGCCATCGTAACGCTTGGCTTTGGCGAAATCATCCGGATTCTGCTCAAGAGCGACCTGCTCACCGCGTTCACAGGCGGTCCGCGCGGGGTGCAAAACATCCAGGGCCCCACCCTGTTTGGCAGACCTTTCAACAGCGACATCGACTTTACCTATATCATCCTGGTCTTTGCCGCCCTGGCAATTTTCCTTTATAACCGCCTGGAAAGGTCGCGCTCTGGCCGTGCCTGGCTTTCCATCAAGGAGGACGCCAAAGTGGCCGAAGCCACGGGTGTGAACGTTAAGAACAACAAACTCTTATCGCTGTGTATCGGTGCAGCTTTTGCCGGTCTGGCTGGGGCTATCTTTGCCTCCCGCAATCTCTTTACCGGTCCCAACGACCATCAGCTGATGGTCTCCATGAACGTTCTCAGCATTCTGATTGTGGGCGGCATGAATAGCATCCCCGGGATCATCCTGGGCGCGTTCACCCTCAAAGGCCTGCCAGAAATCCTGCGGGAAATTGAAAACTACCGGCTGCTGGTGTTTGGCGGGCTGCTGGTCTTTATGATGCTGGTGCGGCCTGAAGGACTGTGGCCGGCAAAACGCCCGTCCATCGAGAAAGATGAGCGCCAAAAGCAAGATAAAACCCCTGCACCGGAGACGGGAGGTCAGCATGACTGACGCCATTATCAAAGTCAGACAGGTCAGCAAACTTTTTGGGGGCCTCACTGCCGTCAACCAGGTGGACCTTGAAGTCAAGGAACACGCCATTTACTCCATCATTGGTCCAAACGGGGCGGGAAAGACCACCCTGTTTAACTGCATTTCCGGGTTTTATGTCCCCGAAAAAGGCGAAATTCTGTTTTGTAACGACCCGATTCATGGGCTTTCTACCGATCTGATTGCCTGGCTGGGTATCTCCAGAACCTACCAGAACATCCGCCTGTTCGGCAACCTGACTGCAGTGGAAAACATCATGATCGGCCTACACCCCAACCTGAAATCCAACTGGCTGGATGCGGTGGTGCACACGCGCAGGTTTACCCGCGAGGAACAGCAAGCCCGAAAAGAAGCCCTGCGCCTCCTGGAGTACGTCGGCCTGAAGGGCTATGGCGATTACCTGGCGCGCAACCTGCCCTACGGCCTTCAGCGCCGCCTGGAAATGGGTCGGGCCCTGGCCAACCAACCCAAATTGCTGCTGCTGGATGAACCTACCGCCGGCATGAACATGCAGGAAACCGCCTCTGCTACCGAATTCATCAAACGCATGCGCGATGAGTTGGGCCTGACCATCATCCTGATTGAACACGACATGCGCGTGGTCATGGATATTTCAGACCGCATCAGCGTGCTGGACTACGGCAGCAAGATTGCCGAGGGAGTCGTGGCAGAAATCCAGTCCAACCCGAAAGTGATCGAAGCGTACCTGGGCCCGGGTGGGGCAGCTTTATCCGAAAAATTCAAAAAACAAAGGCGGGAATATGCTGAAGGTTGAGAACTTAAATGTACATTACGGCGCGATTCATGCCCTGAAAGGCGTCAGTTTCACCCTTGAAGAAGGCGAAATTGTCACCCTGATCGGCGCTAACGGCGCAGGAAAATCCACGCTGCTGAACACGATTTCCGGCATTTTGCCGGCCACCGAGGGCAGCGTTACCTACCTGGGAGCGGACATCACCAACAAGCCGCCCCAGGAAATCGTGATGCGCGGTATTGTGCAGGTGCCGGAAGGGCGCAAGATTTTCCCCGCCATGTCGGTGATGGAAAACCTGGAAATGGGCGCCTTCACGGTGCAGGATCGCAAAACCGTTGCCGATAGGATTGATGAGATGTTCCAGAAGTTTCCCAGGCTGGAGCAGCGGTCCAAACAGTTAGGCGGCACCCTCTCCGGCGGCGAACAGCAAATGCTGGCGATTGCGCGCGGACTGATGGCCAACCCTAAATTGATACTTCTGGACGAGCCTTCGATGGGGCTGGCGCCGGTGTTGGTGGAACAGATCTTTGACATCATCCAGGACATTAACCACTCAGGGACCAATGTTATCCTGGTGGAGCAAAATGCGCAGATGGCGCTGTGTATTGCCGACCGTGCCTATGTTTTGGAAACCGGAAAGATCGTTTTGGAAGGCGCAGCCGATGCGGTGATGCAGAACCCGATGGTGATGGAAGCCTACCTGGGCGGGCACCAGGGTTAAGCACACCCACAGATTTGAATTGGAGAGACCGCTGAACCCTCAGCGGTCTCTTTTGTGCGGCCTGCCTATTGACCATTGGGGGGCAATCGCTTAGAATAGGAAACGTTGCGGGCGTCGCCAAGTGGTAAGGCATCAGCCTTCCAAGCTGACATTCGCCGGTTCGAATCCGGTCGCCCGCTTTTTTTAATTAACAAGCAAGCTACTTGTTGAGGGATGGATAATTTAAAGCTTGAATTATTACTCCATATTGGTTCAAAAACCAAAACTTCTTGTTTGTTTTAGCGTCTACAGTATAATCATGCGTTGGAGCCTCAAATGAGCGTTGAAATTGTCCAAGAAACTGAAAAATTCCAAACCAATGAAATTGCTACAATTTCCATAGCCCATGGGGTTCATGATACTTACAGCGCCTTCTTGCCAACCCTGCTGCCGCTATTAATTGAAAAATTTTCACTGACAAATACGCTTGCTGGGATGCTTTCATTTGTTTATCAAATCCCATCCATCCTTCAGCCTTTGATTGGTCACCTGGCAGACCACAGCAATCTGCGTTACCTGATTATTTTAATGCCGTCCGTTACCGCGGCGATGATGAGTATGCTGGGCATAGCACCAAACCAGGGCTTCCTGATATTTTTGCTGTTGATGGCAGGCTTAAGTTCGGCTTCATTGCATGCTGTAGGACCAGTTTTTACGAGTGCTTTGGCCGGCACCAGAATTGGCCGCAGCACAGGTTTCTGGATGGTTGGTGGAGAGTTAGGTCGTGCTTTGGGCCCGATTGTGATTGTGACGGCACTAGGCTTCATGACGATTGAACAATTACCATGGTTGATGATGGGTGGGATTTTCACATCTTTGTTTTTATTCTTCAAATTTCGGACGTTTGACGCACAAGCCCAAAAACCTGTTACAAAACTCAATTGGGCTGGTGCCACAGCGAATATGTGGCCAATTATGATCCCGATTGCACTGTTATTATTCACCCGCTCGATGATGACTGCAGCATTAACAACCTTCCTGCCTGTGTACATGACCGATGCAGGGTCAAGTTTGTGGTTGGCAGGCGTGTCGCTTTCGATCATGGAAGTAGCTGGCATCATTGGGGCTTTTTTGTCAGGAACTTTGAGCGATACATTAGGCCGTAGAAAAATCCTGCTCATTTCAGCTGCCATCACACCCATCTGTATGTTCCTTTTTATTCTCTCGAGTAATTTTTGGCAAATATTCTTGCTGATCCTGCTTGGCTTTTTTGGCATATCTGTAACACCAGTCATTATGGCTGTCGTCTTAGAAAGCTTTCCGGAAAGGCGTGCTTTGGCCAATGGGCTTTATATGTTCTTTTTCTTTGTGATGAATGGCTTGTCGTTATTCCTGGTTGGTAGGTTAGGTGACACAATTGGACTGCGCAATACATACTTTATCAGCGCAGGCTTAATTCCTTTGGGTTTACCAGTTATTGCTTTCCTGCCCAAATCCATTAAAAGACAAAAGTAATAAATCTTCAAATTAACCCTAGCAGCATCAGTTCAAAGCTATACGGCAATTCTAATAGGGCCTTTAGTGAGACCTTTTTGTAATTAACGATTCAACCGGAGAAGTGGCCGTATTCTTAGGAATTTAATCTTGGGTTAAATCCACCTGACAGATTTCAACGTTTGCCATCTCTAAGAATGTTTTGGCGTTCTCATCAATCCGATAAGCCACGCTGTACACCAAGCGAACAATGCCCGCATTGATGAGCGCCTTTGTGCAATTGATGCAAGGGAAATGCGTTACGTAGCAAGTACACCCACGTGTGGACACGCCGTGCAGCGCTGCCTGGATGATGGCATTTGTCTCGGCATGAATCGTCCGCACACAATGACCGTCTACCAATAGATGCCCAACCTCGTCGCAGTGGGGTTGGCCTGCGGGAGAGCCGTTGAAACCCGTTGTTAGGATACGTTTATCTAAAACTAAAACACAGCCAACGTAAGCCCGGTCGCATGTGCTGCGTTCTGAGACCGCAAAAGCAATTTTCATGAAATAGGAATCCCAATCAGGTCGCATCGATAATTCTCCTTACTAAATAGGTTTACCTTATTATTCTAACTTAATAAACCCAGTGTCTGTGTTAATCACCTGAACGCAA
>CAYVWM010000047.1:0-14759 GCA_964455505.1 uncultured Anaerolineaceae bacterium
GTCCCGTTGCCTTCGCAAGAAGGCAGGTGGGAAGCCTATCACAACCCCGCGCCTATCGCGGCTGCACGCGATTGTGCTCAGACCTCAAATCTCCCCTCTCTCAACACTGGGAGAGGATTGCGAAGCGCTCAGACGGAGTCGAGGTGAGGGTTTTCCATCGTTTTGGCTGTTTTTAATAATCACCACTGTTTTGTAAAGATTACAGATCTCCACCCCAGCCCTCCTCCTGCCGTAGGAGGAGGAATTGTAATTGGTTGAGAATTTTATAAAACCGCTCTACGGCACTTCACCCCTACGGCTGCTTGTGGGAATGTCTGCCGCAGCGGAGATTGATACATTAGGAGGTATAATTCAGCAAATCCCTGGTACCCATGACTAAGTTGCTGTGCGGAGGCACTGCTATTGGAGACATTTAAGTGGAGAGCGCTGAGGATGGGGCGGATGCAGAGGTGTTTTTGAGAGGCAGTGAGAGTTTTTGAGACCTGCGGTCTCTTAAAATCGGTGAGATTGCACGCAAACCAATGAAATGGAGATTAAAAAAATGACAGAAACAATTGAAAATCAATTGGATGAAAACCAGAACGCTGCAGGCATGCCGGGTGGGCTGCCTGTAAAGGATGCTGCCGGGAAACTGCCCGCGGAGCAGGGATCGGAAAACGGGGCTGCTGAAAGCGGCGCAGGCAAAACAGAACGTAAGGAACGCACCGGCTGGATACTGCCGGCTGCCCTGGCGCTGGCGCTGTTTACCGATCTGACCGTCTACCAGCAGCGGCCAGGTTTGCAGTGGGCGCTGTTTGTGAACGCCCTGCTGCTGATAACCTTCATCCTGGCCTGGATTGCCGGGAAAAAGGTACCTTTTGCCAGCCTGGTTTTGGCAGTGCCGATCGGACTGGCGGCCGCGGGAACGGCTCTGCGGCTGGAAAGCTTTACCCTGCTTGCCCTGGTGCTGTTCACCCTGGTTGGGCTGGTTTTGTTTTTCAGCAGTTTTTTGACCGGGCAGTGGCCTGCCTACCGCCTGCGTGAATACTTCGTGGAAGCGCTGATGCTGATGCTGGCGGTTTTCAGCGGGCTGCCGGGGCTGCTGATAGAAGCGTTTCGCAAAGGCACTGATGGGGAAGTGAACGCTGCGGGTGGAAAACAAAAGCCTGCCCGCAATCCCAGGGCGGCTGCGGTGCTGCGCGGGGTGCTGATTGCCCTGCCCTTGGTGCTTATCCTGGGCGCGCTGCTGGCTTCTGCCGACACTATTTTCTCTGAGCGCCTGAAAGATTTTTTCAGCTGGATCCGGGTCGACTCCTTTAATGACCTGGTCAACCAGGCCATCCTGGTGGGCTTGATCACCTTTGTGGTCTTTGGCGTGCTGGCTTATGCCCTGACCAAAAGTGCGCACAAAAAGGCGCTGGACGCCGATGCGCCGCTGGTAAAACCCTTTTTGGGGATGACCGAAAGCGCAATCGTTCTGCTCAGCATCAACCTGCTCTTTGGGCTTTTTTTGGCGATCCAGTTCCGCTATTTCTTTGCCGGCCAGGCTGCCATCACCAGCGAAGGCTATACCTATGCGGAGTATGCCCGGCGGGGTTTCTTTGAACTGCTGGCCGTGGCGGTTTTCAGCTGGCTGGTGTATTACACGCTGGCAAGCGTGACGGTGCGGCAGGAGAAGGGCAAAAAGGCGCTTTTTTCCATCCTTGGCGCGCTGCTGATCCTGCAGGTGGGCGTGATCCTCATTTCGGCCTTTCAGCGCCTGAGCCTTTACGAAGCGGCGTATGGCTTCACCCAGTCGCGCCTGGCGGCGCACGGTTTCATGATCCTGGTGGGTTTTTTGCTGGCGGGCACGCTGGTGCTGGAATTTGTGCAGCGTTTTGACCGGGTTGCCCTGCTGCTGCTGACAGGCGCGCTGATTTTCAGTTTTTCGCTGGCAGCGCTGAACGTGGATGCTTTTGTGGCCGAACGCAACCTGCAGCGTGCGCTTGAAGGGGAGGAACTTGATTATTCTTTCCTGGTTTGGGAACTCTCGGAGGATGCCACCGGGGAGCTCTTTCGGGTTTTTGATAACCCCCAGACCCCGCCGGACGTGAAAACGACGCTGGGCAGGGTGCTCAGCTGCAATGCCGCCATTTTTGAAAGCAGGCAGGCAGACGGGCCGCATTGGGTCTCGCGGCATGCGTCCTGGGCGGCTGCGGAAAGCTTGTACGCTAGCCATGCCGAAGCGCTGGCAGAGTATCCCCTGCAGGATCTCGAATTCGGCAAAGGGTTTAATATGGACGGCGGGCCGCTGTTCTGCATTGATGAGGACTGATTTCCTTAATATTTTAGAAATCATCATAAATTCCGGAACATTTCCGTTTATTTTTCGTCAGTAATATTAATCAGGCGGATGTCCCTGATGAAGGTCCTTTGCCTTTTCAGATAAGGAGCAATGTATGGAAAAGCGGATGTTTTATCCCAAACTCTTGATTTGGATCAGCGCCCTGGTATTGCTGAGCGGCTGCCAGCTTGCCGGCCTGGTTCAGCAGCCCACCCAGGCTCCCGCGGAACCGTCTGCGGACGTGGTAGGCACGTTGGTTTCAGTGGGCGCAACCCAAACGGCGCTGGCAGGGTTACCCCTTGAACCCGCCACCGCCGCACCGCAAGACACAGCCGTGCCGATCCCAACGGAACCACCTGCGCCGACCCCAACCACAGAGCCCGTTCCAACGGAAACCGAGGAGCTTCCACCTATGCCCGAGAGCGTAGAACCAGAGCCGGTTTTTGACGGCAAAGCGGTTGCCTTTGGCGGCGTGCAGTTCAGCCTGCCCGCAGCGATGGCATCGGGCGCCAGCGGATCGATCGTGCCGGCGCAGTACGGCAGCGAAGCAGGCTTCCCCGGCGATTTTTACCCGGATTACGTCCAGTTTGACCTGGAAGGCTACGTGGTCCCCGATGCCTTTCACGACCCGGTCATCCGGGTGTGGCCAGTGGGTGACTACCAGGCAATCAGCCAGCCGGCAGCCGATATGATCGAAAAACTGCAGCTGCTGCTGGCCAACCCGCCCGCAGAAGTGGCGCACGACGCCGGGCTGCCTTTCCTGCCCTTCTGGATGGCAGCGCAGGTGTTTAACAGCAACGTGGAGTTCCTGGACTTTCAGAACGGGTCGGGCGTGCGCTACCTGACCATGTACGCCCAGGCCTCCTACCCGGTGGACAACTACAACATCTTTTATACCTTCCAGGGGCTGACAGCGGACAACAGCCGTTACATCAGCGTGGTTCTGCCGATTAAGTGCGCCTGGCTGCCGGACCGCGCCCAGGACCCCGCGGATTGGGAAGCCTTTGGCAATGAATTTCTGACCTACATCGAAGGCACCGTTCAGATGTTGAACAAACTGCCGGCGGACAACTTTTTGCCGGACATGTTCATGATCGATGCGACGGTGGCGTCTTTGCTGATTGCGCCCTAAGACAGTCTGCAGTACAAAAGACCTGCCCGATTTCCTGGCAGGTCTTTTTGGCGTGAAGGGCCAAGCACATACGCCAAATTATGCTTTATGCTTTCTGGGGTAAGATTAACCCATGTTTATTCCTGTTACCCCCCAAGAAGTTGCCGCGCTGGGCTGGGATCGGTTGGATGTGATCCTGGTCAGCGGCGATACGTATATCGACAGCCCTTTCAGCGGCGTCGCCCTGATTGGCAGGCGCCTGCTGGCAGAAGGCTACCGGGTGGGCATCATCGCCCAACCGGACGTCAACAGCCCTGCGGACATCACCCGCCTGGGAGAACCCGCCCTGTTTTGGGGCGTTTCCGCAGGCACGGTGGATTCGATGGTGGCAAACACCACCGCCCTGGGCAAGCCGCGCCGCACGGACGATTACACGCCCGGGGGCTTGAACGACCGCCGCCCGAACCGCGCTGTGATTGCCTACAGCAACCTGGTCCGGCGCTACTTCAAGAACACCGTCCCGATTGTGCTGGGCGGGATTGAGGCTTCGCTGCGCCGGGTGGCGCACTACGACTACTGGTCGGATTCCCTGCGGCGTTCGGTGCTGCTGGACGCCAAGGCGGATTACCTGCTTTACGGCATGGCGGACAATTCCGTGTTGGAACTGGCGCGCTGCCTGCGGGATGGAAGCGACCCCAAAGGGATGCGCGGTCTGGTCTATGCCAGTTCGGAAATTCCGCAGGGCTGCCTGGAACTGCCTTCCTATGAGGAGGTAACTGCCGATAAGCAGGCCTTTACGGAGATGTTCCACCTGTTTTACCGCAACAACGACCCCATCAGCGCCAAAGGGCTGGCGCAGAGCTATGCCGGGCGCTACGTGGTGCAAAACCCGCCGGCGCCGGCGCTGACAAGCGCGGAAATGGACGAGGTCTACAGCCTGCCGTTTGAATACGCCGTGCATCCTTATTATGCCGCCCAGGGCGAAGTGCGCGCCATGGATACCATCCGTTTTTCGATTCCCACCCACAGGGGCTGCTACGGCGAATGCAACTTCTGCGCGATTGCCGTGCACGAGGGCCGGCGCGTGAGCTGGCGTTCGCAGGAATCCATCGTGGCGGAAGCCCGCAGCATGCCCAAACGCCCCAATTACAAGGGCATTATCAGCGACCTTTCCGCACCGACTGCCAATATGTACGGCTTTGAGTGCAGAGTAAAAGCCGAGCGCGGTGCCTGCCCCGATAAAAGCTGCATCTACCCCGAACCCTGCCCGCTGCTGGGGCTGACGCACGCCCCGCATACCCGCCTGCTGAAGGCGCTGCGCCAGGTGGAAGGCGTGCGTAAGGTGTTCATTGGGTCGGGCATCCGGCACGACCTGGTGATGGCGGACAGCAAACACGGCGACGCCTATCTTGAGGAACTGGTTGGGCATCATGTTTCGGGTCAGTTGAAACTGGCGCCGGAGCACACCCAACCCGGGGTGCTGGCTGCCATGCGCAAACCGGGTCCGGAAAGCCTGCTGGCGTTCAAGCGCCGCTTTGAAACCCTATCCGAGCAGATAGGCAAGGACCAGTACCTGACCTATTACCTGATTTCCGCCCACCCGGGCTGCACCCGGCAGGACATGATCGCCCTGCAGCAATTCGCCGGCGACCAGCTGGGCGTGCTGCCCGAACAGGTGCAGATCTTTACCCCTACGCCTTCAACATATTCCAGCCTGATGTATTACACCGAACAGGACCCCTTCAGCGGGAAACCTATCTTTGTGGAAAAGAGTCTGACCGGCAAGATGCAGCAAAAGGCATTGATTACAGGCTGGCGCGGCAACAAGAGGACGCAACCTGCCGAAAGCGAAAGCAGGGAGCCCCGCAAGCGGTCCGGTGCGGGGACTGCTGCAGCGCGCCCGATGGAAAGAAGCCGGCCTGCGCCCAGGGTGGAAAGCACCCAGATATCCAAGGGCGAAGTGCGGGTGGTGCGGGATGATTTTGGCGATTATTTTGGCAACAAACCGCCGGAAAACTGGCGCGAACGCCCGCGCAGACCTGCCCGGGCAGATGCCGAGGGCAGGGCGCCAGCCCGCGAAGCCGGCAGAGACCGCCCCAGGCGCGACCACGGCAGGGACCAGGAACAGGGGCGTGCAGATTATCCCAAAGGCAGAGAGCAATCCCGACCCGACCGGGGCAGGGACCAGGAACAGGGGCGCGCTGATTACTCTAAAAGCAGAGGTCAGGCCAGACCGGCGCGCGGCAGGGACCAGGAACAGGGGCGCGGCGGCTATGACAAAAGCCGGGGGGAGGGCACATCCAGATCCTGGAACAAAGACGGCAGCCGGTCCGGTAAGCCTTCCGGCGGCGCAAAGGGAAGCTACAGGGGCAAACCTGGCAGTGCTGACCAGAGCAAAGACCGCCGAGCTTATGGCGGTCCGAAAAAGGGCGCACCCGGCAGACCTGCAGGCAGCCGGCCAACGCAAAACCGCCAAACGGGTGCCAAAACGGGCGAGAATCGCCGGGACGAGCGCAAGGCCCCGCGCAGAACCAGAGAAAACGATGGGGTCTGAGTATGTTGGGCTGCCTTTGTTATTGGCGGGCGGGCTGCTGCTTTTTGCCCTGCTGATTGGGGCTTTGGTTTTGGTGTCTGGAATCCGCAAAAAGCGGGCATTGTTTGATGAAACACCGGAAGTTCCAGCGCAATTTCCCTTTCCGCAGCGGACCGGCGTTCTTGGCAGCGGCGTGAGCCTTCCCAAAGGCGATCCCGAAGCGCACGAAGCGGCCATTGTGGAAGCGTATAAGGATTGGCTTGTCCGGTTTGTGCTGCCGGACCTGGAAGCGGGCAGGTCCTTTGTGCGGTCGGGCGTGGACAAGAACTGGCTGCGCTACCAGGTGAGCGCAGAGAGCCTGGACCAGGGGCTGGCGATGCTGATCAGCCTGGTGATGGCCGGCAGTGACCTGGGCGCACAGGCGCGTTTTGACAGGCTGGCGGCCTTCTGCCTGGCACACCCCAGCGCAGACTTTCCCGAACTGGTCAGCTGGAAGACCCTGCCGGATGTGGCGGGTTACCGCCGGGCGGATGCGGACTTCCATGCCGAGTTGTGGATTTCCCTGGCGCTGATGGGGGCGCTGCGCCAATGGCAGGTTTCGGACCGTTTTCATTACGACGTACTGCTTGCGGAAAAACTTGCCGCCCTGCAGCGCCTGGTGGAGATGCGGATGCAAAACGCTGCGTCCCAATCCGGTTTGGTATCTGCGCCTTTCTTTTTTGACCGGATCGGCCGTTTTACTGGCGAGCCTTTCTGGCAGGAGCTAACGCAGCGCCTGGAAAGCCAGGCGGATGCTCAGACAGGGCCAGAAGCTTTCCCCGGAACGGAGCGCGCCGCCTTTGCTTTCCTGCATGCGGGGCTGGCAGGCCTGGTTGGCGGGGCAGTGCCGGCGGCGCAGTGGGAGCGCCGGATAGAAGCCAGCCTGCAGGCTGCTGAAACCCTGCCTGGGGCAGAGACGCCGGCAAACGCCCCGGATGAAAACCCCACCAGCCTGACCGCGCTGGCGTGCTGCGTGCCGGCTGCGCTGTGCCTGCAGAAGCCGGCGCTGACCGAGCGGCTGCAGCACTGGCTGGAGAGCAACCCGCCCCAAAAGGAAGATCCGCGCGGGGCGAGCCTGCGCCTGCTGGGGCTGATGATGTTGAGCGGAAACGCCTGGTTTCTGAATGCGGGGATGCTGGGGGAACAAGAACCATCGGTGCCAGACCCACAGGATGGATAAAATTTTCCTACAAAGAAAACCAAAGCAATGAACGCCGGCAGCGCCGGTGTTTTTTTATGCCTGGGTGTGACTTTGGGCGGGTGAATTGTGCAGCAGGGGGTTGGATTAGAGCACGTTGACCGTGCGCACGTCGATGCGCTGCAGCATGGCTTCGACCCCTTCGCGGGTCACCTGGCTGAGGGCTTCGGATGAAAGCGCCACGGCTGAGTAAGCCGCACCCCAACGGATCACATCGCGCAGGGGCATGTCCTGGGAGAAAGCGTATGCCATGCCGGCCATCAGGGCTGCGCCAGCCCCGGTCACGTTCTTGATGGGCGCTTTGGGCGGGGCAGCCAGCAGCATTTCCTGTTGGGATGCCAGCAGCAGCCCTTTGCCTTCGATGGCGAGGGCAGCGTACTGCACGCCCTGGCGCAGAAAAGTCAGGGCTGCGCGCTTCAGGTCTTCGTAGGACTTGATGGGAAAACCGACGTAATTTTCCGCTTCGGTCAGTTCCGGTTTTACCAGGAAAGGGGTTTCGCCCAGCCCGACCCTGAGGGCACTGTCGTTGGCGTCAAAAAAGACGCGCACGCCCTTTTCTTTGAGCAGGCGGATGAGCTGCGCATAGAATTCATCGGGAACATCCTGCGGCAGGCTGCCCGAAACCACCCAGACATCGTTTTGGGAGGCATAGGACTGGGCTTTTTCCAGCAGCGCCTGGACCGCCTGGTCTGGGATGTGCGGTCCGGGCTCATTCAGGCGGATGAACCATTCGCCGCCCGTTTCTTTTGCCACGGTGTTGGTGCGCGTGTCTTCTTCCACCCAGACAAAATCGGTCTGGATGCCGAGTTTGTGCAGCCCGTCTTCAAGCATTCTGCCGGTGCCGCCGCCTACCCAGCCCAGAGCCAGCGAGTTCTGGTCGAGGATGCGCAGCGCCCGCGAGACGTTGAAGCCCTTACCGCCCCAGTCCACCCGGGCATCGTGCGTGCGCAGGATTTCGTTGAAGCGGATTTGTTCGATTTGCAGGGTGCGATCAACACTTGGGTTAGGGGTGAGCGTGATGATCATTAGGGGAATTGTACCGCAAACCCATCCATTTCTAACGCTGGAATGCAGGGAAAGTATAAAAAAGCCCGGGATCTGCGCGAGATTCCCGGGCTCTGGGTGAATTTTTTAGGATTTCCAAACTTACAGCGCAGCTTGGTTGGCAAACTGGCTGTTGTAGAGATCGGCGTAAAAACCGTCTTTTGCCAGTAGTTCTTCGTGGCTGCCCTGTTCCACTATATCGCCATCGCGCAGCACCAGGATGCGGTCGGCGTTCTTGATGGTGGAAAGGCGGTGGGCGATGATGAAACTGGTGCGTCCTTTCATCAGTTTGTCCATCGCTTTCTGGATGAGAACTTCGGTGCGCGTGTCCACCGAGCTGGTGGCTTCGTCCAAAATCAGGATTTCCGGGTCTGCCAGCACGGCGCGGGCAATCGTAAGCAGCTGCTTTTCGCCGGCGGAAACGTTGGAAGCGTCTTCATTCAGGACCATCTCGTAACAGCCCGGCAGGGTGCGGATGAAATGGTCGGCGTAGGCGGTATCGGCTGCACGCACCACGTCTTCATCGCTGGCGTCTTGCCTGCCGTAGCGGATGTTGTCGCGGATGGTGCCGTTAAACAGCCAGGTGTCCTGCAGGACCATGCCAAAATTACTGCGCAGGTCGTGGCGGGTGAAGTGGGCGATATTCTCGCCATCCACAAAGATGGCGCCGCTGTTGAGTTCGTAGAAGCGCATGAGCAGTTTGACCAGGGTGGTCTTGCCGGCGCCGGTTGGTCCGACGATGGCTATTTTCTGACCGGGTTCCACCTTGACCGAAAAGTCCTTGATGATGATTTCTTCCGGGTTGTAGCCAAAATGGACATTGCGGAATTCCACCTGCCCGCGCACGTGGTTCAACACAACCGGGTTTTCGGGGTCGGGGACTTCTTCGGGCTCATTGAGGAATTCAAAGACCCGTTCAGCGGCGGCTGCTGTTTGCTGCAGGATGTTGGAAATGTTGGCAATGTTCATCAGCGGCTGATGGAAGGAGCGCATGTACTGGATGAACGCCTGGATGTTGCCGACGGTGAGCAGGTTGCGGATGACCAGGTTGCCGCCCATGATGGCGACAGCCACATACCCGAGGTTGCTGATGAAGCGCATGACCGGCATGATCACATGCGAAAGCAGTTGGGACTTCCAGGCGCTGTCGTAGAGGGTATGGTTCAAGCCGTCGAATGTGCGGATGCTGGCTTCCTCGCCGTTGTATGCCTTGAGGATAATGTGCCCGCCGTACATTTCTTCCACGTGCCCGTTGATGTGCCCGAGGTATTCCTGCTGGATGCGGAAAAATTTTTGAGATCGCTTGACCACATAGCGGATCACAAACAGCGAGAGCGGCACGATTGCCACGGCGACCAAGGTCATGGTGACGTTGATGGAGAGCATCATGATCATGATACCGATCACGCTGGTGACCGAGGTGATAATCTGGGAGAGGCTCTGGTTGAGGGTCTGGCTGATGGTGTCTACGTCGTTGGTAACGCGCGAGAGCACTTCGCCC
Source organism: uncultured Anaerolineaceae bacterium (assembly GCA_964455505.1). GTDB lineage: Bacteria > Chloroflexota > Anaerolineae > Anaerolineales > Anaerolineaceae > Mesolinea. Next base: position 9,729 of record CAYVWM010000047.1, read on the forward strand.
TGGGTGTAGCGGTCGTAGAAACTGAGGGGCAGGCGGTTGATTTTGGCGGCGATCTCTTTGCGGAAGCGGTAGGTAATATCCGCCGAGACGTTGACCATCAGGAAGCCCTGAATGAATTCAAGCACGGCTGCCGTGCCATAGATGACTGCCAGGCGCAGCAGGATTGCCGAGATTTCTTCAAAATCGATACCGCGCGGGTCGCCCTGGATCATACGGGTAACCCCTTCGTAGAGGGCTGTGGTAGCCTGCCCAAGGATCTTGGGTCCAAAGATGGCAAAAACGGTGGAGGTTGCTGCGATGGCAAAACCGAGCAGGATAATCCAGCGGTATTTGCCGAGGAAGGCAAGCAGCCGGATCATGCTGCCCTTGAAGTCGCGGGCTTTTTCACCGGGGATCAAAGATAGGGGTCCACCGCCGCCGGGACGCATGTTCCTGGGGCGCGGTGCTTGCTGCTGTTCGGAAGGGCGTTGAGAGGGTTTGGATGCGCCCTCTTTGTTGTTAGCGTTGTTTTGGGGTTTGGTATTTGTGCTCATGCTAACTCCTGCTTGCTCAACTGAGAGTTGGCGATTTCCTGGTAGGTCTGGCAGGTTTGCATCAGTTCGCGGTGGGTGCCCTTGCCTACCAGGCGTCCATTATCCAGAACCAGGATCTGGTCTGAATTTTTGGCGGTGGCAACCCGTTGGGTAACGATCAGCACGGTGCTGTCGCCGACTTGCTTCTTGAGCGCCTGCCGCAGGGCGGCATCGGTCTTGAAGTCCAGGGCAGAGAAACTGTCGTCAAAGATATAGATTGGCGGTTTTTTGACCAGCGCGCGGGCGATGGAAAGGCGCTGCTTCTGACCGCCCGAGACGTTGGCGCCGCCTTGCGAAATGGGCGCCTGCAGCCCCTCTGAATTGTCAAAGACAAACTCGCTTGCCTGGGCAATCTCGATCGCTTCGGTCATGTCTGCTTCGCTGGCTTCTGGTTTGGCAACCTGCAGGTTGGAAGCAATGCTGCCGCTGAAAAGCAAGCCGCGCTGGGGCACAAACCCGATTTGCTCGCGCAGGGCGTGCTGGGTAACGCTGCGGATGTCCACACCGTCGATTTCGATGCGCCCTTTACTGACTTCGAAAAAGCGCGGGACAAGGTTGACCAGGGTGGATTTACCGCTGCCGGTAGACCCGATGATGGCGGTTACCTGACCCGGCTCGGCGGTAAAGGTGACGTCTTGCAGCACGTCCTCTTCGGCATCCGGATAATGGAAGTCCACATCGTGGAAAGTGATCCTGCCGCGCACGGGTTCGGGGAACTGCACGGGGTCTGCCGGATCTTTGATTTCAATTTCTGTTTCGAGCACGTCAGCGATGCGGTCGCCGGAGACTGCAGCCCTGGGCAGCATGATAAAGAGCATGGAAAGCTGGATAAAGGAATGCATGATGTACATGGCGTATTGCTGGAAAGCCATCAGGTTGCCGACCTGGGTGGTGCTGGCGGCGATCTCTTTAGCGCCGACCCAAATAATCAGTGCCATCAGACCGAAGTTGACCAGGTTGATCAGCGGGAAGACGGAGACCATTGTTCTGCCAACGAAAAGCATTGTTTTGGTGATGTCGGTATTGGCGTCGTCAAAGCGTTTTTCTTCATATTCCTGTTTGTTGAAAGCGCGCACAACCATCAGCCCGGAGAGGTTTTCGCGGGTGACCAGGTTGAGGCGGTCTACCAGGCGCTGCATGATCTTGAACTTTGGCACAGCGATGGCAATGACAATTGCCACCAAGAGCATCATGACGGCTACAGCCAGGGCGATCAGCCACCACATATTGGGGCTCTTGTCCACGGCGCGGATCACAGCGCCGATGCCCATCAGGGGGGCCATGAATGCCAGCCGAATGGTCATGTAAATGACGTTCTGGATCTGGGTGATGTCGTTGGTGGAGCGGGTGATCAGCGATGCTGTGGAGAATCGGGTAAATTCTGCGCTGGAGAACTCCTCCACGTGTTTGAAAAGGGCGCCGCGCACATCCCGCGCCACGCTTGCCGAGGTTTTGGCTGCCAGGTAGCTGACGGTGACGGAAGTGGCGGCGGCAAGCAGCGCCATAGCCAACATCAGGGCGCCGATGCGCAAGATGTAGTTGGTCTGGATTTTCTGCAGGTCTGCACCCAGGGCGGCGTATTCCGAGCCTACCGCCTTTACCGCCAGCTGGTGCAGGATAGTGCCTTCGATGTTTGCCATATGCTGGTCGAGCGCGGTGCGCAATTGCATGCGTTGGGCTTCAGGCAGGCTGGTAAGCAGGGTTTGGATGTCTGTGCCCGGCGGCACCGCTTGCATTTGTTCGGCAAAGCCGCTGCCGAGCAGGTTGGCGGCTTGTTCGGGGTTGTTCTGGATCATTTCGAAACCGTAGAGCAGCACCATCGGCTTGGAAAGCAGGCTTTCCAGGTTTTGCAGCTGGGTTTTATTGGTGGTATTCAGCAGGTAAACCGGCGTTTCACTGATGCCGGGATAGGTAGCCGCCCATTCTGCTGCTTGCGGGCTGCCCGGTTCAATCAGGTCGTAAGCCGCCAATACCTGGCTGTGTTCCTGTTCGGTCTGCAGCAGCGCCAGGGTGTCCATCCGGTCGGGGCGCAGCACTTGCGGCACGGCGGATTCGACCCCGTTTTGCTGGATGCCCACGTTGACGATTTGTGAAAGGTAGTCGGGCAGGGCAAGGTCGGCATTGGACATGATATAAAGCAGCACGATCGCCAGGAGGATCATGTGCCAATAAGGTTTGAGGAAGGGGAGCAGTCTTTTCATAGTTTACGATCCAGTGTGGGATGAGGTGGTGGGCTTGCTGCAGGCGGGGATGGACTTTTCGGCTTCGATAAGGATTTTCAGGCCGGGTTCCAGGCTGGCTTTTTGGGCGGGCGAAAGGGTTGCGTCCAATGCGTCCAGCCAGGCATGCCGCGCGGTCTGGGCTTGCCGCAGCTCTGCATGCCCTTGGGAGGTCAGGTTCAGGCGTTTAATCCGGCGGTCGGCGGGGTCTTCCTGGCGGTGCACCAGGTTTTGGTCCACCAAAAGGTTCACCAACTGCGAAACGGCAGCCTTGGTGATGCCCAGGCGCTGGGAAAGGTCGTTTACCGTCGCATTCGGGCGGTCCCGCAAAAAGAAAAGCGTGTTGATTTGCGAGGAGGAGTAGCCTTTTTCCTGTTTGAATTGGTTGATGGCAGCCATGGAACGGCGCATCGCGGCGTCGGCCCAGGTATGCAGGAGATGGGGGATTTCGTCTGGCATAGGTAACCTGTCTTAATAGTTAAACGGGCTAAACTATACTGCGGAATGCGCCGCCTGTCAAGCGATTTTGCAGAGTTGGCGGTATCCGCTGAAGCTGGGCTATGTCTTTCGATGCCGTGCCATTTTCAGGGGGTGGAACCGATCACCTGCAGCTGGAAACTCATGACATTGGCGTAGAGTTTATCGAGGTAGTAGAGCGTAAAACTGCCGCTGGTGAAGGGGTTTTCTTCCGGAAAGGAGGCGTAAGTTTGGTCGCAGCCGACGACGGTGTGGTAGGCGTTGTAGAGTGTGCCGACCACACGGGCTTCTTTAAGCAGGGTGCCGGCAGGATTGTTTACAGTTCCGTTGATCTGATACCAGTCAAAATCCTCATCAAAACCGCCCTGCACGCTGCTGATGGTCAGGTTGGGCAGCGTTCCGCTGAACACCTGGTGGGTCAGGTTCTGCACAGCAAAATGGTGGTAGTTGGCAGGCTTGGGAATGGCAAAGTTGAAGCAGGCCGCCTGGCTGGTGGGCACAATACCCTTGAAAGGCTGGGCGTGGATTGTGGCGATGGGCGTTGGGTTGTCTTTGGCGTAAAGGCCGACTGTGACGGTTATTTGGTGGATGGGTTTGCCGGTATTGTTGACCACCTCACCCAAAATATGCAGGATTTCCGGGGTGGCGGCTTCCGTGTAAGCGCTGAGGTTGTCCACGTAGGCGATCTTGCCGGTGGTGTTTACCAGGGGCAGGTAAACCCGGTTGCCAAAAGCCTGCGGGGCGGCGCTTTTGGGCTCGGGTTGGGCAGGGGCTGGGGTGGTCATGGAGAGCAGAATGACCACATTCAGCGCGGCCAGCGCCACCAGCAGCGCCACCTGGAAAGAGCTAAAGTGTGATTTCTGCATAACAATACTCCACCGGTTGGTGTTCTGCTATTTTCAGTGCAATTGTTATGCCATCCTGTCGGGTGTGTTGAAGTCGGGGGTCTGGGCTGCAGGTATGCGGGTCTTGCTGCGGGAATCAAAAAACCGCCGGGAATTTTAGAGGCCGGCGGTTGTAGCGTTTTGGTTTAAGGGGCGGGGAAGGTCACTCGCCGAAGTTGCTCTCAAAGAGCGCTTGGAGCGCCTCGATGACCTCGTGTTTTTGATCGCCCTCCGCCTGGATTTTGAGGTCGCTGCCTTTTTTGGCGCCCAGCAGCAGCACGGCAATAAGCCCGTTGATGACCACCGGTCCTTTTTTCTCGGAGAGGTTGGTGACCGATACTTTGGCTTTGTGGCTGCCGATGGCCTTGGCAAACATGGCGGCAGGCCGGGCGTGCAGGCCGGACGCGTTGCGCACGGTTACAAAATACTCAAGCGCGCCTTCCGCAGCAGCAAGGGCTGGGGCTGCGTCTGCGGGAGCAGGCGCTGGGGCGGGTTTGGCAAAGGCCGGCGGGGTCACCTGTTCGTTCTTGGCTGCCAGGGCCTGCATGGCTTCGCGGTAGACTGCCTGAACGTCCGAGCCCATATTGGCTTGAACGCCGGCGGCTATGGCGCCTTCCACAAAGGGAGCCGGGCACATCACCACGTTGGCCTTGAGGTCGTCATCGAGCATGTCCAGCGCCATTTCTGCGCTGAGCACGGCGCTGCCCAGGTCCATCAGCACCAGCACACCGTCGGGGTTGTGCAGGGCGGTGATCGCTTCCATGATCTCGACCGCATTTGTGCCGAGTTCCTCGTTGTTCTCACCGATGCCTGCTGCGGTCAGGATTTTGACCGAATCGGACGGTGCCATCTGGCGGACCAGTTCGGCCACGCCATCCG
>CAYVWM010000048.1:0-14594 GCA_964455505.1 uncultured Anaerolineaceae bacterium
TGGATGATCTCAAAGCAGGGCAAACCCAAGCCCCCGAGCTGCGCTTATTTGTGCTTTCAGATACCCACGTCGGTGACCGCGCCAAAGCACTGGATCCTGAACTTTTGCAGGCAATCAGAGAATACAAAACCGACCTTATCCTGCATGCTGGCGATGTGAGCAAACAAGCTGTGCTTGACATACTTGGCGAGATTGCACCCGTCAGGGCGGTGCAGGGTAACCGGGACTGGCTGCAGCGCCTGGAACTGCCCAAATCGTTAAGATTTGAAATAAACGGCATAAAAATTGCGCTTGCACACGGACACATTAATATGGTCAGGTACGTGCTTAATTATGTCCAGTTGTTTCTCACTTTTCACCGGAAACCATTCCTGTGCTATCAAAAGCAGCTTGCCAATCTGTTTCCAGATGCAGACCTGATCATATATGGTCATACCCACTACCAGGTAGATGAGGAGTTTGAAGGCAAACGCTTCATCAATCCCGGTGCCGCCTACGCGCACCGCCTTAATCGTTTTAAGATTCAATATTGCACCCTCACAATCAGCCAAGCCGGAGAAGTCCAGGTTCACAAATTCAGCATTTCTAAAAAAGCAAGAAGATAAAAGCCCTTATAATCAGAGGGGAATACATCATGAAAGACGCTATCAGTTCTCCACAAAATCAACACCTGCGGGTTGTGCGCTCTCTATTACAGCAATCTAAAACCCGCCTGAAGGAATCTGCCTTTGTAGCCGAAGGCGCCAGGCTGATCGAAGATGGCCTGGCCTGCAAGCAGCAGCCAAAGCTTATTGTGTACAGTCAGGATCATTCCAAACGCGTTGCCCAATTGCTTTCTGAATTTCCAGAAAATGCGCCGATTTACCCGGTGGAAGATCGCTTGTTCAATTTCCTTACGGACACAGAACATTCTCAGGGTATTCTGGCAGTATTTTCCAAGCCTTCATTAGACTTCCCGGAACAGCTTACCTTTGCCCTGATCCCAGACCAGATAAGGGATCCGGGAAACCTGGGCACCATCCTGCGATCAGCCGAAGCTGCGGGCGCTGAGATTGTCCTGCTGCCGCCAGGAACCACGGACCCCTGGTCGCCCAAAGTTGTCCGTGCCGGTATGGGAGCCCATTTCCGCCTGCCCATTGTGCAAACCAATTGGGAGGAAATCGAGACGATCACCAGCCAGACGCAGGTATACCTTGCTGAGATGGAAGGGAGCCTCACCTATTGGCAAGCAGATTTCAGGCAGCCCACAACCCTGCTCATCGGGGGCGAAGCCTCAGGTGCCAGCCCGGAAGGCGTAGCTCTCTCAAAAACAAGTTTGCGCATTCCCATGCAAGGCCAGAGCGAATCGCTGAATGCAGCCATATCTGCCAGCATCCTGCTTTTTGAAGTAGCCCGCCAGAGACTGGAAGCTTAGCCCATGAAAATTCGATCAATTACCATTTTTTGTCAACCCGGTTTTCCCCCAAGCCGCATGCTGCTGGAGAGGCTGGGGATTTTTGCCCGCCACGCCACGGCCATGTTTACTGACGCTGGTTACGAAGTTCAATCATACCGCCTGGCTACGCCGCCATTTCCTGCCTGGATTGATCCAAAACTCCTTCTGAAAGCTGCCCAGGTGTTGTCGGTGGAATGCCACGCGGATGGTTTCGATTATTTCTCTCTGGGGCCGGTATCACCCGAAAACTTGGAGCCCTACCAATATATTCCTGAAGTCATTAAGAAAGTGCCTAATGTCTTCTTCTCCGGGATGCTGACAACCGCCCAAAACGAGGTAAGTCTTCCCGCTGCCAGAGCGTGTGCGCAGCTTATCGAAGCCCTGGCGCCTTTGGACAAAAACGGGTTTGCCAATCTTCGCTTCTGTGCGCTGGCGAATGTGCCGCCCTTTGCCCCATTCTTTCCTGCAGCCTACGGAGAGGGATTTCAACCATCCTTCGCACTCGCCATTGAAGGTGCAGACCTTGCCATAGAAGCATTTTCAAAAGTAAGCTCCCTTGAAAATGCCCGTGAATTTCTGATCAGAAGTGTTGAAAGTCACGCCCAAAAGTTGGAGGAGGTCGCAAACAAACTCCAGCAAATGTACGGTTATGATTTCAAAGGGCTCGATTTTACCCTGGCACCCTACCCCAACGATGCAGTCTCAATTGCAAAAGCTTTGGAAACGCTTGGTTTGCAAGCCTTTGGTTTGCACGGCAGCCTGTTTTGCTCTGCATTTCTGACTGAAGCGCTCGATAGAGCAAAATTCAAGCGTACCGGTTTTAATGGTCTGATGTTACCCGTTCTTGAGGATTCGGGATTGTCGGCGAGGGTTTCTGAAGGTAAGGTTTCCGTAACAGATTTACTTGTCTGTTCGTCTGTTTGTGGGACAGGGTTGGATGTCATTCCTTTGCCCGGATCTGCGACAGCAGACCAACTTTACCCGGTCCTTCTAGACACGGCTGCGCTTGCCCTGCGCCTGAAAAAACCCCTGACAGCCAGGCTTATGCCAATTCCTGGCAAAGCAGCCGGAGACCTGACAGCATTCGAATTTGAATATTTTTCCAACTGCCGGGTGATGGAACTGCCTTCTTCACCTCTCACAGGACTCCTGGTAGGACGAGAGACTCTTGGCATCCGCTCAAGATTTGAGTCCGGGGATTAAGTTTTAAATCCAACAAGAAAGATCAGCGAACCTGTTTGAAATTGACGATGATAAGGTTTTCTGCACAGTCATCCGTAATAACAAGGTAAGTCTGGGCTGATAGCTTTTCCCCATCCACACTTTCCAATTGTATGAAAAGTTCTTGTTCGTTGACAAGTTTGTTTTTCAGCACAAACTCATAGCCAGACTCGCCATAAAGCAGCGCAGAACCTGACTTGGTGGTAAAGTCAACCAACTCACCGCCGTAGAATCCTCCCAGCCTGATTACCAATCCCCTGACCGGTGCTTCCTGCATATCCCAGACCTGTCCGCCAATAAATATATATTGTTCACAAGCATATTCTGGATGAAATACGCTGTTGGGAAGCGCCTGCGGTGTGCCGCGAATGACGTAAGGCATTGGCTTTTCTGTAGGTGTCACCGTAGCAGTTGCGGTAGGCGTGGAAGTAGGCGTATTTGTAGGAGGCGGGGTGGGTGTTTCTGTTGGCAAACTTGTGGGGGTCAGGCTTGGTACAGGTGTTTGAGTGTCCGTCGGGAGCCCGGAAGGTTCCGTTGTTGAAAATTCTGCAGAGGCTGTGGTTTCTTGAACTACAGGTATCGTTGCGGTAGGCTCAGGTTCAGTAAACGGAGAGGAAATAACCCCGGAAGCAATCAGTAGAACAATTAGAATTATGATGAGGAAAAAAATGGCAAGCCCAACGCCCGAGCAGGATGAACGTTTACGCGTGGCCATGCTTGGGATAGCAGACCGGTTTTCCGCAGGCGATTTGCGCTTAACAGCTTTTACAGGTTTATTGCTGCTCATGGCACCATTATTTCAATCAGCGCTTGGCTGCGCTGTTGTATCAACCAGTCTTCAAGGGCTTTGGCTTGCAGGGTTACCCTTGCATCCGTGGTGAGGGGGTAGGCTTCTTCATGTTCCATCACAAGCAGAATATGATAGCCTATCTCAGTTTGGATAATCTCAGACCGTTCGCCAACAGCCAGGCTGAAGGCCGCTTCTTCTATCTCCGGAAAAAGGAGATAACCGCGCGGAAACCAACCTAATTCTCCGCCTGTTTCAGGGCTGTATTCCCAGGCAAGGTCGTCAAAAGGTGTTCCTGAATTCAAACTGGTCTGGGCGCGTTCAGCACCTGCAGCGGTTCGCGCAAAAATCTGCCTTGCGCGCACCTGCTCTACCGCTTCAGGCACCGCTGCAATGATCTGATCCCGCTGCCAGGCTGCTTCAGTAGAGAGCCGCAGAGCCATACGGAATTCCGCATCGCTGTAAAAATTGCTCTCCATCCAGTTGGTCAGCGCACTGCCGGAGCCAAGTTCTTCAACCATAGATGCGAGTTTTGCTTCCAAGTCTGCATCGCTGAATTCGAACCCGCTCTCCCGCGCTGCCTGAGATAGCAGCTGCAGCTCAATGAGGAAATCCAACACGGTTTGATTGACCACTTCTTCTGCGGGCAATTCCTGCTCCCCAGAAAAAGCAGCCTTATAACGCATTATTTCATTATTGAAGTAATCCAGCAAAATTCCTTCGCCATTAACTACTGCTGCAACCGGTATTGGTGTTGCGGTGGGAGTAGGAACGGGCGTGTCGGTAACGGAACTGACCACAGGCAAATGAGTTTCCGTCGCAGAAGGCATCGCCGTTGGGGTTGTTTCCAGAGTCGGTTCGCACCCAGTCAGTAAGATACCAAGGCACAGCAGACACACACTTAACAAAGCCGTTTGAAGCCGGTTTCTGATCATAGGGCTTATTATACTCATTAACGGTGCGCTTTGGCTTATATCAAAAAGGCTGCCCGACAATTCCGGGCAGCCTTTTGGTGGTAATCCGTAGATTTTAGTAATCCATGCCACCCTGCGGCATCGCAGGAAGCGGCTTCTCTTCCGGAATGTCAGTGATCAGGGCTTCGGTGGTGAGGATCATAGCTGCAATCGAAGCAGCATTCTCCAGGGCACCGCGGGTAACCTTTGCGGGGTCGATCACACCAGCGGTTACCATGTCCACATATTCTTCAGAGAGAACATCGTAGCCGAGGTGCAGATTGCCGCTGGCAGCTTGCTTCTGGCGGACGTTCTCGACCACAACTGAGCCGTCTTTGCCAGCATTTTCAGCGATTTTGCGCATCGGAACTTCAAGTGCATTGCGGACAATATTGACACCGATCTGGGCGTCTGTGCTGTCCATCTTTACTTCTTTCAGGCTTTCAACTGCATTGACCAGGGCAACGCCACCGCCAGAAACAATACCTTCTTCAACGGCTGCACGGGTTGCAGAAAGCGCATCTTCCACACGGTGTTTCTTTTCCTTGAGTTCAGTCTCTGTTGCAGCGCCAACCCGGATGATAGCCACACCGCCCGAGAGTTTAGCAAGACGTTCCTGCAGTTTCTCCCGGTCATAATCGCTGGTGGTATTTTCGATTTCAACACGGATCTGATCAATCCGGCCTTTAATACCTGCGCCGTCGCCGCGGCCGCCCACAATAGTGGTGTTGTCTTTATCGGTAGTAACTTTTTCTGCCCGGCCAAGATCTTCAATAGTCGTGGATTCGAGTTTGCGGCCGGTTTCTTCAGAAATCACGGTAGCGCCGGTCAGAATGGCAATGTCCTGAAGCATAGCCTTGCGGCGGTCGCCAAAGCCAGGGGCTTTGACAGCCAGAACGTTGAGCATACCGCGGATCTTGTTCAGAACCAGGGTAGCCAGAGCTTCGCCGTCTACATCTTCTGCGATGATGACAATTTCACGTTTCCCAACCTGGACCATTTTTTCCAGCAGGGGAACGATGTCTGCAGCAGCGGAGATCTTCTTGTCGTGTACAAGAATGTAGGGATCTTCGATGTTGGCTTCCATGTGCTCGGTATCGGTCACGAAGTAGGGGGAAATATAACCGCGATCGAACTGCATACCTTCAACATATTCAGTCTCAAACGCCAGACCTTTGGATTCTTCAACAGTGATAACACCATCTTTGCCAACTTTGTCCATCACATCAGCAATCAGGTTGCCAATCTCTGCATCCTGGGCAGAAATGGTAGCAACCGATGCAATTTCTTCCTTGGTGGTGATATCGATTGCCTGGTCGTGAATGGCTTCAGCAACAGCTTTGGATGCTGCTTCAATGCCCCGCTTGAGGAGCATAGGATTTGCGCCAGCTGCCAAATTCTTGAGGCCTTCAGTCACCATGGCATGTGCCAAAACGGTGGAGGTAGTTGTGCCATCGCCAGCGATATCGTTGGTTTTGGTCGCAGCTTCCTTCAGTAATTGAGCGCCCATATTCTCAAAGGGGTCTTTGAGTTCAATCTCTTTGGCCACGGTAACGCCATCATGGGTGATGGTTGGGGAACCGTATTTGCGATCCAGGGCTACATTGCGGCCTTTGGGTCCAAGAGTGGTGGCTACTGCATTTGCAACAGCGTCCACACCATTCTTAAGATAACGTCGTGCTTCATCGGAAAAAACTAATTGTTTAGCCATAAAAATATCTCCTTAAATTTCAATGATTAGCTCAAAATAGCGAGGATATCACTCTCGCGCAAAATTAACAATTTCTTACCATCGTACTTAATTTCTGTTCCGGAATACTTGGCAAAAAGAACAACATCGTCAACGCTCACATCCATAGGGATGCGTTCGCCTTTATCGTTCCGGTCACCAGGACCTACAGCAATGACAGTGCCCTTCTGGGGTTTTTCTTTCGCGGTTTCAGGCAGAACAATACCGCCAGCGGTGACTTCTTCCTGCTCAATTGGCTGAACAACCAGCCTACTTCCTAAAGGTTTCATCGATAGTGACATACAATCCTCCAAAATATTTGTTAAAAGATTTTTCAAATTTTTAGCACTCTTACGTATTGAGTGCTAACTAACCTAATAATAATCCCCCCAACTTCAGGAGTCAAGGGGTAGGTTATATTTCTAACGATGTTCTTACATTGGATTTATGTTAATCCGAACCGGCGCAAATTTCCTCACCAGCTTCAACAATCCCCATGATGATCGGTTCATTTGCATACATGCTGCGGATCTGGGTAAACACTTCCGCTGCCCGCACACACTTATCATCCCCGGGGCGGTGCAGCCCGGCCAGCACTGAACCATAGGTGTAATAATACAAAACTGTCGTATCTGAGAGCGGCAGACCTTCCAACACAATCGGGTCTTCTGTTTCAGGATCACATTCGCGCGCTTCGCAGCTGACGGCGGCATCACAGCCCATGACTGCGCACTGCAAGGCCGGGATAGACCCTTCGTAGTTGCGGGCACGGTAGTAAATGACCCCAACCTGCCCATACGTATCAGCATTGTAAGGGTTGAGTTCCAGGGCTCTGTAAGCATTGCGCGAAGCAACCATTGCCTCACCCATACGGATGTACGTATTGGCAATGGCCATGTAAGGGATCGGGTCCCGGATTCCAAGCTGTTCGTTCAGGCTGGCAGCCTTGTCAAAATACTCCAAGGCAACTTCAAACTGTTCAAGGTGGCGGTACAATCTGCCCACCGAATTATATAAAAAGGTCAGGTTGGGGGTTATCTCAATGGCCTTCTTATACTCTTCAATGGCAAGGTTGTATTCTCCAAGCACTTCATATAGATAAGCCTGGATGCGGTGCACATCCATGATTTCCTGGCCATCTTCCATCGCCTGGGACATATACTCCCGCGCCTGCACCCATTTGTACTGATCAGTCAAAATTTCGGCGTAGTAAGCCATAGCCAGCGTATTGTTATTGTCCATCTGCAGTGCCATCAGCGCTTCAGATTCCGCTTCATTGCGTATCTCTTCTGATTTTTCACCTGCAAGGATAGGGTTGGCATTCCAATCCAAGACAAAGGCCCTGACGGCCAAAACTGTTGAATCTACCGGTGCTAATGCTTTGGCCTGGTTAATGACCTCCAACGCTTCCGCCAATCGTGTGCGCCTTTCAGCATCAGTTGTCAGGGTATTGGAGGAGTAGACCTGGATTTTTGCCAACTCCACCAGCAGCATCGGGTCATTTGGCTGCATCACCACCGCCTGTTTGTAGGCTGCAATGGCTTTATCCAGGTTCCCTGCCTGAAAATGGGTGCTGCCTTCAACCACAAATGAATTTACCGTTCGGGTTGGGGTTGGCGTGGGGATGAATGGCGGTGTGATAGAACCAGAGGCATATTCCCGAAGTACAGCAATCAGTAACACGATGATCAACAAGATCACCATGACCCTGTAAGGGTTGGATTGTCCCTTTGGACTGCGAAAAAGGTTGTGCCGTTCTTTGATGTACATGACTAAGGTGTTGGTGTTGCTTGCGAACCGTTCGTAGGAGATGGTGTCGGAGAGGGTCCGGTGATTGGCGTTGCGGTAGGCGCAAAAGTGGGCGTAGGCGGATTGACGAGGTTTTCCTGGCAAATCCGAATAATCTCTTCCGCGTTAAAGACCCCATTTGGATCGTCTGCAATCGTTTGAAGCATGGCGTTAGCCACTGCAACCGCATCGTTGCAGCGATTTACCCGTGCCAAAGACAAACCGTAGCGGCTGTAGGTTTCGATCACACTGGTTGAATACGAAAGCGGCAGCCCTTCAACCACAACACCTTCTTCAGTGACACCGCCCCTGACCGCCTTATCAAGGTAAGTGATAGCCTGGTTATAGGAACCGCTGCGGTAGTACATCGTACCCAGGTTGGCATAGAGAATGGGGTCAGCAGGGTCATCGCGCAGGGCTTGTTCCCCGTATTGGATACCCTTAGCCCATTCACCCAGGTTGCCGTAAACTCTGGAAATAAAGTAGTTGGGGACTGGATCGGTTGGGTTCAGGGAATAGGCTTTGGTGAACTCAAAGACTGCTTCGTCGTTTCTCCCCAATGTCATGTAGTTGCGCCCCAGCGCAATATGAAGTTGGGAGATATAACTGTTGATCTGGATGGCAAATTCGTATTGCTCCGCTGCGTCTGCATAGTTACTGGTGATTTCCAGAACATAGCCCCGCGCCCATCGTGATTCCAAGAGATTCGAATCGAGCGCAAGCGCAGTACGGGACTCCTCAATGGCAATGTCCATGGTGTCGAGTTCATTCAGACCTGCTTCGATGCGCAGCGCCAGCAGATAGGCATACACGGCATGTCCGAGGGCATTGTTGGGGTCGATTTCAATGCCCCGTTTGGCATCAAGTTCCCCCTCCAAATACAATTGCTGAAAACCTTTAGCCCATCCGAGCAGCGCATAGGCTGTGGAACTGGATTTATTTAAGAGAATGGCGTTTTCAGCGTTTACCTTTGCTTGTTCGTAACTACCTGAGTAAATTTGCAGGCGGGCGATTTTGAGATAATTTTCCACATTCTGAGGGTTCGCATTGATGGCAGCCTGGTAGGAGTCAATTGCAGCGATAAATTTTCCTTCGGCTGCAAGGGCATCCGCCTCAATCTCATACGAAACAGGGTCCCGTGTTTCGGTAGGTGTCGGCACAAAAGGGGGATTGATATCAGGAACTACCACCGAGTTAAAGTAGATTAACCCGCCAATTGTGAGAATCAAAAAGCCGATTAACCACGGATTTGACCGCCGTCTTTTGTTCTTGAGCGATAGTTTACTGCCTTTGAGGTACATATTTTGATAATATCATTATTATTTAAGGGTAGCAAGCAGGGTTGATACATGCAATCTGCAATAATCTGAGGGAAATTTGATTTCTCAAAAGAATCCTCGATCAGAAAAACCAACGGAGAGACATTTTTCTCTTGCCCGTTTCTTTACATTCCTGTACAATCAATCCATGCGGTTTGATATATTCAGCCTGTTTCCTGAAATTTTTCAACCTTATCTTGATATCAGCATCCTCAAGCGTGCCATACAGGCAGGTTTAATTGAGGTGAATGCATACAACATCCGCGATTGGGCAAGCGACCGCCACCACACCACAGATGATACCCCCTACGGAGGAGGCGGCGGAATGATCATGAAACCCGAACCACTGTTCGCTGCTGTAGAAGCAATCGAAGGAACGCCCCCTGCTTGCCCTGTAATCCTGCTCTGCCCCCAGGGGCAGGTTTTTAACCAGCAGGCTGCCTTTGAACTGGCGCAATATGACCGCATCGCCCTGATTTGCGGACGGTACGAAAGTTTTGATGAGCGCATCCGCGAACATCTTGCCACGCATGTCCTTTCGATTGGAGATTATGTGCTCACGGGTGGTGAACTGCCTGCCCTGATAGTGTTGGATGCGGTTGCCCGGCTCCAGCCAGGTGTGCTGGGCGACAACGAAGCCACTAGCGACGACTCGTTTAGCAACGGGCTATTGGAATATCCGCAATACACCCGCCCGCCTGATTTTCGCGGCTGGAAGGTGCCTGAGGTGCTGATTCAGGGCAATCATGCTCAACAGGAACGCTGGCGCAGGGAACAATCCTTGATCCGAACCCTGCTCTGGCGCCCAGACCTGCTATTAAATACCGCACTAACCGAAAAAGACCGCCAATTCCTTGAGCAATATGTGTCCACTCGCCTGCCTGGCGTCTCTGGAACTGAATCAGATACTTCTGACCAAACTTCACCTAAATTCACGGAGGATTAATGAACGATCATAAATTGAATTATGGAAAGACATTTTTATTAGGTTTTGGTTTCTTTGCGGTAATGGTTGCCTGGTCGGTATACAACTCCTTTGTGCCGCTCTTTCTGGCAAACCGCTTTAACTTGGACGCCGCCTGGATCGGTTTCTTTATGACCCTGGACAATATCGCTGCCCTTTTCCTGCAGCCGGCCATTGGTTCCATTTCTGACCGGACCCGCACTAAAATTGGGCGGCGCCTGCCGTTCATGCTTACTGGTGCACCCATCGCAGCAATCGCTTTTGTTATGGCTCCTGTTGTTGCCGTGCCGCTGCTCAACATACCCGATAACGCCAAACTGCCCCTGTTCGTAGCCTGTACGATGACCTTTATGCTTAGCATGGCTATTTGGCGCACCCCTGTCGTTGCCCTGATGCCGGACATCACGCCTTCCAGGTTTCGTTCCCAGGCAAACGGCGTGATCAACTTCATGGGCGGAATCGGTTCAATCATTGCCTTTCTGATCGGTGGGAGACTCTACAAGATCAATCCAGCATATCCTTTCTGGCTGGCGTCAGTGCTTATATTGGTCGGGGTGCTGATGGTTTTTGCCTTTATCCGCGAGCCAAAGGTTTACGAAAATAACCCCAACCTCGAAAAACCCAACCTGTGGAAAAGCCTCAGTCAGATTTTCCGAGAAAAACAACATAACGCCATCCGCATCTTTCTGGCTATCTTCTTCTGGTTTGTGGCAATGAATGCTATCGAAACCTTCTTTACCCTTTTCGCCAATAAATCACTTGGAATGTCTGAAGGCGATAGCGTATCAATTCTGACCTTGAATTCCCTGGCTTTTGTATTGATGGCGCTGCCTGCCGGTTTTATTGGGGGAAAAATTGGCCGAAAAAAGACGATCAGTATCGGCCTGGTTGTGATGATTTTAATTATGCTCTCAATTTTTGTCGTGCCCACGGACATGCTGACAACCCTGCTATTCTCACTACCTGTGTTGGGAAAAGTCCCCGTGGTGGGTTTAATGCTCGTGATTGCTGGTCTGGGTTGGGCGCTCATTAATATTAATTCGCTGCCTGTGGTTGTGGACCTGACCGACCCTGTGCAGATAGGCACATTCACCGGGCTTTATTATCTCTTTTCGACGTTGGCTGCCATTGCCGGCCCGAACATTAATGGCTGGATAGTGAAACTCACCGGCGATAATTACGCCTCCATTTTTATTATCGGCCCAATTTTCATGCTGGCTGCCCTGATCTCAATCCTGGGCATGAAAGCCGGCGAAGCTGCTAACCAAGTTGAACAGATTGAGAGTCCCGCAGAAACTGATTTGATAGATTTGTAGTAAATACAAGGCGGTACAAAAGATCGGATCGTCTCTGTAAGAATTCAATATTTGCTTTAACAAATCAACCGAAATCAAAAAGGCAGGGTAAAGATGAGGTTATTAATGAATAAACGAACACCCATAAATGTTGGACACATGATCCGATTAATTGTGGTGGTAGCAATTGTCTTGACCCCTGTCTCATCAGGATTTGCAGGGTCTGAAATGGATCCACCTTCTGTTAATAAGCAAACACTTCCAAACCAGACTGACCTGCTTGAGCCTCCTTTGCTTAGCGATTACGCTTCATCGTCAATCGACAAATCCCATCCCAACGCACAAACTGCCGATACCGGGCAAAGCACCATAGGTGAAAGTTATAACCAGGTGTATTTACCCCTGATCAGAAATGCTTACGACTGGAAAAAGCTGAACAAATGGACGCCCTGGGCCTTCGCCGGAGAGACCGTCGTAAATTTCGTTGCAGGCTCAATTCCTGGGGAACTCTGGGCGACAACCAGGGATAATGCGTGGGTACATAAGGTCTATCGCTCAGTAAATTACGGTAAGGATTGGGAAAGAGCAGACGCAGGGCTTCCTCCTTGTGCACCAATTTCCCTGGCTATCGAGAGTGGTTCTTCGCCCGACGCTGCTATTTATGTAGCGCTCTGGTTTACAGACATGGTTTACGCATCTCACGATAGCGGGGCTACCTGGGAACTTGATGGTAAATTTGAAGGTGAAATCGTCGACTACGTGGATTTTGTGGGTAACAAGGTATATGCCCAAACCATTGATCCCTACCAAATATGGGAGCGCAAAAACTCGGGTGAATGGCAGCCAATTGGGGACAACCTGTTGGGTTATGCCAACGACCTGGAAGTTTTCCAATCCAAACTTTATGCAGGAACAAACGAAGGTTTGTACCGCTTGACGAATAACATTTGGGAACAAGTCCTTGTAGATTCATATGCAGAGGTAAGTTTTATTCAATCTGGGTTTTATTCCCCGCTGGTATCCCAATCCTTTCAATTTCCAATAATTGACATTGATGACCACAAAAGGGTTCAGTCACTTAATGTTCTCGATGATGTTTTATTTGTAGGCGCGGAACCAAGGGGGCTGTACAAATCAAGTGACGGATCGCACTATACCGCAATCGATGTCGGTCTCACGCTTCCTTATGGGGGAGCTATCCGTAAAGTGGTAGGAAGCGCAAATGGAATTCTCTTTGCAGCATCTGATGAAGATGGTGTGTTTATAAGTGATGATGAAGGCAAGAGCTGGCAAATCTTAGACGCGGGACTGCCCCGTTCTACAACTGCTTACGGGCACATATTGGATGGATTGGGAGCTTCAAGCTTATTGTTATTGCGTGATGAAGGGGATGAGCAGACAATTGCAGCAGCATTTAACGGGAAAGGAATCTTGCTTAAGACTGTCACAACAGAAACGCCCATGCCTGATTTAACACCTGAAACCCCACCCAAAGCGGTATTAATCGTTGGACCAGTTGACCCCCCAGAGCACACAGGTACAAAAGATCTCATTCAATGGGCAGATAAACTGGCTGCCGTTATGACCGAAAATGGCATGAATGTGGTCAAAATATACTGGCCTGAGAGTACCTGGGAAAATGTAAGGTCGAATTTGTCGGGAGCGAGCATCGTTGTTTACAAGGGGCACGGTTTTGGGGTTGGGGATGTCTCTGCAGACCCTACAGAAATGCATGGCGGCTGCAATGGTTTCTGTTTGGTGCATCCCGAAATTCCAGACGGAGCCCGGCTGGGAACCCAGGATATGCTGGTGACCACCACCAAACTTGCTGAAAATGCTGTTGGATTTTTCTTCTGCTGTTCCTGCGCCGGATCATCTGCGGCGGACCCATCACCCGTCTCCAAAGAACTGGCCAGAAGGCGCATTGAATCCTATGCGTCAACCATGATGTTTATGGGCGGAGGAGCATACTTTTCTGGAATAAATGAGGAAAAATTATTGGAGGACTTTTTTAACCACCCGACCAAAACACTTGGTGAACTGTTCACTAATATCGAAGGACAGCCCGAACACAAATTCCCGCATATCTTGTGGCCTGAATTATCCGTCTGGTTTGACGGCAATACTGAAGTCGGTTGGAACAGCGCTTTTGTTGGTAATCCAAACCTGACAGCCAATGACATATTGAACCCTTAACCCAACATTGGAAATAAAGCCTTGAACGAGGTGAGTAACTGTCTTCTGTTTCAGCTCGTTGATTGTTCGTATGCTTAATGAGATGAGCCCTCAATTTTGTGCTGATTTCAGGGGAGTTCAAGTGTGATTCCTTACATTGAATTCACCATAAGAATGACGTGCTCAAAATCAGACATCTTGCAGGCTTTACAAGAGTAATATATACTTATTATTAAGAATCAACCGGTCAACCGGAAACAAATGGTTTTAATAAGAGGAGAAAATATGAGTAAAAAAATCTTGACCTTGTTGTCCCTGCTTATTGTCAGCGGGATGCTGCTCAGCGCATGCGGTGCAGCGGAAGAAGGCGGAGCAGTAACCGAAGCAGACTGCCCCAAAGAAGACGTGATTTGCGTCGGTTTGGTTACGGATGTGGGTGAAGTGGATGACAAATCCTTCAACCAATCTGCCTGGGAAGGTGCTCAGGAAGGCGTGAAAGCAGTTGGTGGATTTGCCAACTATGTGGAGACCAAAGACGCCAAAGACTACCTGGCAAATATCCAACTGTTCCTTGATAAAGGCTACGATGTCATCATTACCGTTGGTTTTGCACTTGGTGAAGCAACCATCGAAGCGGCCAAAGCCAATCCCGATGTCAAGTTTATCGGTGTGGATCAGGGACAGTGGACAGAGGTAGTTCCTAACGTTGCAGGTTTGATCTTTGATGAAGCAAAATCTGGCTTCCTGGCTGGCGTTCTGGCCGGCAGTCTGACCAAAAGCAAGACGGTTGCAGCCGTACTCGGCACTGACCTGGTTCCCCCGGTAGTTTCCTTCAACAAAGGTTACATCGCTGGCGTCAAGTGGGTTGATCCTTCGATTAATGTCATTTCCACTTATCATCCCGGCGGCATGGACGTTGCCTTTACCG
>CAYVWM010000049.1:0-11085 GCA_964455505.1 uncultured Anaerolineaceae bacterium
CATTACCTGTTGAGGAAGATCTGCGATTTTTTTCGCTGCTGAGCGCACAAGTTTCAGCAGGTCATGCAAATCTCGAAAGTTTGGAAAGTGCCAGGAAAAGCCTGAAACGTGCACGCCAGATGGTTCAGGTAGAACATGCCATTCTCGATAATCTTGAAGAAGGCATCATCATTTTGTCTCCAGACCTGCGCATTGCCGAAATGAATCCAGCCGCAGAAATTATGCTTGGGTATGCCAGTAAGGAAGTCTTCGGTCAGCAAGCGGAAATGGTTCTGATTGGTAATGAAACACTGTCTACCTTATACAAATCTGCACAGCAGGGCATAAGCACCATAGCAGGAAATAACCTGAGCCTGAACACCCGCACCGGGAAATCCTTTTTGGCACAGGTTTTGTGTATCCCGGTCATGACTGATGACGCTCTGAACAGCATCGTGCTGATTTTGCGTGATCTAAGCCAAACTGAGCAAATCCGGCAGCACACCCAGCAGCTTGAACAACGTGCGTTTCTCGGTGAAGTTTCCGCCATTTTTGCTCACGAAGTAAAAAATCCCATCAACAGCATCATGACAGGTTTGCAGTACATCGGTATGACCATGAAAGAAGATAACCCGCACTACAATCTTGTTGGTCGCTTACAGAACGATTGCCTGCGATTGACACATTTGATGGACTCTACCCTCACTTTTTCAAAACCCATCGAATATCATTTCACCGGTGTGGATCTATGTGTCATGATCCCGATGATTCTCGAACGATGGCGGCCTCGAATGAAACGCCTGAACATTCACAGCAATTTTGTAAGCAATCCAGAACATCCTTTCGTGCGAGCAGACGCACGCGCACTTGAACAGGTATTTGTTAATTTAATCAGCAACGCAGTCCAGGCAATGGAATCAAGTGGTGGTACACTAAATATCAAAATAAATAGCGCGGATAAGCAATTGGAACCAGCCCAATATGAAGTAATTATTGCGGATTCAGGGCCTGGTATTCCAGACGACCTGAAAGAACACATTTTCGAACCTTTTGTCACTACTAATACCAGCGGCACTGGTTTGGGACTCGCAATTTCAAAACGGATTATCACAGCGCACAAGGGAAATATCTTCGTAGAGAGCTTTCCAGGAGGAACCATGTTTCATGTGCTCCTGCCAAAAGAAATTTTGAATGATTAGGGAAACGAATGGCCGCTACTGTTTTGGTTGTTGATGATGAAGAAACCGCACGACTGGTTGTATCAGAGTTCTTAAGAACTAAGGGATACGAGGTTTTAGGTGCCGGAACATTGACAGAAGCCCGTGAGCACCTGAAAAAAGGCGCTGCTGACATCGTAATCCTGGATGTTCGGCTTCCAGATGGCTACGGTCCCCATTTACTGAACGAAACAGCAAAAATGTCTATACGGCCGCAGATAATCATTATTACTGCCCATGGAGATGTAAGCATGGCAGTGGATGCCATGAAGAATGGCGCGCAGGATTTTATTGAAAAACCGTTGGACTTGCTGGTATTGGAAAAATCTGTCCGCAGAGCAGAAGAAGTGGTTTCCATGCGGCGTGAATTGAACCATCTCCGTTCTACGCATGCGTATCAGGATGAATTCATTATCGGCGATACGCCGAAAATGAAAGAGGTGGTAAGTCTCGCCCAAAGAGCATCTGAAGCTTGTGTTTCAGTCCTGATTACTGGGCCAACAGGCACGGGCAAAGAAGTGCTGGCAAACTTCATCCACAAGATCGGTCCGCGTTCCCAAAAACCTTTTATCGATATCAACTGCCCCGCTATCCAGGCAACGATGTTCGAATCGGAACTTTTCGGGCACGAAGCAGGGGCTTTCACCGGAGCAACCCACCGCAAGAACGGATTAATGGAAGTTGCGGATGGCGGTATTCTCTTTCTCGATGAAATAGCTTCGATGCCCATGGACATGCAGGCGAAGCTGCTGCGGGCTATTGAAGAACGGTCTTTCAGACGGGTTGGCGGAACAACATTAATAAAAGTGGACGTGCAAATACTGGCAGCCTCAAACAGAAATTTGCAAGAGCTAATTAGCAATGGCATATTCCGAGAGGACCTGTATTATCGGCTCAAAGTAGTCGATCTTGACCTCCCCCCTCTTTCAAAACGCAGGGAGGATATCCCTGACCTGGTAGGTTATTTCCTCCGCAAGTTTAATCGCAGTATGGGTGCCAACATCACCGACGTCACGCCCAAGGCCATGCAGATACTGGTTAACTACTCCTGGCCTGGAAACATTCGGGAACTCAGCAATACCATGGAACGCGCCGTTCTGTTTTGCGACGATAGCGCCATCGATAACAATCACCTGCCTTCCGATCTTGTCGCAAAAAGCGAAGGCAGAGACTCCCAGGACTCTCAACCCAAACTCTTCTTGGCATATTAATTGCAACGTAACTTCCTATAAGTCATGTGCTTTAGGAGGCAGTTATGTTGGAAAATGCTAACCAGGTTCTTGTTATTGCTGCAATAACCCTGTCCGCTTTTGGGATGTTATGTCTGATTCTTAGTATTATCATTCTTGCACGTTCCGCTATGGGCAGAAATATCCAGACCATTGCAGACCAGACCACAAAGCTGGCAGAAAAAGGGATTTCCGATGGCGTGTCAGGATTGGTCGGAAACGCCTCTCTGCTCATCAGTTCCCTCAATGATTTGGCGCGTTCAAACACCGGCATTGGCATCTTTTTTGTTTTTCTCAGTTTGGTTCTACTTGCAGCAGCATACTATGTGTTTAAGCCCCTCACCATAGCGCTACCCTGACCCCCTAATCCTCTGAAAGGATCGGAAAATGAGTATCGATAGATTCCTTGAGCAGGTAAAAAACCGGTTCAGTCCCGAAACTTCCAGGGCAATTGTTAGCGCCTTCAGGCACGAACCCCTGGTATGGAAAACATTGGAAAATAATTCAATCCAGACCAGTTTTGGCGACTTTGCCCAGGATATCATTGGTCTCTGGCAGCCCGGAATCCTTGCTATGTATGCACTCGCTCCTGAAGTTGCCTCTCTGAACCTTAGCAACCTTGAAATCAGCTTACCGGAAAACCTGCACGTACGCGCCCAGAAAACGCTTGAAACCATTCAGCTAACCGGACTGGAACCAAGCACACTTACCGATGCAGGATTGCTGGCATTAACCTTGCGTGAAATGCGTTCTGGCAGTAAAAACTGGAATGGGCTTACGAATTTTCTAACGGGTTCACGAAAAAATTTATCCATCTGGCGGGCTGCTTTTGCCTGCTTACCCGTCTTAATACCCGATTTTCCAGCTGCAGTCCAGGAATTAACCACTAAAGCCTCCATAGATATCGTTAACGAAGTCACCGACCTGATCACACACACAGTCCAATGCACCCCGGCCATTGAAGACGAACGCCTCCAATCCCTTCTGGAATATTTTGGTGACAGCAATCGCAGCTTTCAGGTTGAAAGTTTGCACTTGCTTGAATCAGACGAGAGTCCCCAATTTATTGAAAAACTTGCTTCAGGTTATTTGATCCAAAATCCGATCGATCTGAATGCAAACCTTTCCTCAAACACAACGCCCTCGTATGGAAGTGTTGAAGAACTCCAGAAAATTGCAGAAATCAGTCAGATCGCTGGGCAGCCTCTGCAATCGCAAAAAGCAATCCAGAAGGCGTTTGAATCTCTTAATGCAAACCAAGCCCTGGTGCTGAGTGATATGGCAGCCAAACTCGAAAATAATGATTCTGAAGAAGCCAGAAAAACCTGGGAACAGGTGCTTCAATTAGCTCCTGCCAATTCGAAATACATAAAAGCATATGCCGATTTCCTCTTCAGGAATGGGGACGAGGAATATGGTCTTGAATTACTTAACAAACTTCCAGACAATGAAGATATCGCAATGTTTTCCTTGCGATATCCCACTTTACGTGAAATATTGCACCTGGACAGCGATAAATTAAAAGTCCTGGCGCAGAAACCCAAAAGTAAAACCTCTGATTTGGCAAATTCACCCTCAACCCAGGCAGAAGACCACCTTGAAGCAGCCCGATTTGCTTTAGACCAAAAAAATTACAAACTTGCCCAGATTTTTATTGAAAAAGCGCTCCACGATACTCCAAATGATATTGAAACTATCAAATTAGCCGGAATTATTCAGAGGCGGCTCGCCGATATGGATGGAGCAATCGAATCCTCATCCCTGGTTGCCTTGTTTGAACCTGAGAATATGGCAAACAAAAAGGAACTGGCAAACCTTTTCCTGCAAACCCAACAACCACAAAAAGCTTTCGAAATTTACCGCGAAATAGTGGATGCTACTCCAGAAACTTCCCGCGAAGACCTTTTGACCTACTGCGACCTTGCCATCAAAGCCGGAAAACCTGAGGTCGCAATTCCAATCAGCGAGAGTTTTCTGACAAGAGACAGCTTTGATGGCGAGGCTTTGGTCATTCTCTGTAATGCCAATATCGCCAAGGGGGATGAACAGACAGCCATCGGTTATCTGGAAAGGACATCCGCAATTGCTCCGGAAAAGCCGTCCAGCTGGTTATCATTGGCGCAGATTTGGACCAGCCTCGGGCAGACCGACAAAGCCATAGAATCACTCCGAAAAGCGCAGGCAGCCCTCCCGGAACATCCGGAAATATTAGCGGCGTTGGGTAAACTCTACCTCGATAACGACAAACCAACAGAAGCAGTCTCAGTTCTTAAGCTGGCAAACCAGATTGATCCGCAAAACATTCCGGTCCGCAAAGGTCTGGCGAAAGCCTACCTGCAGCACGGTTACCTCAACGAAGCCTGGTCAGCCGTCAGCTCGCTTGAAAGTGAGTATGTTTCTGATCCAGACCTTGCCCTGGTAATCGGCAAGATTATGCATGCCCTTGGGGACATCCATTCCGCCAAACCGATCCTGAAATTTGCATGGCAATCTTGCCGTTCCGATGAAGCGCTTCAGGCTTACGCAGCCCTCTTGCTCCAACAGCAAGAGAACGAAGGGAAGTTGTCCCCTGTCGATGTTAAAGAATTAGACCTTCTTCTTGCTGCAGTCGCACCGAAAAAAAGCCAACAAGAAAATGCCTTTATTTATCAAGTTCTGGAAGCTGATATCAAATCTGCGCAGGCGAATTATCCGGAAGCTTACCAGGATTACCTCACGCTGCTTGATCAAACTGAATCTAAAGCGCCCAGGATTTATCACCATCTTCAACACCAAATCGGGAGCACAGCCCTTAAATTAGGTTTGAACGATATAGCCCTGGCTTCGCTTCAGGAAGCGGTCATGGTCAATCCTGACAATTTGAACACCAGGCACATTCTGGCTGAAGCGTATATTGCCTCAGGTCTTGTTGAAGAGGGATTAAATAGTGCCAAAGCTGCGCTGCAGCTTGCGCCTGCCGATCTGGACAATGTGTTGTGGTACAGCAATTTCACCTTGCACAATCAGAATGAACAGGAATCCATCCAGGTGCTGAGGGATGCCATCCGCTTACACCCTGACGAACGCGCACTCTACCTGACACTTGCCCGCACACACCAAACGCTGGGTGATACAGGTGAATCCAAGCAAACCCTGAACAAAATGCTCGAGGTGGAAAACATCACCACGGAAGAGTATGTCAATGTCGCCAACCTGTATCTGCACATGAATGACTCTGATGAAGCCTCTCAAATCATCAAAAGAGCCATCTCTAACAATCCAAATCCAGACTTTGAAGAAGCCAGGGATCTAACGTACTCGATCCTTCGCCTTGGGGATCCTGCTTCTGCCTGCCATTTCCTTCAGGAGATGGAATCAATTTTGGGCTCGCACACCTGTTTTCCACTGTTAAAAGCGGATGTCTTGGCTGCAAACGAGCAGTTTATTCCTGCACTTCAAGCTCTTGAACCCCTCCTGCGGCAACTTGAATTTGATCCGGATTCCTTGTCGCTTGAGATGATTTGCCCTCTGGATTCAACTTTGGATGTTTTCGAATATTCCAAAGCAGGGATCTACTATAGAGCCGCCCAGTTGGAAAGGATGATCGGAGACCTGAACGCTGCCCAAAAGCACACAAACCTGGGGTTGGGTTTTGCAGCTGAAAACCAAAAACTCTTGCTCCTTCAAGCAGAACTCGCCTTCGCAGTGCAAAATTCTGTAAAATTGGATGCCCTGCTCGAACATCTCCATCAAAGCCAAATGGGAAACCCTGGGGCAGCTGATATTGCAGTCATACTTGCAACGGATGCGCTCGTCAGTGAGAACCATGAGAAGTTTAAACTTATCAGAGATCACTTCTTGATAAAACAACCTGATTCTGCCCTTGAATTGGCTTTCAGAACAATAAACGCTATCAATGAAAAAAATCACCCTGAAATTCAGGCAGGTTTGAAGTCTGGTCAGCAGTTGTTGTCTGATACGCAAACGCAATCGGGTCAGGATTCCTTCTACATTTCAAAGCATTTTTCCTGGATCTGGCAAGCTGTGATCATGGGATATCTCGCCTGGCAAGCTCAGGATTGGGATCTGGCAGACTACTGTTTTAACAACGCGATTTCTAAAGTTCAGGTCAACCCAGTAGTCAACAAACTTATTGCAGAATACCTCATTGAAAAATCCCGTATCACACATATCTGTCGGACGTTGCGCGTGAAGAAGCATGCCCCGCGACCATTCTGCCAGGAGCGTGACGATGAGAGCATTTACGAAGAGCATGTTTCTCTTGCTGGCAGGTTTATCGCATCTTCAGAAATCGTCCCAACATTAAAAATTGGTCAGGCGGTTTTCTCAGGCAAATGGTCTCATGCAGACACGCCTTCAGAATTCATTAACACAGCACGACAGGCTGCCCAACTTCTTTCGATTGAGATTGACCATGATATAGCGATGAATATCAAGGACGCCTTCCCTGAAAATGAAGATGTGCGCTTCCAGGAGGCGCTTGGATTGCTAATTAAGCAACCACCAGCTTGCGCCGAGTTAGTGGAATCGCTTGTCGTTGAGAATCCTGAAAACCCACTGTACCATTGCGTTCTGGCTTTAGCCAGGCAAAACGAACCTGAATTTGCTGTGCAATCCCTGCAAAATGCACTGGAAATCTGGCCAGACGAATCCGATTGGTTTGCAATTGCTGGGTCTTTATACGAGCAAGCGGGCGATTTTCCACAAGCAGCCAAATCGCTTGAAGATGCGCTCCGCATTGAACCCAATAATGCGGAGTACTGGCAGATGTTGGGAGATATCAAAGTACTTGAAAAAGACTACCATGCCGCTAAGGATTATTTTGGCAAAGCAATTGATCTTTTCCCAGATGATCCCACCGCTTTAGCTTCTCTGGCCATGATCAACCAACGCCTTGGTGAACATGCAGTCGCCATGCAGTGTCTTAACAAAGCAGCTGAATTGGACCCGGATAACCCGGTATATGCAGAATCTATTGCTGAATCCCTATTTGCGAAAAAAGAGTACTCCCAAGCCCTCGATCAAGCCAATCGCATCTTGGAGAAGCACCCCCAAAACGCAAAGGCTCTGGAAATAAAGATCCGAACGCTGATTGCAACACGTCATTATGAAGAAGCAAAACAAGCCATAACAACAGCCAAAACGAACATCCAGGAACCAATTCAATTCGAGATTTTGGAAATTGAACTGAATGCTATCAACAATAAGGCCGGTGGTCTGAATGCATCAACTGTTTTGGCAGAATCACATCCAGAAAACCCATTGGCGTTGAATAACCTTGCAAAATACTATATTCAATTTGAGATGCACAACAAAGCAGAAGCAACTCTACAAAAAAGCCTCACGCTTGACCCCTCAAATTCTGAAACGCTGCTCTTATTGGGAAAAATCGACCGTGAAAAAGGCAACCTGGACCAGGCAATTTCACACCTGAGCCGTGCTATCCAATTCGATCCAAGCCTGATTGAAGCTTATCTTGAGATGGGACAAACCTATCAGGAACGCAGGGAAGTGAATAAAGCGTTGGAAACATATCACAAAGCGATCGATATGGTAGCCAAAGATCCAAGAGCTTATATACAAGCAGCAGCGGCGTATAGAGACAGCAAAGATTACCGTAATGCAGAAAGTATGCTGCGGCAGGCTTCCCAGATTTCCCCAAATGACCCCGCGATTCGCAGGCAGTTGGCCGCATTAGTAGCGCTAAACCTGGTCAACAACCTGCAGGAGGCTCCGAAACGAAGATGATACCGTACCAAGTAAGCAAAAGCGAAGACCCTGTGATCATTAAGCGCGGAAAGTTGCTGACACTGCTGCAGACCGCACTTGCAAAACGAGAATTACAATTTGGACGCCAGGCTTGTTTGATTTGGCTGGCAAGTTATCCTGGAGACCTTCTGGTCAATTTTGTCTATGCTTCAATCCTGGCCGAACTTGGCGATCCAGAGATGGCAGCCTCAAGCCTCCAAAAAATACTCCGCTATGATCCTGAATTCGTTGAGGCGCTCAGTTTACTCTCCCAAATCCAGGACGAGGAAATTGTCGATCCAGAAATTCACTCAGCATTATCTTTTCTACAGCGAATACCCGCTCCAGTACCTCCTACAACAAAATGGCTGACACCTTTGATGAACGCCCGTTATGCCTACGAAATGGGAGATCTGCCTGCCGCAGAGAAATCGGTTCTTGCTGCACTGGCGCACAATCCCAAACTGCCGCTCCCAGCAATTTTCCACCTGAATG
This sequence comes from uncultured Anaerolineaceae bacterium, assembly GCA_964455505.1. Taxonomy (GTDB): domain Bacteria; phylum Chloroflexota; class Anaerolineae; order Anaerolineales; family Anaerolineaceae; genus Mesolinea. Next base: position 8,669 of record CAYVWM010000049.1, read on the forward strand.
TCGTTTATAAGAGCGGTAACTATACCCTTCTCGATACGCTCTCCAACATTTATTCCAATCAGTGGCCTGACTGCATTCAGATAAAAATACTGACAGCTATTGCCAACATGCAGCAGGGGGAAGATTCTCTCGGTGTAGAGAAAATGCATTGGAGTGCCGCCCATGATGTAAGCGGCCAGGTGATCAATAGAGTGCTTGGACCAAACCATGCCTATGCTCCCCTCTGGCCGGAAGACCTGCGGGTCTACCTGGACTTACCCATCCCCGCTTCCATTGCTGTGGAATTGGGATGGAATGCACTCGGCAACGCCGCCCACACCCAACCAGACAGCACTGCCAGGCAAGAGATCGCACAGGAAGTGGATGCAATGGTTGGCAATCCCCCGCTTGCCCACGAAATTCCTGCATTCATCGGTGCAGAGGATGTGGATTACTCTGAAATTCCACCGGATACTTTCTTGCTCAAGAAAAAAGGGAAAAGCACAAATGATATGCCGCTTGGTCCTGTGGACGAAACTGTCACATCGCTGATTGAAATCCAATCTGAATTTGATAGGATCGCTAAACAGATCCGCAAAACTGAACTGACAACAGCGGACGCACGCTTCCCTAATTATGTTTTGCTGACATCCAAAACCGCACTGACGAAGAAATATGGTGCTAATACAGCTGAAGTAATCACTGATGCTATGCAGGATCTTTCTGTAAAAATCACCGCACTGCCAAACTGGAATAGCACAGTTTTCATTCCGGACGATTCCACCAACACCCAGCAATTTGGTTTGGAACCGATCCAGGTCCCGGACGCCTGGAAAATAAAACTTGCCCTGGCTGATCTCGACAAACAACTGTCTGCCAGGGGGGAAATGATCGGTGCGCTTCTGATAGTGGGCGGTAACGATATCATTCCTTTCCACCAATTGCCAAATCCAACTGACGATGCCGACAATGTTGTTCACTCAGACAACCCGTACGCAACAACAGATGAGAATTATTTCATCCAGCAGTGGCCCCTCGGCAGGATACCCGATGAAGTTGGCAGTGATGCCGTGTTCTTACTCGAACAGCTCCGTTATCTGAATAACGAATACCGCCTGAAAGTTGAATCAAAAACAGCCTTTTCCGGCACTGTTTTTGAAAGTTGGCTGCTGAGTATCTCGGAATCGATTTCCGAAGCGCTGCGGGCTTTCCAGAAAACAGATAATATTGGCTGTTCTGCAGAAGTCTGGCGGATACCCTCAACAGAAGTCTTTTCCCGGATAGATAAGGGTGACCGCCTCAAACTTGCCCCGCCTGTAGATGTGTCGTCGATTTTGAGTAAACAAAAATCGAATCCTCCATTTGCTTACTTCAATTTGCATGGATTGAAAGATGCCCCGGAATGGTACGGACAGCGGGATTTCAAACGTTCACCGCACGAGCCGGAATATCCTATGGTGCTGCAGCCCTCCCTGTTTAATGACAAATCACCGGCACCGGATATTGTCATGAGTGAAGCCTGTTATGGCGCCTATATCCTCGACAAGAAATCTGAGGAATCCATGGCATTGAACTTCCTTGCTACAGGCAGCCGCTGCTTTGTAGGATCCACTTGCATTGCATACGGCTCTGTGGATAAGCCTCTTATCGGTGCAGATTTGCTGGCGCACGATTTTTGGACCTATGTTCAACAAAGTGTTTCTGTTGGCTACGCCCTCATGCGCGCAAAGCTTAACCTCGCCACCCATATGACCCAAACACAAGGCTACCTTGACGGGGAAGATCAAAAAACAATCCTTTCATTCGTCCTCTATGGAGATCCACTGGCAACCAGGGACAGTCTCAAGCATATTGCTAAACCCTTGTTACGCCCTGCTGCCAATCCAGCTTTGAAAACCATCAGTGATTCGCGAGAAGAACTGATAGTGTCCCCGGATGAGATGCCTCAGGAAATTGTAATGAACGTGAAAAAAGTAATCAGTTCTTACCTCCCCGGATTGGACAGCGCTACAATGACCATTAATCCCCAGCTTACCAATTTCAGCCTGGATCCTAATGCGGTCAAAACCCGCAAAGCCCATAAGAACTTCATTCAGGGAAGCGAGCGTTATGTAGTCACACTCAAGAAAAGTGTTGAAATCAAGCAAGCGAATTACGACCAATTTGCCCGGGTCACTTTCGATCAAAAAGGTGCCATGATCAAATTAAGCATCTCACGATAATTCCTTCAGAAAATCCTGGTTTAGCATCCAGTTTTCCCCCCTCCGCAATGAAGCCCCTTCCTCCAGGGGCTTCATTTATTCCATGATACCGATTTATTTGTTAAGCAATAAATATTTATCTTGTCGAATTAGTCCAAATATCAAACAAGGATAGTATAATGACAACAGGAAGCATCTTTTAAAAGGATGGATTACCAATTAGTCATAAAACTATCA
>CAYVWM010000049.1:11095-13941 GCA_964455505.1 uncultured Anaerolineaceae bacterium
AAGAGAACACGTTCGATACTGAAGTATGGATGGTTCCATTTAAGACATCTGTTGTTTCATTTATTCTTGAACAGGTATAATTAACCTGAAAGCAAAGACATATTCTTTAAACCTAACAGAAATAAGATAAGGGAGAAGAAATGAACGGTTATCACGGAAAAATTCTTCACATCGACCTGAAAACACGAAAACACTGGGTCGAAGAGAAACCAGAAGAATGGTATAAACTCTGGATCGGCGGGGTTTCAATGGCGAGCCGCCTCTGCTGGGAGAACATCACCCCTGGCTGTGACCCATACTCACCAGAAAACCCGATTTGTATTGCCAACGGCATCTTCGCCGGTACGCCAGTACCGGTCGGTGGAAAGTTTGGACTGGCGTCCAAATCTCCACTCACCGGGTTCCTTGGGGATAGTCTTTCAGGCAGTTGGTTTTCCATTGCTCTGAAACGTGCCGGGTGGGATGGTGTGGTCGTTCACAACAGCAGCGACAAGTGGATCTATCTCTTCATTGACGACAATCGTGTCGAATTCTTGGACGCTACTTTCTTGCTCGGCAAGGGCACCTACGCAACTGAGGAAGCCATCCGTGACAAGTTCGGAGACGACCAAATTCGCTCGTGCACGATTGGTGTTTGTGGCGAACGCATGATTCGCTACGCCAACGTTACCAACGACGGAAGACAAGCAGGCAGAACCGGTCACGGAGCGGTATGGGGTTCAAAGAAACTCAAAGCCGTTTCGGTGCGCGGAACCAAAGGGGTGAGAGTTGCTGATTCCAAAACACTAATGGAACTCTGCTTCCATATTTCCAAAGAAGCTCAGGGTAAGGATACTGAAAAGTACCGCATTTTTGGTACATCCACCAACATGCTCAACATGGATAAGATCGGTTTGCTCCCCACCCGTAATTATCAGGAAGGCACTTTTGAAGGCATCCAAACCATAAGCGGCGAATACCTGGATGAACATCACAAAGTAAAAGTCATCGCCTGCGCTCAATGCCCGATCGCTTGCGAGCAGATGTCTGTCGTGAAGACCGGACCCTTTGCTGGTGCGATGACAGGCGTCGAGTATGAAAGCCTGCAGGCAAACAGCTCCAATCTTGGCATTGCCGACCTGCGGCAGTCTATTCAATTACTAGAGATAGCTGACCATGATGGTATGGACAGCATGAGTATGGGCGTGTCTATCTCCTGGGCAATGGAATCGTATGAACGTGGTATTCTCAAAAAAGAGGATTTTGCCAGTGAAGCGCACCCAGAAGGTCTCGAGCTCAATTTTGGGAATGGTGAGGCAGCAGTTGTCCTGGCAAAAATGATTCGGGATCGCGAAGGCATTGGTAATCTCCTTGCGGAAGGCACCCGCATTGCCAGCCAGACTATCGATGCGGAACGAGGAACAGAATCCTGGAAGTGGGCAATGAACATCAAAGGCTTGGAATGCCCGGGTTACGATGCCCGCGCACTCAAAACCTTCTCCGTCGGCCTCGCTACAGGTACCCGTGGTGGTTGTCACAACCGTTCCGCTGCTTACGACCCCGACATCAAGGGTGAAGTCAACCGCTTTACCATCGACGAAACCCGAGGTAAGGTTGCTGCTGAATCCGAAGAGTATGCTGCAGTATACGACACACTGCCGTTATGTAAGTTTATACGCCGCTGCTTCACCGGTAAGGCAGACCGTGCCGGCGCCTGGCCAGCGATTGCCAAGTTGATCAACGCTACTACCGGTTGGGATTACGACTATGATGCTGTGGATCTGATAGGTATCCGGGCTCATACCATCAAGAAAGCCTTCAACATCCGCGAGGGATGGAAGACCGAGGATGACGACCTGCCCTGGCGCTGGAAGAATGAACCGTTTACGAAGGGCGCTTCTGCCAACACCGTGGTTACAGAAGAAGAATTAGCCTATCTAAAAGACTTGTATTACCAGGCAAAAGGCTGGACCAGTGATGGGATGATCCCAAAAGATCTATTGGTCAAACTGGGTATGCCGGATGTAGCCGAACAAATCGGAGTTTAAAGGAGAATAATGGCAACTTCCACCTCTAAATATCAATACATTGTCTGTGACCCCACTCTATGTGTGGGCTGCCAGCTGTGCGAGTATGTATGCTCCTACACCAAAACCGGAGAATACAACTCATACCGCAGCCGGATTCGGGTTGTTCGCATGGATGAAGTGCTGATTTCCGCGATTGCCTGCCGAACTTGCGAGAACGCACCCTGCGTGATTGTTTGCCCGCGCGATGCACTGACGCAAGACTCTGAGACTGGTATTATCCGTGTGGACTCGGCCAAGTGCGACGGCTGTGCCTGGTGTATAGAGGCGTGCGACTTTGGCGCAATCTCCATAAACCCTCTGACAAAGTTAGCAGAAATATGTGACCTTTGCGAAAACGAAGAGGACGGACCCCAATGTGTGAAATGGTGTCCAAAAGAAGCACTGAAACTCACAACTCCCGATAAACTCTCTCAAAAAACCCGCCGGGAACTAATCAAGGAGAGTCTGGAATTTCCAACAAAAGCCAAGGATCCTCGATGAGTGATGATTTAGAAAAAAAAGATGAGGAATTACGCATCGGCGTGTATGTTTGCCACTGCGGCACGAACATCGCCGGCGTAATCCCACCAAAGGAAGTGGCTGATTTTGCGGCTAACCTTCCTGGTGTAGTGCGCGCCACAGACACAATGTATGCCTGCGCCGATAGCGGTCAGCGGCAAATTAAAGAAGATATTGAAAAGTATAAACTTAATCGGGTTGTCGTTTCTGCCTGCTCGGTGCGCATGCACGAGCCTACTTTTCGCAGTGCGGTCGGCGAAGCGGGTATGAATCCCTTCC
>CAYVWM010000050.1:0-13840 GCA_964455505.1 uncultured Anaerolineaceae bacterium
AATATACGGATGCATATGCGGAATCTGTCTACACTTTTGCTAACACTATCAACACTATTGACGGCGGCACCCATTTGACTGGGCTTCGCACTGCTGTAACGCGTATTATCAATGACTATGCCCGCAAGAGTGGTCTGCTAAAAGAGTCAGAAGCCAACTTCAGCGGCGAGGATACACGCGAAGGGATGACTGCAATCGTCAGCATTAAGCATCCCGACCCGCAATTTGAAAGCCAGACAAAAGTAAAGTTGATGAATCCGGAAGTCCAAACTTACGTACAACAAGTCGTTGGCGACATTTTTGGCACTTATCTGGAAGAAAATCCTTCAGCTGGGAAATCCATTGTGCAGAAGTGCCTAACTTCTGCGCGCGCCAGAGATGCAGCTAAAAAAGCACGCGATCTTGTCATCCGTAAATCAGCGCTGGAATCCATGACACTTCCCGGCAAACTTGCCGACTGTTCAGAGCGCGATCCCTCAAAAACAGAGCTCTATATCGTTGAGGGAGATTCCGCTGGAGGTTCTGCCAAACAAGGCCGAGACCGCCATTTTCAGGCCATCCTTCCTCTGAGAGGCAAAATCCTGAATACGGAACGCGCCCGTCTCGATAAGATTCTGGGTAATCGGGAAGTAAAATCCCTTATTTCCGCGCTTGGCACAAGCATTGGCGAGTCTTTTGATATTTGTGGGCTCCGTTATCACCGCATTATCATCATGACTGATGCGGACGTGGACGGTGCTCACATCCGTACTTTGTTGTTAACTTTCTTTTTCAGGTACATGCAGGATCTGATCGATGCAGGACATCTCTACATAGCTCAGCCGCCATTGTTCAGGATCAGTTCCAGAAATCAGGTGGTTTATGCTTACAGCGAAGCCGAGAAGGACCAGATAGTATCGAAATTTGGAGGCTCTAACCGTGTAGGCATATCCCGTTACAAAGGCTTGGGCGAGATGAACCCGGAGCAGCTTTGGGAAACGACAATGAACCCCGAAAACCGGACGCTATTGTTGGTTGCCATTGAAGACGCTGCCGAGGCAGATCGCACATTCGACATGTTGATGGGGTCGCTTGTGCCTCCTCGCCGCCGTTTTATCCAGACCCACGCTAAGGAAGTCCGCAACCTGGATATCTAAGCTGTCTTTACGAATGTAATTATTAAGATGGAACGTAAGATACTTCATCTGGACCTGGACGCATTTTTTTGTTCGGTTGAAGAGTTGTTGAATCCTGATCTGGTCGGAAAAGCTTTTGCAGTAGGCGGCAGCCCACAGGGAAGAGGTGTAGTGTCATCCTGTTCCTATGCCGCCCGAAAGTTTGGAATCCGATCCGCGATGCCAATGGCTCGAGCAATTGGGCTTTATCCAGCCCTGCTGGTCGTTTCACACAGACATGGCGTGTACGGTCAATTCTCGGATAAAGTAATGGAAATCATGCGGGGTTACTCTCCACTTTTTGAACAGGTATCGGTGGATGAAGCCTTTCTCGATGTAAGCGACCTTTCTCAATCCTTATCCACCATTGCAGGTGATCTCCAGTTAAGAGTGGAACAAGAGGTAGGACTTCCTTGTTCAATTGGCGGTGCTACCAATAAATTGGTTGCTAAAGTGGCAAACGATTTTGGTAAGGCAAGCGTTCGTTCCGATAGAGCACCAAGGCAAATCACCATTATTCCACCTGGCAACGAAGCAGACTTCCTCAAAGATTTAAACATCCAGGCACTATGGGGAATTGGCCCTAAAACAGCCCAAAAATTGAGCAGCATGGGCATCAAAACCATTGGCCAGATTGCAGAACTACCGCAAAAAGAATTGGAGTTGGTCTTTGGGAAAATGGCATTTGAAATCCATCAAAGAGCATTGGGCATTGATCCTTCGCCTGTTGCTACCAGTCATGAGGTCAAATCCATCAGTAACGAAATTACCTTTCCAACGGATATTACCGAAACAGAAGAATTGCTTCGGGTTTTGCGTAAGCTCTCAGACAAAGTGGGGTACCGCTTGCGCCAATCAAGATTGGCAGGCAGCGCAATTCACATAAAAATTCGTTACGAAGACTTTTCAACATTGACGAGGCAAAAAGCAGTAAAGGAACCTACAAATCTCGATGATCAAATTTATACTGTGGTCAAGCAATTATTGCTGGAAAACCTATCTGCCGGTAGACCGGTGCGTTTAATTGGCGTTGGGATATCCAATCTTGACACACCCCACCAGCAACTTTCGCTCTGGGAAGATACTAATAGTGAAAAGCATGATTTATATTCTGCTATTGATCACCTTAAAGAAAAATATGGTCGCGACATCATCCAACGAGCAAGCATGCTTCAAAATAAAAAAAAACACAACGATAATCAATAGTTGTATCAAAAAAGTTTTGGTATAATCCGGTGCATGCCAACGTAGCTCAGCCGGCAGAGCAGACGCTTCGTAAGCGCCCGGTCGTGGGTTCGATTCCCACCGTTGGCTTTTTCTTTTCTGTAACCCCCGATAACTGGGGGGTTTCGTTTTAATTATCTTTTTTTTCGGTGCAATCTTAAGTCAAGATGGCACGGCTATCCAACGCTAGCGCCCCCGATCCTTCCGGATAAACAATCAATGGATTTATCTCTAGTTCGCTGATTTGTGGAAAATCAATTGCGAGTTGGCTTAGCCTGGCAATTACATTCACCACAGCCTCCACATCGCCTTTTTCAGAACCGCGATACCCCTTCAACAATTTTCCCGCAATAGTATTGTCAATCATTCGAAGTATGTCAGCTCGGGAAAGCGGTGCAACACCAAAACTTATGTCCCTTAATTGTTCTACCAGAACACCCCCCATGCCGAACATTAACATCGGTCCAAAAGTTGGATCCCGCTGCATACCGATAATTACCTCCAAGCCTTTGGGTGCCATTTTTTCCACCATCGCACCTAAAACAAGGTCTTGCCCATACCGTGATTGAATCCGGGTTGTTAACTCTTCATAGGCTATGCGTAGTTCCTCAGAGTCTTTAAGATCTAACACTATTCCACCAGCATCAGATTTATGTAGTAATCCTTCAGCTACAATTTTCAACGCCACCGGATATCCAACTGTTTCTGCAATGGTCACTGCTTGTAATGAGGATTCTGCCAGGTCTCCAGGAACATTTGCAATGCCATAAGCTGCCAAAAGAGTCCTGCAAACATGTTCTCCCAATGCGCTCTTCTCAAAATATTGCTCAAGAATTTTTGCTGCGGCTTTCTTGTCAACTTCACCCAAGTCCAGCGGTTCAAAGGGGGCTCTCAATTGCACTTCTTTGTAAGTATGCATTGCACGCAAGACTGGCCCAACCTGGTCAGGATACTGATAGACGGGGATTGAGTTCTCATTCAGGTAGGAACGTGCTTCTCTGACGCTTCTCTCCCCCACCAGACAAGTCAGCAGGGTTTTCTCGGTCTCTTTGCCAGCTGCAGCCCACGCTTTGGCAACATCAAGGGGGTTTACTAAAGCCTGCGGAACCAGTATCGGAACCAATACATCTATGCCTTCATCTTCAGCCAAATTAGTCAGACTCCACAAATAATCCGCTGGCTCAGCCTGGCCAAGCATGTCCACTGGATTAGCAACCTGTGCACTCGGGTTTAGTCTGCTTTTCAGAGTGGATTGGATTTGAGGATCGATTTTTGCTAATTCAAAACCATTGAATGCCAGACTGTCTGCCAGCAATGCTGCTGCTCCCCCTGCATTGGTGGCCAGTGCCACACGATTGCCGGCCGGAAGCGGCTGTGTGCCAAGCGCCCACGCCACATTGAAAAGTTCATCAAGAGACTGAACCTCGATAATGCCGGTCTGTCGAAAAACAGCCTGGTAGGCGGTGTACGCCCCAGCCAAGGAGCCCGTATGTGAACTGACTGCCTGGGCTCCAGCGTTATTCTTGCCAGCCTTGAGCAAAACTACCGGTTTCTTTTTTGTCACTTCCCTGGCTGTCTCAACAAATCGGCGGCCGTCCTGAACGCCTTCCACGTAAATGGCGATTACTTTTACCTCAGGGTCATCAGCAAAATACGCCATCATATCTGCTTCGCTCACATCCATTTCGTTTCCCAGACTGGCAAAGTGTGAAAAGCCTACTTTAGATTCAATAATTAGGTCAACCACCCCTCCACACACTGCTCCTGATTGTGAGATAAAGGCAATCGGTCCTTTTTTGGGCATCCCTTTGATAAAGGTAGTGTTCAATCCACTGGTCATATCCATTGTGCCAACGCAATTTGGACCAATAATGCGCATTCCATATTCCTTGGCAAGAGCGAGGATATCCCTTTCAAGTGCCAAACCCTGACCCCCGATTTCTCGGAAACCACCTGTTATGATGACCACAGCTTTGATGCCCCGCATCGCGCATTCTTTAACCGCCTGATAGGTCATTTGAGCCGGAAGCACAACCACCCCCAGATCAACAGGGTCAGGAACATCTGCAACACTTGCGTACACCTTTAGACCTAAAATTTCTGTTGCAGCTGGATTTATTGGATAAATCTCTCCCGAATAGTGATGACTGACCAAGTTTTCCAATATGCCGTAACTCAACTTGTTTGGTTTGCTGGAAGCACCAATGATCGCAACTCCCCTGGCTTTATAAAAGGAATTTAAAGCTGATTTCATGAAAGATTTCTCCATTTCTATTACTTTGGCACAACCAGAAATTATACCAAGCCACAGAATGCCTTGTTTATCAAAAGAAACAGAGGTCATTGCCCTTATAATTAGAAAATAATGATTAATAAATACCAATCTTGCACACAGAAATTATCAGGGAACGCGCGCAAAGGTAAGTTTTTATGAACTTTCGCCCAGAGCAAAGTGAAATTCTTGCATTGCCTTTTGAGGGTCATTATTTTTTAAGAGGACCTGCGGGTAGTGGAAAAACGACATCTGCAGTGTTGCGTTTGGCAAGGATGCTTAGAGAATACCAAGATCAGCACACTCTCTTACTTACTCCTCAGAGGTCAATGGTATCCACATACACGCGTATCCTAACCAGCGAAGGGGTAATCCCCCACCAAAATCTGTCAATGACTACCATGGGCAGCCTTGTCAGAAGGATGATCCATTTATTTTGGCCAGTTTTCAGCAGCAAAGCAGGCTTTAAACATCCGTACAGGCCGCCAAAATTTCTAACACTCGAAACAGCCCAATATTATATGTCTCAAGTCGTTCAGCCAATGCTCGATCAAGGCAGCTTTAGTTCGATCACGATAAAGCGTCACAGGCTTTACAGTCAATTAATCGATGACCTCAATAAATCTGCAGTAGTTGGCTTTCCCCACACAGAGGTCGGTGAGCGGCTGTCTTCTGCATGGGCAGGTGAAGAAGCCAGGATTAACGTATACACCGATGTTCAAAATGCCATTAGCGCCTTCCGGAAATTTTGTTTGGCCAACAACTTGCTGGATTTCTCTTTACAGGTGGAAGTATTTACGCAGTTTTTTTGGACCGACCCCAACTGTCAGGGTTACCTCAGAGGGATGTTTGACCACCTCTTTTACGATAATTGCGAGGAGGACCCCCCTTATGTGCATGAAATCTTAATAGATTGGCTCTCCAGTTTCACCAGCTCGCTGATTCTCTTTGACGAAGATGCTGGTTACAGACGGTTTTTAGGCGCTGACCCTATATCTGCAATGCGTCTCCAAGAAATGTCTTGTCAGACAATTAAATTAGAACAAAATTATGTATCCAGTCCGCAGGTTAAACTAATTCAAAATGCGTTGTTATCAGATAATCTTTCAAAAAATCCGATAAAAGGGGTGAACCAGGCCGCTGTTGAGGACGTTATAAAATTACCCGTTGCTTCATTACGGTTTTTCCCTCAGATGATTGCAGATACTGCAACAAATATTTGTGACCTGATTGCATTCGGCATTGCACCCAACCAAATCGCAGTGTTGGCACCTTTCCTTTCCGACTCTCTGGCTTTCAGCCTCAAGTCTGAACTTGCTAAAAAGGGAATCCCTGTTCGGGTTCTGCGGCCTTCGATCCCTCTAAAAAACGACCCGTATATCCAATGCTTGCTGACTTTATCTCAACTTGCCTATCCCACGTGGGATTATCCACCAGATCAATACCAACTGGCGAATTGTCTTGTCAATGCCATCGAGGGTTTGGACATCGTGCGCGCTCATCTCCTGATTGAACATGCTTTTCCTGAATCATACTCAGGACAATCGCCCCGACAATTCAAGGATTTCTCACCAGACATCCAAAAAAGAATAACCGCACAATCATGTGAACGTTTTCACACTCTGATGGATTGGATTGCTTTTCGCAAGAAGGATGAACCGTATGATGTATTTATAAGCAGGCTTTTTGGGGAAGTGCTGAGCCAACCAGGCTTCGGTTTTCACTTTCCACTGGATGCTGGGGGTTCAGCAGCAATGTTAATAGAATCTTATCAAAAGTTCCGACTGTCCAGCAGTTCAGAAGAATCATCCGATTTGGATAACCTGGCAAATGCTTATGTTCACGCTGTTCAAGAGGGTTTGATCTCTGCCCAATATCTTGCTGCACTGGATCAGGATAACCAAAATGAAGTTTTGATTGCCCCTGCCCTCACTTACCTCGTTCAAAACATTATTGTCGATTATCAGTTCTGGTTAAACATTGGCAGCGCGGGTTGGTACCAGAGGCTTGAACAACCTCTTACCCATCCTTATGTGCTAAGCAGAAATTGGGTCGCAGGTCAAAAATGGACGGATGAGCAAGAGACAAGATTGAACAAGGAAAATTTGGATATTGTCGTCAGGGGTCTGCTCAACCGCTGCCGCAAAGGCGTTTACCTGGAATTTAGCGATTATAACGAAACAGGCACCGAGGAACGTGGACTGCTCATGTCCCGATTACACGCTCTATTTAGCACAGCATACCAGGCAGGAAAATATGACTGAGTTGTTCTTACGCCAGTCACAAAAAGATATTCTTAATTATTCCAAGGGGTTTATGGGGGTTTCTGCTGTGCCTGGAAGCGGAAAAACATGGACTCTATCGCAGCTGGCTGCAAAACTAGTACGTCAAGGCGGTTTGGAACCGGGCCAGGAAGTCCTGGTGGTTACCTTTTCAAATTCTGCTGCAGATAATTTTGCCAGTCGGATTGGCAATATGCTGAGGCAGGAAGGCCTTTTTGCTGGCATGGGATACCGTGTGCGAACCTTACACGGTCTCGCAAACGATGTTATTCACGAACGTCCAGATCTCGCAGGACTCAACAATCAATTTTCAATCATCGACCAGGTAGAAGCAAAACAAATTCTTGTTGATCTTGTCAATCATTGGTTTCAACTTAATCCGGACGCATTTGATTACCTTTTATTAGAATCGCTTTCGGAACGCAATCTGGAAAAGATCAAACGCAAGGAGCTGCCAGATTACATTGTTACCGTTGTTGAGGCATTCATCCGAACCGCTAAAGACCTGCAGTGCACTCCACAGCACATCAAAACCCTAATGGGTTCTGCCAAATCGTATTCCCAGATGTTGGAACTCTGCCAGCTTATATACACTGGCTACCAATCTGCGCTTGACTATCGCGGCGCAGTAGATTTTGATGATCTCATTCGACTTGCCTACCATTGCCTGTTAAATGATGATCAGCTGGTCGATCGCCTTGCTTATCGATGGCCATTTATTCTGGAAGATGAAGCCCAGGATTCCAGCCAGTTGCAGCAAGCAATTCTACAGACAATTGCTGGTAAAACCGGAAATTGGGTGCGTGTTGGCGATCCCAACCAGGCAATCTACGAAAGCTTTACGACTGCAAATCCTAATTTGCTTAAAGACTTTCTATCTCAGCCTAATGTTGAAAGTAAAGATTTGCCAGAATCGGGACGCTCTTCCCTCGCTATTATCAACTTTGCCAACGCACTCAACAAGTGGGTTCAAATTGAACATCCAAACACATCGGTACGCGATGCGCTTTCTCCCCCCTACATTCAACCTACGCCACCAGATGATCCCCAACCCAATCCAGAAACCCGGCCAGACGCTGTGGAAATTATTAAAACCCACTTTAACACTGAACAGGAATTAAATTATTTAACCAAAAGCGCTAAAGAGTGGCTTAAAAATGAACCTGATTCCACGATAGCAATTCTGTCTTTTTTTAATGGACGGGTCTCCGAGATTGCCGAAGCGCTGAAAGAGCGAAAAATCCCTGTTGTGGATGCATTAATGAACCTGCCGGAGACAACCAGACTATCTGCTGGAAGTATTGCCAACATATTGCGCTGTATCATCCAACCGCTCAAATCACAATATCTTGCAAAGGCATACCAGGTATACCATCGAAAGCAGAGAGAGGATGGAGAAAACTGGAAGCATATAGAAAAATTATCCGAGACTTTGGCTGCGGTAAATAAAACTGAAGACTTCTTATACCCAACGGAAGAGAATGAGTGGGTTTCAGCAATTCCATTTAAAGACCTCAGCAACGAGGGAATAGCCAGTTTGGACCATTTTAGGGAAATCATCCACAAGTGGCACAAGGCACTGAATTTGCCAGCCGATCAGTTGGTACTGACGATCGGCCAGGATCTTGAATTGGATCCTTTTGAACTGGCCACAGTGCACAAACTATCGCTGTTTTTTAAAGATCTTCAGGAAGACCACCCTGATTGGACAATCAAGGAATTGTTATTAGAACTGCAAAGCATTGCCCTTAATGATAGGCGTTTTGAAAAGTTCAACGAACAAGAAGATGGTTTCGATCCTGAGGCGTACAAAGGCCAGGTAGTTGTTTGCACCACCCACAAATCGAAAGGTCTGGAGTGGGACAAAGTATTCCTAACCTCAGTAAACAATTATGACTTTCCATCGGGTCAAGACACCGACGCTTATATCGGTGAGAAATACTTCATCAAGAATCAGATTAACCTAGAGGCAGAGACACTTGCCCAACTGCATGCGCTGGTAAATGGATCTTCGAGGCCGGATGTGTTAATGGGTGATGAAGCCCAGAACGCACGCAATGATGTGATCCGTGAGCGTCTGCGTTTGTTGTTTGTTGGAATCACGCGGGCAAAGCGCTCGCTTACCATCACATGGAACACCGGAAAGTTAAAAAAATCAGTTATGGCTCTGCCTCTACAGGAGTTGAGCGGAAAAGTTACCAGCGAATGATACCCAAAGGATTTGTCTTCAGCCAGAGCAACCTTCAGTCCTATGTCAACTGTCCCTATCAGTTTTACTTACGGTATGTTATTGGTTTAAAGTGGCCTGGAGCAGATACTGCCAATCAATCTGATTTTGAAAAGGATATGGCTGCTGGCAGTCGATTTCATCAACTCCTGCATCAATATTTTATCGGAATTGACTCGCAATTACTCCGTCAGACGGCAAAAAATGACCCGGATTTGCGCCTTGCCGGATGGTTTGATGCATTTACTCATCAATTCAACGAAATCCTTCAAGGAAGGCTTTTTCCTGAACACACCATTCAGAGCAGAATAGACAATTTTCCTGTCATGGCCAAGTATGACCTTTTGCAGATCAATAAAAAACGTTACACAATTTACGATTGGAAAACCTCGCGTAATGTTCCTTCGGATACAACACTACAAAACCGCATTCAAACCCGTGTTTTCCCTTTCGTTCTGGCCAACTCCCTTCTTGGTTCTGAAGGGTTTGAGTCTTATAAAATTCGTATGGTCTACTGGGAGGTTTCGAAGCCTTCGTCCCCATTTTTACTCGACTATTCACGTGACAAGTATGACCAAGACCGTTCTTTCTTGTTAAATATGATCACCACACTACTTGCAAATAACAACTTTCTCAAAACAAAGGATATCCGCTCCTGCCGATATTGCCTCTATCGTTCTCATTGTAATCGGGGAGTTTTGGCAGGGGACCTGATGGAGATGCCAGATGATTTTACTTCACCTAAAACGCAAGAACAGGATGATTCTTCCTTTGATGCAGAGATATAAAGAAATTCCCGCGGAGTTGGTATAATCCACAGGAATAAAAAATGGGCAGAACAGGGCTCGAACCTGCGACCTCATCTGTGTAAAAGATGCGCTCTAACCAACTGAGCTATCCGCCCGAGAGATAGATATTATAAACGAAAAATGAAAATTGTACGGTTTCAAACAAAATTTGCACCTCCCCGCTACGGTTGGATCTACCAGGATATGGTGGGCGTATTGCAGGGCGATCCTTATGGAGAATTTCGACGATTCGACCCTGAATTTTCCCTGTCACAAGTGGAATTGCTAATACTTGCGAACCGCAGAAGATAATCGCTGTTGGCAGAAATTATGCTGAACACATACGGGAAATGAATTCTCCTACCCCTACGGTGCCTATGCTATTTCTCAAACCCACTTCCGCATTAATTTGTAGTGGCGACCCTATTGTGCTCCCACCGCAGTCAAACCAGGTTGAACATGAGGCTGAACTTGCTGTGGTCATCAAGAAAAAATCGCGTTGGCTCAGCATGGACCAGGTCAAAGATTCCATTTTTGGCTATACCATTGCCAACGATGTGACTGCCAGAGATTTGCAGCAAAAAGACAGCCAGTGGACAAGAGCCAAGGGGTTTGATTCCTTTTGCCCTTTGGGTCCGTGGATAGAAACCGAATTTGATCCAACCGATGCCATGATCACCTGTCATGTCAATGATGCTTTGCGGCAGATGACCTCAACAGGGGACATGATATTTTCAATAGAAAAATTGGTATCATTCGCTTCTTCGATTATGACCTTGTATCCTGGTGACGTCCTCCTGACGGGCACCCCAGCGGGAGTCAGCTTGCTTAATGAAGGTGATACGGTCGCAATCCACATCGAAGGTATCGGTAGCTTGATAAACCCTGTGGTTGCCGAAAAATCTTATGGGGTCAAATGACGATTTTGTAAAACTTCTCCCTAAAAATGCCTCAGGGAATTTAGCCCACATTGAAAGTGACACAACAACTATTTATGAATGCAATTTCAAAAATGCTATTAGAGCCCATATTGCTCCAAGTTGAAAAGCCTGGAAGATATGTTGGCGGTGAACACAACCAGGTAGTGAAAGATTGGGATGCTGTAAAGACCCATATTGCACTTGTATTCCCAGATATTTACGATTTAGGTCAGGCAAACCTTGGTCTAGCAATTCTTTATGATATCCTGAATGCCCAACAAGACATACTCGCGGAGAGAGCATTTGCTCCGTGGGTAGATATGGAAGAAAAGTTGCGTTCCAACAATTTTCCCCTTTTTTCACTTGAGTCAAAAACACCATTATCCCAGTTTGATATTCTCGGTTTTAGTCTTCCATATGAACAAATCTACACGAATGTCCTGAATATTTTAGACCTTTCTAATATCCCTTTGCTCACCCAAGACCGAACTGAAAAAGATCCCTTGATTATTGCTGGCGGTCAGGCTTGTTACAATCCCGAACCCATGGCAGATTTTATCGATGCTTTTGCAATTGGTGAAGGGGAAGAACTCATCCTTGACCTTTCGAAGACGTATTCCTCATGGAGAGGATCCGGAGAACCGCGACAGGCTCTGCATGAAAAATTAGCAACAATACATGGGGTGTATGTACCCTCGCTGTATTCGGTCGATTACCATCCCGATGGAACCATTGCCAAATTCCAGGCAATGCAATCCAATTTTCCATTGCCCATCAAAAAAAGAATAGTTACAGAATTACCACCAGCACCCACCCGTTTTTTAGTTCCCAATGTAGAAACGGTGCACGACCGCATTTCTGTTGAGATTATGCGCGGCTGCACGCGTGGATGTCGATTCTGTCATGCAGGAATGGTGAACCGTCCTGTTAGAGAACGCCCTGTAAAAGATATTGTTGATGCAGTCAGAAAAGGTCTTGAACAGACTGGTTATGAGCAAGTTGGCTTGTTATCGCTATCATCTTCTGACCATCGTCAAATCGTTGAACTGGTTCGCGAGGTTTATGAAAACTTTCATGACTCTCGCGTTCTTGTCAGCCTGCCATCGTTGAGGATAGCTTCATTTTCAGTTGATTTGATGGATGAACTCAAAGACCTCAGACCTGGCGGTGGGTTTACTTTTGCCCCTGAAGCAGCCACAGAACGCATGCGCGCAATTATCAACAAGCCCTTGGAAGAAGAAGTTTTAATGGAAACCGTCCGTAAGGTTTTTGAGCATGGCTGGCTGAGCCTGAAACTTTATTTCATGATTGGTCTTCCCCAGGAAACAATAGAAGATGTACAGGCAATTTTGGATCTTGCCAAAAAAATCCAAAAAATGGGAAAATCTATTCACGGAAACCGGATACGCATTCATCTAGGGATTGCCACATTCATCCCCAAACCTCATACCCCATTTCAATGGTATTGCGTAGACGATTTCGGGGTACTTCAGGAAAAAATCGATCTTCTTCGTGAAGGCACCCGAAAAACAGGCATAAAGATGTCCTTTAATCCTCTTGAAACAACACAGCTTGAAAGTTGGCTTTCACGAGGTGATAGAAAGTTAGGAGAGGTGATTTACAACGCCTGGCAAAATGGCGCAAAATTTGATGCCTGGACTGAAAAACTCAATCTTGAGTCATGGAAAAAGGCTTTTGAACAGAACGGAATTGATCCGAACTTTTATACCTACCGGGAACGCAGCATTGACGAAATACTGCCATGGGACCACATCAGTACTGGAGTAAGTAAAAAATTTCTGATACAGGATATGAAACTCAGCAAGGCTGCCAAGACCCGTCCAGATTGCAGGCAAACTTGCTATCACTGCGGAATATTGGACGACTTTGGAGAAATTCGGCCGGATCCTCAGAGTGTTTATTGGGGGTGCCCTTGTGATTAACAACACCCCACACCGCTACAGGATTAAGTTCAGCATACATGGAGACCTCCGCTTCATCGGTCATCTTGATACACAGCGGCTTTTTGAAAGAGCATTTCGACGTTCAGGTTTACCAATTCGGTATTCACAAGGATTTAACCCAAAAGTCCGTCTAAACCTGGCCAGCGCATTGCCATTGGGTTTTTCGAGCGATTGTGAATTGCTGGACATCTGGCTTAATCAACCGTTGGATCTTGCGACAATTGTAAAAAACCTTCAAAAATCATTGCCAGCAGATATACAGATTTTGAATGCTATAGAAGTTTCAAACCAACTTCCAAGTTTGCAGGCCAGCCTTGTTTCCAGTGAATACACCATAACTTTCCCAGATTCTATCAACACCGATACCTTAAAATCAGCCTTAGAAACATTATTAGAAGCACAAGAAATCCTTTATAAACGAAGACGCAAAGTGGTTAATTTAAGGCCATTGGTGGAGAAGTGGATGTGGAAGAGCGGTACTGGAAATGAAGTCCTGCACCTGCGTATGCGTGCTGAACCTAACAAAAGTGGGCGACCAGATGAATTACTACAATTGTTAGGCGTTGATCCAACAATATGCAAAATTCATCGAACTAATCTGATATTTAAGGATGGAGAGGAAATCTGAATGGAAGAATGTGTCTTTTGTAAAATCGCCAGTGGAGAAATTCCTGCTTGGAAGGTCACTGAAAATGATTGCTGCATCGTATTTCTCGATCTGGAGCCTGTTTGTCCCTATCATACATTGGTCATACCTAAACATCACTACAGCAACATCTATGATATCCCGAAGGAAGAACTGCATGCATTAGTAAGTACTGTTCAGGATGTTTGCCAACTTTACCGGGAAAAACTTGGAATTACAAATGTGCAACTCATTAACAACTCCGGACCTGAAGCACAGCAGAGCGTTTTCCACATCCACTGGCACATTCTACCGCGCAGCAATGGTGACGGAAATAACATTATTTTGAAAAAAATGCCGGAAATGATCAAAGAATATCCGCAG